>NZ_JBSFEV010000002.1:0-478641 GCF_053594615.1 Streptomyces sp. NPDC001858
ACCCGGAAGCTAAGCCTTACAGCGCCGATGGTACTGCAGGGGGGACCCTGTGGGAGAGTAGGACACCGCCGAACAAATATTATAGAAAACCCCCGTACCGTTAATTCGGTACGGGGGTTTTCTGTGTTCCGACGTTGAATTGACGGGCTCTCCTAGGGGGAGCCCGTTTTGCGTTACAGGCGGCCGGCTGCTTTCAGTGCCAGATAGGCGTCTGCCAATGCCGGGGGGAGTTCCTCCGGCATGGCGTCGACGACGGTGACGCCGTGGCGGCGGAGTTGTTCGGCTGTGCGGTGGCGTTCGGTCTGGGCCTGGGCGGCTGCTGCGGCCTCGTACACCGCTTCGACGTTGCCGCGTGAGGTGGCCATGCGGGCGATGTGAGGATCGGCGACCGATGCCACCAGGATCGTATGGCGTTGGGTGAGCTGGGGGAGGACGGGGAGGAGGCCTTCTTGGACCGGGGCGGCGTCGAGTGTGGTCAGTAGGACGATGAGGGAGCGGCGGGGGGCCGTGCGGAGGGCTGCGGCGGTGAGGCCACGGGCGTTCGTTTCGACGAGTTCGGGTTCGAGGGTTGCCATGGCGTTGACCAGGGACGGAAGCACGTCGCGTGCGGTTCGGCCCTGGACCAGGGCGCGTACTCGGCGGTCGTAGGCCAGGAGGTCGACGCGGTCGCCGGCTCGGGATGCCAGGGCTGCGAGGAGCAGTGCGGCGTCCATGGAGGCGTCGAGGCGAGGGGCGTCGTCGACGCGTCCTGCGGAGGTGCGGCCGGTGTCGAGGATTAGGAGGATGTGGCGGTCGCGTTCGGGGCGCCAGGTGCGGACAGCGACCGTCGAGTGGCGGGCGGTGGCTCGCCAGTCGATCGAACGGGTGTCGTCGCCGGGAACGTATTCGCGCAGGCTGTCGAATTCTGTGCCCTCGCCGCGGGTCAGGACGCTGGTGCGGCCGTCCAGTTCGCGCAGGCGGGCCAGTTTCGACGGGAGGTGCTTGCGGCTGGTGAACGGGGGCAGGACGCGTACGGTCCAGGGGACTTTGTGGGTGCCTTGGCGGGAGAAGAGGCCGAGGGGGCCGAAGGAGCGGATCGTGACGCGGTCGGTGTGGTGGTCGCCTCGGCGGGTGGGGCGCAGGCGGGTGGTGATGCGGCGGCGTTCGCCGGGCGGGACCGTCAGACGGTGGCGGGAGGCTTCTGTCTCCGTGCCTGGTTGCCAGCTGCTGGGGGGCCAGGCGTCGCGGAGGTGGGCGCGCAGGGGGCGGCCGGACGGGTTGGTGATGGTGAGGGTGATGTCCGCCGGGTCGCCGAGGCGGGCGGTGGTGTCGCCGGAGCGGGTCAGGCCGAGTCGGCGTACGGGGGCTGCCAGGGCGAAGTCGCAGGCACAGGCGACGGCGAGGGGAGCGTTGACGGCGAGGATGCCGGTCCAGCTGGGGTCCCAGATGCCGATGGGGAGGGAGCCGAGGGCGGCGATGAGTGCGGTGCGTCCGGTGAGTGCCATCAGCGGGGGACGGGGACGTGGGCGAGGATCGCGTTGATGACGGAGTCGGCGGTCACGCCTTCCATCTCGGCTTCCGGGCGGAGCTGCACGCGGTGGCGGAGGGTGGGGAGCGCGAGGGCTTTGACGTCGTCGGGGATGACGTAGTCGCGGCCGGTCAGCCATGCCCAGGCGCGGGCTGTGGCCAGGAGTGCGGTTGCGCCGCGGGGGGAGACGCCCAGGGTGAGGGACGGTGATTCTCGGGTGGCGCGGCAGATGTCGACGACGTAGGCCGTGATCTCGGGGGAGATCGTCGTCTTGGCGACGGCTGCGCGGGCGGCTTCGAGGTCGGCGGGGCCTGCTACGGGGCGTACGCCGGCGGCGCGCAGGTCGCGTGGGTTGAAGCCTTCGGCGTGGCGGGTGAGGACGTCGATCTCCTCCTGGCGGGAGGGGAGGGGGATGGTGAGTTTGAGGAGGAAGCGGTCCAGCTGGGCTTCGGGGAGGGGGTAGGTGCCCTCGTACTCGACGGGGTTCTGGGTCGCGGCGACCAGGAACGGGTCGGGGAGGGGGCGGGCGGTGCCGTCGACGGTGACCTGGCGTTCTTCCATGGCTTCGAGGAGGGACGACTGGGTCTTCGGCGGGGTGCGGTTGATTTCGTCGGCCAGGAGGAGGTTGGTGAAGACCGGGCCGGGCTGGAAGGAGAACTCGGCTGTGCGGGCGTCGTAGACGAGGGAGCCGGTGATGTCGCTCGGCATGAGGTCGGGGGTGAACTGGATGCGCTTGGTGTCGAGTTCGAGTGCGGATGCGAGGGCGCGGACGAGCAACGTTTTGGCCACTCCGGGGACTCCTTCGAGGAGAACGTGTCCGCGGCAGAGGAGAGCGACAACGAGACCGGTCACGGCGGGGTCCTGGCCGACCACGGCCTTGGAGATCTCGGCGCGCAGGGCTTCCAGGGAGGCGCGGGCCCGGCCCGGGTCCCCGGTGTTCCCGGCGTTGTCAGTGGTCGGGTCCATCATGGACGGCGTACCTCTCTTTCGAGGGCGTCGAGTTGGTCGGCGAGTGCGATCAGGGCCGCGTCGTCGCCGGGCGGTGGGCCGAAGAGGAGGGAATGCAGGGACTGTCCGTCGCCGTGGAGGTGGGCGGACAGGGTGGGGACGAGTGCCTCGGGCGCGTGCGCCTGGGTGACGGGGACGCCTAGGAGAGGGGCGAGGCGGGTGCGGGTGGTGGAGCGAAGAGCGGCGGCCGCGCGGTCGCGGGCGTCCGCTTTGCGGTAGAGACGGGCGCGGCCTTCGACGGTTTCGGAGGCGTGGATCGCCACGGGGAGTTTTTCGGGCACGAGCGGGCCGAGTCGGCGTGCCCGCCAGAGGGCGGCGAGGGCTGCCGCGATGAAGAGCTGCAGTGTGCCCCAGAGCCAGCCGGAAGGGAGTA
Organism: Streptomyces sp. NPDC001858; assembly: GCF_053594615.1. Classification (NCBI taxonomy): domain Bacteria; kingdom Bacillati; phylum Actinomycetota; class Actinomycetes; order Kitasatosporales; family Streptomycetaceae; genus Streptomyces; species Streptomyces sp. NPDC001858. The sequence continues at coordinate 2,889 of NZ_JBSFEV010000002.1, forward strand.
GGTCGAAGAAGCTTTTTTCGTCGTCCGGGTCGGTCGCTGAGGTGTCGGAGAGCGAGGGGAGGTACCAGACGAGATGGGTGCGGGAGCCGAGGAGTTGGAGGGCGAGCGAGGCGTTGCCCTGCTTGTCGAGGCGCTTGTTGTAGAGGATGTCGGGCGCGCCGAGGACGATGGTGTCGCCGTCGCCGGTGGGGTCCGGGATGCGCAGCAGGGTGGCCAGGCGCTCGCTGGGGTAGCACTGGTCGGCGGCGCGGTGGCGGGTGGTGTAGCGGATGCCGCCGGTTTCGGCGGTGCCGGCGCGGCGGGCGGCGGGCAGTGCGCAGTCGGGGGAGAGTGCGGCGCCGCGGCTGTTGGCAGGGTCGGCGCTCACGCCGGGGGCGAGGGTGCTCACGGACCAGCTGCCGGGGGCGACGAGGAGAGTGCGGCCGCCGGAGCCCGCGATCGACGAGCGCAGCTCCCGTTGTTGATGTTTCGTCAGGAGATCGGGGGCGGCGATCAGGAGAGTGGTGTCGGGGCCGGCTGCGGCGCGGGCCGCGGTCAGGGTGGTGACCACGCGGGTGGACACGCCACGGTCGGCGAGGAGTGCGGCGGCGGCGCGGCTGCCGTAGGGGTCGGGGGAGCGGGGGTCGAGGGCGCCGTGGCGGGCGTCGGACCGGAGTGCGGCGAGGGTGACGGCCGCGGTCAGGAGGAGCACGAAGGCGAGGGCGAGTCCTCGCGCGCGGGTCCACAGCCGGCGGGCGGTGGGCGAGGCCGAGGTGGACGGGAGCGTGACCTCGGTCGTCATTCGGCGGCTCCCTGGCGGGCGGGGTGGGCCGCGGTGTGGGTGCTGCTCGCCGTGAGTCGGGGTTTGGTGCGTTCCAGGTCGAGGTCGAGTTCGGCGATGCGTCCGTACGACGGTTCGGTTGCTTGGCGGCCGCCGTATGTGACGTCGTCGAAGTCGCGGGCGGCGGCGCGGAGTCGGTCGGTGTGGGCGGGCAGGGTGCGGCCGGCTTCGGCGGCGGCCTCGTCGGCGGTGCGGCCGGGGCGGGCGTCGAGGAGGGTGCGTTCCTCCAGGGAGCGGACGATGGCGCGCATGCGTTCCTGGACGGCCTGGTTCCAGTGGCCTTGGGCGGCGTGTGCCTCGGCGGCGGCGCGGTGTTCGGCGGCGCTGCGGGGACGGTCGTCGAACAGGGCGGTGGTGGAGGAGGGGGCGCGGCGCGGGGTGCCCAGGCGCCACCACAGGGCCGCGACGACGGCTACGGCGGCGAGGATGACGACCAGTAGGCCGAGTGTGCCACCGGGGGTGGCCGTCGAGGCGGTGCCGAGGAGGCCGCCGATCCAGTCCCAGAGGGTGTCCAGGGCGCGCTGGAGGAGGCCGGGGTCGTTCTGGTGGTACATGTCCTTCGACAGCTCGCGGCGGGCCGCCTCCCGCGCGGGGTCGCGGGGGATGGTGAGCGGCGGTTCGTCGCCCGAGCGGGCCAGTGACAGCATGGTGCCGTTGCCCGCCCGCGCCAGGGCTTCCACGGCCCGGTCGGCGATGCCGGGCAGCGCCCTTGCGGGCAGGCCGCCCGGGAGTGGTGCCGCGGTGAGTGCTCCCCCCGTCAGGCTCACCGCATCAGCTCCCCGGAGTCGTGCCGGGTGCGGGGGAGCCGTAGTCCTGGAGGCCTGCGGCGCGGGCCAGGTCGAGGTCGAGGGCCTCGCGGCGGATGCGCTGGTCGATGTAGAGGAGCACGATGACGCCTGCCGCGATCGGGAAGGTGATCATGGAGCCGATGACGGAGCCGATGCCGCTGACGATCAGGTAGGTCCAGCCGTAGTCGCCGCCGGCTTCGACCATGTTGCCGACGCCTCCGTCGCTGAGGGAGGCGCCGAGGAGGGCGAACGGCACGACGATGATCAAGGCGACGATGTTCGCGATGATCAGGGCGAGCAGTTGGATGCCGAAGACGCGCCACCAGGCGCCGCGGCTGAGTTTCGCGGAGCGGTTGAACGCCTTCCTGATGCTCTGCTTCTCCAGCATCAGCGCGGGCGAGGCGAGGGAGAAGCGGACCAGCAGCCACAGGATGACGACGACCGAGCCGAGGACGCCGAAGGCCTTGAGGGCGGAACCCGCGTCGGCGTTTCCGGTGGCGCTCACCAGGATGCCCGGCAGCAGACACGCGAGGGCGATGCCGGCGGCCATGAGCATCAGCAGGAAGATCAGGCCGAACAGCTTGGGCACCTGGGGGCGGGCGTCGCGCCAGGCCTCCCCGAGGGTGACCGGTTTGCCGAGCACCGCGCGGCTGGTGACGGCGGTGAGGAGGGCGGTCGCCGTGATGGTGCCGAGGAGGGTGATCAGGAGGACGGGGCCGGAGGCGCGCATGGCGTCGCCCATGGCGCTGAGCTGCTCGTCGACGGTGGCGCTCGGGTCGCCGAGGGCGGTCGTGTCCGTGCCGCTGAGGATCAGGCCCTGGAACAGGACGACGAGGATCTCGGTGACGACCGCGACGGTCAGCGAGATGCCCAGGACCGTGCGCCAGTAGGTGCGCATGGTGGCGACGGCGCCGTCGAGGATCTCGCCCACGCCGAGCGGCCGCAGCGGGATCACGCCGGGCTTGGCCGCGGGCGGAGGACCGCCCCAGCCGGCGCCCCAGCCGCCGGGGGCTCCGTAGCCGCCGGGAGGGCCGTAGCCCCCGGGGCCTGCGGGGCCGCCGGGGTGTCCGCCGCCCGGGCCTGCGGGCGGGTAGGGGCCCCAGCCCTGGGCGGGGGCCGGCGGCGGAGGGGGCGGCGGGGACTGGCCCGGGTTCTGGGGGCCTGTCGGCGCGGACCACTGGGCGGGTGGCGGCTGTTCCTTGGACCACTTCGTGCCGGGGCTCTGTGGGTTCGCGCCGGGCTGGTCCGCGGGCTGGGCGCCGGCGGGCCGGTCGGCGGGCTCGGCGGGGTGGGACGCGCCGGGCTCCTGTCCGTCGGACGGGGCGGATCCGGGCGATGCCCAGCCCGGAGTGTCTTTCATCGTCGCTCCTTCACGGTGCCCGTCCGCGGTCGCGGCGGCAGGTTGGGAGCCATCGTGCCATGGGGGGCTCACCGGTGGATGGGCCGCGGTATGGGCTGCACTCCTTCAATTGTCCGCCGGATCGGGGGCAGACTGACGACATGGCTGATCAGTACGCGCAATCCGGCGAGGACAAGCGGCCGACCGGGATACCCGCGATCCGTTGGGAGGAGCCGCCCGAGGGTCCCGTACTGGTTCTTCTCGACCAGACGAGACTGCCGGCCGAGGAAGTCGAACGGGTGTGTACGGATGCGTCTGCGCTGGTGGAGGCGATCCGCTCGCTCGCCGTGCGCGGGGCGCCGCTGCTCGGGATCGCCGGGGCGTACGGCGTCGCGCTCGCCGCCGCGCGCGGATTCGATGTGGACGAGGCCGCGAACGCGCTGGCGGGCGCCCGGCCCACCGCGGTGAATCTGTCCGTCGGCGTGCGCCGGGCCCGGGCCGCGTACCGGGCGGCGCTCGCCGAGGGCGGCGATCCGGGGCAGGGGGCGCGGGCCGCGCTGGCCGCCGCGCGGCAGCTGCACCGGGAGGACGCCGAGGCCAGTGTCCGGATGGCCGGGCACGGGCTGGCGCTGCTCGACGAGCTGCTGCCGGGCGGCGGGCACCGGGTCCTCACGCACTGCAACACCGGGGCGCTGGTGTCGGGCGGGGAGGGGACGGCGTTCGCGGTGGCGCTCGCCGCGCACCGGGCCGGGCGGCTTCGGCGGCTGTGGGTGGACGAGACGCGTCCGCTGCTGCAGGGAGCCCGGCTCACGGCGTACGAAGCGGCGCGCAACGGCATGGCGTACACCCTGCTCACGGACAACGCGGCGGGCTCGCTCTTCGCGGCGGGGGAGGTGGACGCGGTGCTGATCGGGGCGGACCGGATCGCGGCCGACGGATCGGTGGCGAACAAGGTGGGGAGTTATCCGCTCGCGGTGCTCGCCCGGTACCACCATGTGCCGTTCATCGTGGTGGCGCCGGTGACGACGGTGGATCCGCAGACGCCGGACGGGGCGTTGATCGAGGTGGAGCAGCGTCCCGGGTTCGAGGTCACGGAGGTCATGGCGCCGCAGGCGCCGGTCACGGGAGCGGGAGGAGGGATGGCGGTGGCGCCGCTGGGGACTCAGGCGTACAACCCGGCGTTCGACGTGACGCCGCCCGAGTTGGTCACGGCGATCGTCACGGAGGAAGGCGTGGTCTCGCCCGTCACGGCCGGCGCGCTTGCCGGGCTGTGCGGCAGGGCGCGCCAGGACTTGGGCAGGACCTGACAGGACCTGAGCGCCTCCCTGCGCGTTCGTCGGCGGTCCGGGGCGGTGGTTCGGGGCGGTGGTTCGGGTCATGAGCGGGCGGGTTGGTCGGCGATGAGGAGGGTGGTGCCTGTGGGGCGGAAGCCCAGGCGGGCGTAGATGCGGGCGACGGTGTCCTGCGCGTAGGCGAGGAAGATCGTGTCGACGCCGTGGGCGCGGGCGTGGGTGACCAGGGCCGCGGTCAGGGCGGCGGCCAGGCCCTGCCGGCGGGCGGAGGGGAGAGTGCCGACGCCGCCGATCTCCGTGGTGCCGGTCGCCGGGTGGTAGTGGCCGGTGGCCAGGGGGGTGCCGTCCGGGGCGAGGGCGGCGAGGAGTGTCTTGTGCCCGGCGCGGAGTGTGGGGCGCACGGTGGCCACCGTGCCGTCCTCGGTGAGCTCAGCGGCGATTCGCGACAGCTTCGTGCGGTCCGAGGGGCGGTCCGACGGGTCCGTCGCGGGGTCGGGGGCCTCGGCGAAGGCCAGGCGGGGGAGGGCGAGGGCGGCGGGCAGGACGGGGTCGTCCTCGGTCAGGGCGCGCAGTGTCACGCCGTCCGGGAGGGGCTGTGGGGGGAGGGGGTGGTGCGGTGGGATCGCCATCAGCGGGCGGCGCAGCACCTTCAGGCCTGCGGCCTCGATGAGGGGGCGCAGTTCAGGTGCCGACTCGGCCAGCCATTCGAACGCTTCCGGTACGCCGAGCTCGCGCTGCCGGGCGCGCACCCTGGCGATGTCGGCGGCGCCGACGCGGGCCGCGCCCTCCGTGGTGGGCTGGGCGTGACCCGGGCCGCCGTAGTAAGGGGCGCCCGGCTCCTTGCGGACGAACAGGCGCAGCGGGCCGAAGTCCTCGGCGTCGGAGAAGAGGAGGGGGACGGTGGCGTAGTACTCCTGGATGCGGTCGCGCAGCGGGTCACTCATACGGCGTATCCCACCACTGCAGGGTGCCGCACAGCAGCGAGATATGCCGCCGGGATCGGTGCTGACCTCGGCGCTGACATCGACGTCGGGGGACCGGGGCAGACAGTGACGGTCCAGTACGACTATGGTCACAGGCCGGTGACCCTGCTCACCTGCGTGTCCTTCACCGTTATGAGAATGGGATGATGTCGTTTATGAAGGGACGAGTCCTTGTCGTCGACGACGACACCGCACTGGCCGAGATGCTCGGCATTGTGCTGCGTGGTGAAGGTTTTGAGCCGTCTTTCGTAGCCGACGGCGACAAGGCGCTGGCTGCGTTCCGTGAGGCGAAGCCCGATCTGGTGCTGCTGGACCTGATGCTGCCCGGCCGGGACGGCATCGAGGTGTGCCGCCTGATCAGGGCGGAGTCCGGAGTGCCGATCGTGATGCTCACGGCCAAGAGCGACACGGTGGACGTGGTCGTCGGGCTGGAGTCCGGCGCCGACGACTACATCGTGAAGCCGTTCAAGCCGAAGGAGCTGGTCGCCCGGATCCGGGCGCGGCTGCGGAGGTCGGAGGAGCCCGCGCCGGAGCAGCTCGCCATAGGCGACCTGGTCATCGATGTGGCCGGTCACTCCGTGAAGCGGGACGGGCAGTCGATCGCGCTGACCCCGTTGGAGTTCGACCTGCTGGTCGCGCTCGCCCGCAAGCCCTGGCAGGTGTTCACCCGCGAGGTGCTCCTCGAACAGGTGTGGGGCTACCGGCACGCGGCGGACACCCGCCTGGTCAATGTGCATGTACAGCGGCTGCGCTCCAAGGTCGAGAAGGACCCGGAGCGGCCCGAGATCGTGGTGACCGTACGTGGCGTCGGATACAAGGCAGGGCCCAGCTGACATGTCCGGGGACAGTGCCGCTTCGGCTCCCGGCCGGTCCGGGGCCCGTCCGGAGCGGCCTGTCGGCCGTAAGAAGCCGGGTTCACGCTTCGCACGCCTCCTCGAAGGCGGACTGCTGCAGGGCGGGGTGCAGGGCAGCCCCGTCCTGAGGCTGCTGCTGCGCTGGGTGCGCCGGCCGCTGCTGCCCGTGATGCGGTTGTGGCGGCGCAACATCCAGCTCAAGGTCGTCGCCACCACGCTGCTGATGTCGCTGGGCGTCGTCCTGCTGCTCGGTTTCGTCGTCATCGGGCAGGTCCGCAACGGGCTGCTGGACGCCAAGGTCAAGGCGTCCCAGAGTCAGGCCACCGGCGGGTTCGCCGTGGCCAAGCAGAAGGCCGACGAGGCCGCCAGCGCCGTCGCCGACGACGGAACCCCGGCCAACGGCCGCGGCTCGCAGAACGTCATCGAATGGATGAGCGAGCTCGTGCTGTCGCTGTCCAGCGGCGGCCAGGGCGCCTTCGACGTGGTCACCCTGCCCCCCGGCGACGACACCGAGGGCGGCCGCGGGCCGCGCGCCTCCGGGTTCGTCGACCCCAACAAGAGCGTCCCGGAGAACCTCCGCGCGCGCGTCAACACCAGCACCGGCGCGGTCCAGAGCTACTCCCGCATCATCTACCTCAGCGACAAGGACTCCCAGCCGGCCCTCGTCATCGGCAAGCAGGTCAACGACCCCAACGGCGACACCTACGAGCTGTACTACCTCTTCCCGCTCACGCAGGAGGAGAAGTCGCTGAGCCTGGTCAAGGGGACGCTGGCGACCGCCGGGCTCTTCGTCGTCGTACTCCTCGGGGCCATCGCCTGGCTCGTGGTGCGGCAGGTCGTCACCCCGGTGCGGATGGCCGCCGGGATCGCCGAGCGGCTGTCCGCAGGGCGGCTGCAGGAACGGATGAAGATCACCGGCGAGGACGACATCGCACGCCTCGGCGAGGCCTTCAACAAGATGGCGCAGAACCTCCAGCTGAAGATCCAGCAACTGGAGGAACTGTCGCGGATGCAGCGGCGGTTCGTCTCCGACGTCTCGCACGAGCTGCGGACGCCGCTGACGACCGTCCGCATGGCCGCCGACGTCATCCACGACGCACGGGTCGACTTCGACCCCATCACCGCGCGGTCCGCGGAACTGCTCGCCGACCAGCTCGACCGGTTCGAGACGCTCCTCGCCGACCTGCTGGAGATCAGCCGCTTCGACGCCGGCGCCGCCGCCCTGGAGGCCGAGCCGATCGACCTCAGGGAGGTCGTGCGGCGGGTCGTCAGCGGGGCCGCGCCGCTCGCCGAACGCAAGGGGACGAACGTACGCGTCATCGGCGACCAGCAGCCCGTCGTCGCCGAGGCCGACGCCCGGCGGGTGGAGCGGGTGCTGCGCAACCTCGTGGTCAACGCCGTGGAACACGGCGAGGGCAAGGACGTCATCGTCAAACTGGCCGCCGCCGGCGGGGCCGTCGCCATCGCCGTGCGCGACTACGGCGTCGGGCTCAAGCCCGGCGAGGCCACCCGCGTCTTCAGCCGGTTCTGGCGCGCCGACCCGGCACGCGCGCGTACCACGGGCGGCACCGGCCTGGGGCTGTCCATCGCCCTGGAGGACGCGCGACTGCACGGCGGCTGGCTGCAGGCCTGGGGAGAGCCCGGCGGCGGCTCGCAGTTCCGGCTGACGCTGCCCAGGACCGCCGACGAGCCGCTGCGGGGCTCACCGATACCGCTCGAGCCCAAGGACTCCCGCCGCAACCGCGGGGACCTCGACGAGGCCGGTCTGCCGCGCGGCGGAGGCGAGAAGAGCGCGACCGTGCCGGTGCAGCCCGCCGCCGAACAGCTCTCGGCCGCCCGGACCCCGCTCGCGCCCAGGAACGCCGCCGTCCCGCCCACGGCCGACCCGACGGCGCTGCCCGGCAACGGCGCGCGCGTGGTGTCGCGGCCCGCCTCGGGCACGAACGGCGTACGACGACAGGAGGAGGCGCCCGCCGCCGGGACGACGGCAGACGGCGAGCGCCCGCAGCAGCCGGCGCGGACCGGGCGGGCGGGAACCGCTGACACGGGCGACATCGACGGCGCGGGTGACCCGGCGCCGAGGGGGACTGCGGACCGGCCGGGCGCCGGGGCGCAGCGCGCGGACGAGCATGGGGAGGCATTTCGTGGGCGCTGAGCAGCGCGAGGGGGGAACCCGGCGCACGCCGGGGCGTGTGGTGGCGTACGCCGCCGGCGGCGCCGTACTGCTGGCCGGGTGCGCCTCGATGCCCGACAGCGGGGATCTGCGCGACGTCGAAGCCACCCAGCGCCAGGACACCCAGGTACGGGTGTTCGCGATGCCGCCTCGCGACGACGCACCGCCCTCGGAGATCGTCCAGGGCTTCCTCGAGGCGCTCACCAGCGACGACCCGGGCTATTCGACGGCCCGGCAGTACCTGACCGGGAAAGTCGCCCAGAAGTGGGAGCCGGAACGGTCCACGACGGTCCTGGCGGACGGGCCGGCGGCCGAGGTCGGACCCGCCGGGAGCCGGGAGGACGGCAACGACTACTCGGTCGTCCTGACCGGCACCAGGGTCGCCACCGTCGACGCCCAGCAGTCGTACACGCCCGCCTCGGGCAGATACGGGCAGACGGTCCACCTCACGCGCGACAAGAAGACCGACCAGTGGCGCATCGACGCGCTCCCCCCGGGCGTCGTCATGGGCAAGTCGGACTTCCAGCGCAACTTCGTGTCCGTCAACAAGTACTACTTCGCCTCCAACACCGCGGCCGACGACTCCGGCCCGCCCATGGCCGTCGCCGACCCCGTCTACGTGCGGGAACGGGTCGACCCCATGACGCAGGTGGTGCGGTCCGTGCTCAGCGGACCCACCAGCTGGCTCCGCCACGTCGTCAGATCCGGCTTCCCGACGGGAGCCGCACTGCCCAAGGGCGTCACCTCGCTGACGCCCGACGACCAGAACAAGCTCACCGTGCCGCTGAACGACAAGGCCGCCGACATCGGGCACGGCAAGTGCGAGGAGATGGCGGCCCAGCTGCTGTTCTCCCTGCAGAGCCTGACCCCCACCGTCGACGAGGTCGCGCTGCGCGCGGGCGGCACACAGCTGTGCTCCGTCAACGAGGAACGGGCCGCGGCCGTCGCCGCGCGCGGCTCCGAGACCGACCCCGACTTCCTGTACTTCATCGACGGCCAGCACCGCCTCGCCCGCATCTCGAGCGGCGGCAGCACCGGCTACGCCAAGGCCGTCCCGGTGCCCGGAGCGCTCGGCGACGGCGCCAAGCAGCTCAGCTCGGTCGCCGTGGCCCGCGACGAACACAGCGCCGCCGGAGTCGCCCTCGACGGCAAGACGCTCTACGTCACCTCCACCGTGTCGGGCAGTTCCATCGGCGACCCCGTGCTGCAGAGCAAGGGCAAGACCGAGGCCGACCGGCTCACCACCCCCAGCTGGGACGCCCAGGGCAACCTGTGGGTGGCCGACCGCGACCCCGAGGACCCCCGTCTGCTGCTGCTCGAGAAGGGCGGCGGCCAGCCGCTGGAGGTGCTCACGCCGGGTCTGGACGGCCGTATCAACGCCGTGCGCGTGGCCGCCGACGGGGTGCGGATCGCGCTCGTCGTGGACAAGGGCGGCAAGCAGTCCCTGCTGATCGGACGGATCGAGCGCAGCGCGGGCAGCGGCGAGCCGGCCTCCGTGTCGGTCCAGGAACTGCGCTCGGCGACACCGGAGTTGGAACAGGTCACGGCCATGTCGTGGGCCGGGGACAGCCGGCTGGTGGTGGTCGGGCGCGAGTCCGGCGGCGTGCAGCAGGTGCAGTACGTGGAGTGCGACGGCTCGATCCCCGAGGCGGGCACGCTGCCCGGCCTCACCGAGGTCACGAGCATCGCCGCTTCCGAGGACAGCGACACGCCGCTCTTCGCGACCTCCAAGGACGGACTGCTGTGGCTGCCCGGCGGGAGCGGCTGGCGGACGTTGAAGGAGACCGCGTCGGTCGCGTTTTACCCGGGGTGATCTTTTCTCTCCCGGCTGTCGCTGTTCCGGCGCTCCCGGCTGTTCCCGGCATTCCAGGGCGCAGTCCATTGGAACTGCTTTCCGCCTGAACCTTTCTGCGTGCCTTCGCGCGAGTTTTCCACAGGGTGTGGCCGGAGTTCCGGACGGTTTTCCACAGGGGTGGCAGGCCGCTTCGGACCTTGGCAGAGTGATCGACGTGGAAGGCGTTCGCAGGTGGTGGCAGGAACTCGCCGGCCTGGTGCTGCCCGCCGCGTGCGGAGGCTGCGGAAGCGCGCGTACGGTGCTCTGCCCGCAGTGCCGGGCGGCGCTGGGCGGGGCCGTGCCGTTCCGGGTGCGGCCCGTGCTGGAACCGCCAGGGCTGCCCGCCGTGCACGCGGCGGCCCGGTACGCGGACGAGGTACGGGCGGTGCTGCTGGCCCACAAGGAACGCGGCGCGCTGGCGCTCGCACGACCGCTGGGCGAGGCGCTGGCGGGGGCGGTGCGGGCGGGGGTGAGGGAGGCGGGGGAGGGGGTGGGGGTGGGGGAGGGGCCCCAGTCCCCCGGAGGCGTACTGCTCGTCCCCGTCCCGTCCGCCCGCGCCGCCGTACGCGCGCGTGGGCATGATCCGGCGCGGCGGATCGCGCTCGCGGCGGCCGGTGAGCTGCGGCGGGCCGGGGTGCCCGCGCGGGTGGCCGCGGTGCTGCGGCAGCGGCGGGCCGTGGCCGATCAGGCGGGGCTCGACTCCCGGCAGCGGCTCGACAACCTGGTGGGCGCGCTCGGGGTGGTGCCCGGGGGCGCGCGGGTGCTGTGCGGTGCTCCGGTGGTGCTCGTCGACGACCTCGTCACCACGGGCGCTTCGCTGGCGGAGGCGGCGCGCGCGGTGCGGTCGGCGACTGTGGCGGAGCGGGTTCAGCGGGCTGGGCGTGCTGGGCGAGCGGAACGGGTGGGACAGGTGGAAGGTGGGGAGAGGGGGGAACAGGGGGCGGCGTGGGGCGGAGGTGGAGGTGGAGGTGGAGCGGCTGTGTACGGCGGTGTCACTCGGGAAGACGGAGATCACGGAGATTACCGGGACGGCGGAGCAGGCCGTGCGGAGCGGGCGGTGGAACCGTACGGAGCAGATGAGGGAGGCGTGGGCGGGGTGTCGGCGCGCGTGGGCGGTGGCGGTGACGTGCTCTGCGCGGCCGTGGTCGCGGCGGCGCCGGGGTCTTTCGAAATAAACCGGAACTGAGTGAGAACTTGCGTCGTTGCAGGTAATGAGAGGGCCAATTCACCTGGATGGAGGTACGCGGCAGTAGAGGGTGACGACATCCGTCCGGGCGAGATATGTTCGGTTGTGAGGGAAAGCCGCAGGCCACACCTCTCATATCCGAATGCCGTGCTGCGGTTTTCGTAATCTTCCGCGGCACCTGGGGTGTAGATCTCGCCCATGGGGGAGGAGGAGGTGGAAGTCACCGAGTCAGCGGTTCCGGTGCTCACCGGGGCCTGGTGCAAAAGGGAGATGCTCCGCCGTCGAAGCGGAGTGATCCGGGAACGGAGTTCTGCGTGGACATCGTCGTCAAGGGCCGCAAGACCGAGGTGCCCGAGCGGTTCCGCAAGCACGTGGCCGAGAAGCTGAATCTGGAGAAGATCCAGAAGCTCGACGGCAAGGTGATCAGCCTCGACGTCGAGGTGTCCAAGGAGCCCAACCCCCGACAGGCCGACCGGTGTGACCGAGTGGAGATCACTCTGCGTTCCCGCGGCCCCGTGATCCGGGCGGAAGCGGCGGCCAACGACCCGTACGCGGCACTCGACCTGGCGGCGGAGAAGCTGGACGCCCAGCTGCGCAAGCAGCACGACAAGCGATACACGCGCCGCGGCGCCCGCAGGCTCTCCGCGGCAGAGGTTCCCGACCACGTTCCGGGCGTGGCGACGCTCAACGGCAACGGCCGTCCCGTCCCGGCCGGTGAGTCGGACAGCGTGCCGACCAGGAAGATCGGCTCGCTCGAGGTGCAGGGCGACGGCCCCCTCGTGGTCCGCGAGAAGACGCACGTGGCCGCCCCGATGACCCTTGACCAGGCCCTCTACGAGATGGAACTGGTCGGACACGACTTCTACCTGTTCGTCGACTCCGAGACGAAGCAGCCCAGCGTCGTCTACAGGCGGCACGCCTACGACTACGGCGTGATCTACCTCGACACCGACCCGATGGTGGCTCAGGCGCACGCACCCGAGGCGGGTGGTGCGCTGGGCGGCTGACGCTGCCCGGTGACAGCTGAGACCTTGCCCTGGTGACAGCCGGCGGTGTGCCCCTGGAAGCGCTTGTGCGCCCCCAGGGGCACCCTCGTGCGACCCCTTGGGACATCGCTCTGTCATCGCGTTGTCGGTCGGGCATGGAATCATGGCAGGGCGGTTCAACCGGTGGGCCGCTGCCTTGGGTTGGCGATGGCTCAGGACCAGGCCACAGCCTTCAGGGGGAGGAACGATGGCGGACAGCTTCGGACCGATGCGGGACGAGGGCGCCGGCGACGGCGTCGTCGGCATGGGCCCGGACGGGGGCACTGCACGCAAGGAGCCGATCAGAGTCCTTGTCGTGGACGACCACGCCCTGTTCCGCCGGGGACTGGAGATCGTGCTCGCGGCCGAGGAGGACATCCAGGTCGTCGGTGAGGCGGGGGACGGCGCGGAGGCCGTGGACAAGGCGGCCGACCTGCTGCCGGACATCGTGCTGATGGATGTGCGGATGCCCAAGCGCGGCGGTATCGAGGCGTGCACCTCCATCAAGGAGGTGGCCCCCAGCGCGAAGATCATCATGTTGACGATCAGCGATGAGGAGGCCGACCTCTACGAGGCGATCAAGGCGGGCGCGACCGGCTATCTCCTCAAGGAGATCTCCACGGACGAGGTGGCCACCGCGATCCGCGCGGTCGCGGACGGGCAGTCGCAGATCAGCCCCTCCATGGCGTCGAAGCTGCTCACCGAGTTCAAGTCGATGATCCAGCGGACGGACGAGCGGCGGCTCGTGCCCGCGCCGCGGCTGACGGACCGGGAGCTGGAGGTGCTCAAGCTGGTGGCCACGGGGATGAACAACCGTGACATCGCCAAGGAGTTGTTCATCTCCGAGAACACCGTGAAGAACCATGTGCGCAACATCCTGGAGAAGTTGCAGCTGCACTCCAGGATGGAGGCGGTGGTGTACGCGATGCGGGAGAAGATCCTCGAGATCCAGTGACCCGGCGGGCCGGCTTGCCCCGCCGGCTCCGCTCGCCCCGTCGGCCCCGCTCGCTCCAGTGGGACTGCTCGCCCCGGCGGGTCCGGTCAGGCCAGTGCGCGGGCGAGTTCGCGGGTGAGGGGCTCGCGCAGGTCCGGGGCGTCCACGCGCTCCACGCGGACGTCCGTGCAGTCCACCCAGGTCGCGGCTTCCAGGAGGGCCTGTGCGACCGCCGGGACCGCCTTGGGGCCGTCCAGGGTGACCTGTCTGGCGACGAGGGTGCGGCCCTCGCGGGCCGGGTCCACGCGGCCGACGAGCCGTCCGCCGGCCAGGACCGGCATCGCGAAGTAGCCGTACACCCGCTTCGGCTTGGGGACGTAGGCCTCCAGGCGGTGGGTGAAGCCGAAGATCCGCTCGGTGCGCGCTCGTTCCCAGACCAGGGAGTCGAAGGGGGACAGGAGCGTGGTGCGGTGGCGGCCGCGCGGGGGCGTCTCCAGGGCCGTGGGGTCGGCCCAGGCAGGTTTGCCCCAGCCTTCGACCGTGACCGGGACCAGGCCCGAGTCGGCGATCACCGCGTCGACCTGTTCGCCCTTGAGGCGGTGGTAGTCGGCGATGTCCGCGCGCGTGCCGACGCCGAGGGACTGGCCGGCCAGGCGGACGAGGCGGCGCAGGCACTCGGTGTCGTCCAGCTCGTCGTGCAGCAGGGCGGCGGGTACGGCGCGTTCGGCGAGGTCGTAGACGCGCTTCCAGCCGCGGCGCTCGACGCAGACCACCTCGCCGTACATGAGCGCGCGTTCCACGGCGACCTTGGTGCCGGACCAGTCCCACCACTCGCTGGTCTTCTTCGCTCCGCCCAGGTCGGTGGCGGTGAGGGGGCCTTCGGCGCGGAGCTGTTTGACGACCTGGTCGTAGGTGCCGTGCGGGAGGTCGTGGTTCCAGTGCGGTCGGTTGCGGTAGGCGCGGCGGCGGAAGGCGAAGTGGGGCCATTCCTCGATGGGGAGGATGCATGCGGCGTGCGACCAGTACTCGAAGGCGTGCGTGTCCTGCCAGTAGGAGTTCTCGACGGTCTTGCGGCCGACGGCGCCCAGGCGGGCGTAGGGGATCAGCTCGTGGGAGCGGGCGAGGACGGAGATGGTGTCGAGCTGGACGGCGCCGAGGTGGCGCAGGACGCCGCGGACGCCGGCTTTGCGGTCGGGCGTGCCGAGGAAGCCCTGCGCCCGTAGGGCGATGCGGCGGGCTTCGTCTGCGGAGAGCTCGGTGGCGGGGCGCGGGGTCGTCATGGCTCGCACGATAGGGGGTGGGTCTGACACTGCGGGGTGAGCTGGGGGTCTGTGCGGTCGGGGGCCGGTGGAGGCGGGTCTCAGGCGTCGGTGGGGGCCGGGAGGTACGGCGCCGTCGACGGGAGGCCCAGGTCCGAGGGGAGCAGGGAGGCCAGCCAGCAGTCTCTTCGTACGCCCTTGTTGTTGATGGCCGAGCGCAGGGTGCCCTCCAGGGTGAAGCCGGCGTTCTCGGCGACCGCGCGGGAGGCCGTGTTGCCGATTTCCGCCCGCCATTCGACGCGGTCGACGCGCAGGGTGGTGAAGGCCCAGTGGGAGGCGGTGCGGGTCGCCTCGGTGGTGTAACCGCGGCCGCGGTGTTCCTTGGCGGCCCAGAAGCCGACCTCGGCGGTGCCCAGGGAGCGCATGGTGAGGCTGAGGAGGCCGGTGAGGCTTCCGTCGGGGAGGAAGACGCCGAAGGTGAACATCGCGCCGGTGGCCCAGCCTTCCGGGGCGAGTAGTTCGGTGAAGCTCTGCGCGTGTTCGGGCAGGTAGGGGGAGGGGATCGTGGTCCAGCGCTGGATGTCGGGGTCCTGGGCGGCGGTGTACACGGCGTCGGCGTCCTGGGGACCGAGGGGGCGCAGGACGAGGCGTGCGGTGGTGAGGGTGACGGGCTCGGGCTCCATCGGCCGATTCTGCTTCGGGCGTCCGGTGGGCGCCATCGTTTTGCGGTGCGTGAGCGTGTGATCACAATTCGCGCAATTCGTCCGGCGGGCGCGGCACCATCGGCGGGGCCCGGCCGTTGTCCCCTTTGAAGAGATTTTTGGAGCAGGTGCGCAGCAGTGTGCGGTCCTCGTCACGGCAGGCCTCCCGGCGTGGTGGGGTCCTCGCATACGATGGCCGTTGCTCAGTTAAGTCACATGGAAATCGACCGTCCCAGGCCCGACCGGCAAGGAGACCAACCCCCGTGTCCGTCCTCTCGAAGATCATGCGTGCAGGCGAAGGCAAGATCCTGCGCAAGCTGCACCGCATCGCGGACCAGGTCAACTCCATCGAAGAGGACTTCGTCGACCTCTCCGACGCCGAGCTGCGGGCCCTCACCGATGAGTACAAGCAGCGGTACGCCGACGGTGAGAGTCTGGACGACCTGCTTCCCGAGGCCTTCGCCACGGTGCGCGAGGCCGCCAAGCGCGTCCTCGGACAGCGCCACTACGACGTCCAGATGATGGGCGGCGCCGCTCTGCACCTCGGCTATGTGGCCGAGATGAAGACCGGTGAGGGCAAGACCCTGGTCGGCACGCTGCCGGCGTATCTCAACGCCCTGTCCGGCGATGGCGTGCACCTGATCACCGTCAACGACTATCTGGCCGAGCGCGACTCCGAGATGATGGGTCGCGTCCACAAGTTCCTGGGGCTGGAAGTCGGCTGCATCCTGGCCAACATGACGCCGGCCCAGCGCCGCGAGCAGTACCTGTGCGACATCACGTACGGCACGAACAACGAGTTCGGCTTCGACTACCTGCGCGACAACATGGCGTGGGCGCAGGACGAGCTGGTGCAGCGCGGCCACAACTTCGCCATCGTCGACGAGGTGGACTCGATCCTGGTGGACGAGGCCCGTACGCCGCTGATCATCTCCGGCCCGGCGGACCAGGCCACCAAGTGGTACGGCGACTTCGCCAAGCTGGTCACGCGCCTCAAGAAGGGCGAGGTGGGCAACCCCCTCAAGGGTCTTGAGGAGACGGGCGACTACGACGTCGACGAGAAGAAGCGCACGGTCGCCATCCACGAGGCCGGTGTCTCCAAGGTCGAGGACTGGCTGGGGATCGACAACCTCTACGAGTCGGTGAACACGCCGCTCGTCGGCTACTTGAACAACGCCATCAAGGCGAAGGAGTTGTTCAAGAAGGACAAGGACTACGTCGTCATCGACGGCGAGGTCATGATCGTCGACGAGCACACGGGTCGTATCCTCGCGGGCCGCCGCTACAACGAGGGCATGCACCAGGCGATCGAGGCGAAGGAAGGGGTGGACATCAAGGACGAGAACCAGACGCTCGCCACGATCACCCTGCAGAACTTCTTCCGCCTCTACAGCAAGCTCTCGGGCATGACCGGTACGGCGATGACCGAGGCCGCCGAGTTCCACCAGATCTACAAGCTCGGCGTGGTCCCGATCCCCACGAACCGGGCGATGATCCGCAAGGACCAGTCGGACCTGATCTACCGCACCGAGGTCGCGAAGTTCGAGGCGGTCGTCGACGACATCGCCGAGAAGCACGAGAAGGGTCAGCCGATCCTCGTCGGCACGACGTCGGTCGAGAAGTCCGAGTACCTGTCGCAGCAGCTGTCCAAGCGGGGCATCCAGCACGAGGTGCTGAACGCGAAGCAGCACGACCGTGAGGCGACGATCGTCGCCCAGGCCGGCCGCAAGGGCGCGGTGACGGTCGCGACGAACATGGCCGGCCGTGGTACGGACATCAAGCTCGGCGGCAATCCCGACGACCTCGCCGAGGCGGAGCTGCGGCAGCGCGGTCTCGACCCCGAGGAGCACATCGAGGAGTGGGCCGCTGCGCTGCCTGCCGCGCTGGAGAAGGCGGAGAAGGCCGTCAAGGCGGAGTTCGAGGAGGTCAAGGACCTCGGCGGGCTCTATGTCCTC
This sequence comes from Streptomyces sp. NPDC001858, assembly GCF_053594615.1. Lineage (NCBI taxonomy): Bacteria > Bacillati > Actinomycetota > Actinomycetes > Kitasatosporales > Streptomycetaceae > Streptomyces > Streptomyces sp. NPDC001858. Next base: position 20,032 of record NZ_JBSFEV010000002.1, read on the forward strand.
GGCACCGAGCGGCACGAGTCGCGGCGTATCGACAACCAGCTGCGCGGTCGTTCCGGCCGGCAGGGCGACCCGGGCGAGTCCCGTTTCTACCTGTCGCTGGGCGACGACCTGATGCGGCTGTTCAAGGCGCAGATGGTCGAGCGCGTGATGTCGATGGCGAATGTGCCGGACGACGTGCCGATCGAGAACAAGATGGTCACGCGCGCGATCGCGTCGGCGCAGTCGCAGGTGGAGCAGCAGAACTTCGAGACGCGTAAGAACGTCCTGAAGTACGACGAGGTGCTCAACCGGCAGCGTGAGGTCATCTACGGCGAGCGGCGTCGCGTCCTGGAGGGCGAGGACCTGCAGGAGCAGATCCAGCACTTCATGGACGACACGATCGACGCGTACGTCGGCGCGGAGACCGCCGAGGGCTTCCCGGAGGACTGGGACCTGGACCGGCTGTGGGGCGCGTTCAAGCAGCTCTACCCGGTGAAGGTCACGGTGGAGGAGCTGGAGGAGGCGGCCGGTGACCGGGCCGGTCTGACCGCCGAGTTCATCTCCGAGTCCATCAAGGACGACATTCGCGAGCAGTACGAGTCGCGGGAGTCGCACCTCGGCTCCGAGATCATGCGTGAGCTGGAGCGCCGGGTCGTGCTGTCGGTGCTGGACCGCAAGTGGCGTGAGCACCTCTACGAGATGGACTATCTCCAGGAGGGCATCGGCCTGCGTGCGATGGCGCAGAAGGACCCGCTGGTCGAGTACCAGCGCGAGGGCTTCGACATGTTCTCCGCGATGATGGACGGCATCAAGGAGGAGTCCGTCGGCTACCTGTTCAACCTGGAGGTCCAGGTCGAGCAGCAGGTCGAGGAGGTCGAGGTCGCGGACCGCGAGCCGGTCGACATGGAGAAGCAGGACGTGGTGCCGGCGCAGGCGGGTTCGCGTCCGGAGATCCGTGCGAAGGGGCTGGACGCGCCTCAGCGCCGTCAGCTGCACTTCTCGGCGCCGACGGTGGACGGGGAGGGCGGCACGATCGAGGGCGACTTCGAGAGTGACGACGACGAGCCGGTCCGCTCGGAGGCCGACGGTCTCACGCGCGCGGAGCGCCGCAAGCAGGCGAAGGCCGGGCGGCGTCGTAAGAAGTAGGAAGAAGTAGTCACGGTTGCCGGTGGCGCCGTGGGTTGCGCAGCGGCTTGAGGGGCCGGGTCACCTTTGGGTGGCCCGGCCTTTTGCGTGGCGGGTGACGGTGGCGACGGTGGCCGCCTCAGTCGTCCTGGGGGTGGGGCCTGCGGGTGCCGTCGACTTCGACCGCGGTGCAGCGCCAGCGGCGGTCCGTGCCGAGTTCCAGGCGGAAGGCCATCGCGCGGAGGCGGTCGCCGGCGCCGATGCGGGCGAAGGCCTCGATGGCGCCGGGGCGCGGGACGTAGTAGCCGATGTCGCGGACGACGGGGCGGGCGCCGTGGGCGGTGGTGCGCAGCGGGCCGCGTTCGGCGAGGTGGGCGAGGTCGTCGTAGGCGCGGCCGAGGGTGTGCCGGAGCATGAAGTGGACGGGGCGTCGGCCGGTCAGGACGGCCAGGAGGCGGTCGGCGAAGAGGTCGGTGGGGCGGGGCTGGGTGAGGGGGCGGCGGGGGGTCTGCGCGGGGACGGTGGGGGCGGCGGGGGCGTGGGTGAGGGGACGGGGGGTGGTGGGGCGGTTGTCGGTGGGGCGGGCGCGGGTGGGGGAGGTGGTGCCGGGTGCGCCGGGCGGTCGGCTGCCGTTCGGGGGCGTGCGCGGGGCGCCGTTGGCGGTGTTGCGGGGTGGGGCGCCGGCGGGGCGGCGGGTGTCGCGGCGGCCGGGAGGGCGGGTGCCGGGGTGGGCCTGCGTCCTCGTCATGACCTTGTTCATGGGGGTCCCCGTTCGGTGGGCGGCGTGGGTGGGCGACTCCGGTCGGCTACCGCTCGGTAACTTGCCGTTGCGGATCTTGTACGGGGTCGCCGTCCGTGGGGGCAAGCGGGCGCTGCGCCTGTGGTGGGGGCCCGGGAAGTTCACCTATCAGGGGTGGGCGAGGGTGCGGAAAGCCCGGGGTCACAGGGGGTGGCCGTGTGAGTTCCGGGGTGTGGGGTTGACGTCTGCGGGGGTCGGGGCAGGGACCCGAAAGGGGACGTCCGCACGTATCCTGAAGGCCCTCAGGGAGGCGTGGAACCGCCCTCCCGGGGGCCGAGTCCGAGCCTGCGACCACGAAGAGAGCGGCCACCCATGCGTGTCTACGTCCCCCTGACCCTCCCCGCTCTCGCCGAGGCGCACAAGACGGGCGGGCTGACGGGTGAGCCGGGATCCGGGCCGCTCCTCGCGTACGCCGTCACGCCCGCGTTGCGCGAGTGGTATCTCTCCGACGACCTGGAGGAGCTGGAGTACGCGGCGCTCAGCAGGGCCGCGCTGGCCTCGCTGCGACTGCTGGCGGCGGATCCGGGCGCCCCTCGGCGGCGGGTCGTGGTCGCCGTGGACGTACCCGACCGCGCGACCGCCGTGGACCCCGACCGCGGGCTGGATCCGGCGGCGCTGGGCGAGGTGCGGGTGAGCGGCGTCGTGACGCTGGCCAAGGCGGCGGCGGTGCACGTCGACGCCGGGGACGCGCAGGTGGAGGCGGACGTGCGCGCGGGCGCGCGGGCGCTCGCGGCGGCGGACGGCGGGGACGACGACGCGCAGTTCGTCGTGGACGGGGCCGAGGACCATGAGCTGCTGTGGTTCGCCCCGCAGGAGATCGCGGGCCTGGTGGGTTCGGGGGACTGAGCTCGGCGCTGGGCCGGGCCGGGCTGGGCTCGGGCTGAGCTCCAGCGGTGGGGGGTGTCCTGGGCTCGCGTCGAGCTCGTGCTGAGTCTGTGTCGAGTTCGCTCACTTGATTGTCAGTGGCGGCGGGTACGTTTGCAGGCATGGGGAAGCACGAAGCGGCGCATATCGTCTGGGACTGGAACGGGACACTGCTCAACGACAACGACGCGATCATCGGGGCGACGAACGCGGCATTCGCCGAGCTGGGGCTGGAGCCGCTCACGCTGGAGCAATACCGGGCGCTGTACTGCGTGCCGGTGCCGAAGTTCTACGAGCGGCTGATGGGGCGGCTGCCGACGGACGCCGAGTGGGAGGTCATGGACGAGATCTTCCACCGGTACTACGCCGAGCACCGGGTGCGGTGCGGGCTCACCGAGGGCGTGGAGGAACTGCTCGCGGGGTGGCGGTCGGCGGGGCACAGTCAGTCCCTGCTGAGCATGTACGTGCACGAGGAACTCGTGCCGCTGGTCCGGGGCTTCGGGATCGAGCCGCACTTCGTACGGGTCGACGGGCGGACCGGGCCCTCCGGGGGCAGCAAGGCCGAGCACATGGTGCGGCATCTGCGAGCGCTGAACCAGGTCGAGCCGGAGCGCACGGTGGTGATCGGGGACGCGGCGGACGACGCGGTCGCCGCGCTGCATGTGGGGGCGCGGGCCGTGCTGTACACCGGCGGGTCGCACAGCCGGGCCAGCCTGGAGGGGGTGGGGGTGCCGGTGGTGGACACGCTGGGGGAGGCGGTCGAGGTCGCGGGGCGGTTGGCCGCGGCGTAGGACTCCGTCGGTTCGGCCGGGGTTTCCTGGGGTTTCCTGAGGCTTCCTGGGGTTCTCGGGCTTGGGCTCGGGTTCCTTGTGCGGTCGTGGGTGCGGGTCAGGTCGCCGGGGCCTTTGCGCGGAGCACGCTCAGGAACTCGCGCATCCAGGCGGAGTGGTCGGGCCAGGCGCGGGCGGACACGAGGGTGCCGTCGACGACTGCCTCGGCGTCCTGGAAGGTGGCGCCGGCCGACTGCATGTCCAGCTCCAGGGCCGGGTAGGCGGTGACGCGTCGGCCGCGGAGGGCGTCTGCGGCCGCGGTGAGCAGGGGGCCGTGGCAGATCTGGGCGACGGGCTTGTCGGCGTCGAAGAACGACTTGAGGATCTTGCGGAGTTCCGGGTCGTTGCGGAGGTACTCGGGGGCGCGGCCGCCGGGGATGACGATCGCGGCGTACTGACCGGGGTCGACCTCGGAGAAGGCGAGGTCGGCGGGCCAGGTGTAGCCGGGCTTCTCGGTGTAGGTGTCGAAGCCGGGTTCGAAGTCGTGGACGACGAACTGGAGCTTTTTGCGGGTGGGGGCGGCGATGTGGACTTCGTAGCCTTCCTCCTGGAGGCGTTGGTAGGGGTAGAGGACTTCCAGGGACTCTGCTGCGTCGCCGGTGACGATGAGGATTTTCGCGGGCATGGTGGGCGGCTCCTCTCGGGCGTGCGGGGTCGTTTGCAACGTGCCTCTTGGGGGTGCGGTTGCCAAGAGGGGGCGCTCTTTCAGCGTCCCGCGGTGGGAGGGCGGCGTCGACTTTTTCTCGCCCCCGCCGCCCCTACCCGTCCCATCCCAGGGGCGGAGCCCCTGGGACCCGGCAGGGCTTTCCGCCGGTGCCCCCCGTTCTGTGCAGAACGGCAAAGTTTGTGGCCATGTTTTGTACACATACGGCTCATGACGGCGGGGCCGTGGGGGGAGATAGCCTTAGTGGCGTGATCAGCGCGATATCTCGCGGGGGCGTTGTCGCCTCTGCCCTGCGCCCGGTGCTTGCGGACCATCTCCGCGGCCGGGTGGCGGACGCTGGTCGGCGCGGGCGGGGCCGGGGCGCAAGGGGCTCCAGGACGCCGTGCACACCCGGGACGAGAGCGACGCGGAGAGCAGCGTCACACCTCCTGGTGGTGTCGAGAATGGCTGATAAGCCCCCGCTCATCTCACCTTGCGGCATAGCGTCGAAGCAGACCGGAGACCCCGGGCCGTGGCGTCGAGCCGCAGGGGAAGAGACCGTACTTCCTTCTACGTCACGCAACGGCGCGCGACAGGAGTCAGAGGACAATGCAGACCAAGCTGGACGAAGCCAAGGCCGAGCTGCTCGAGAGGGCGGCCCGGGTCGCTGAGAACAGTCCGGTCGGGGGGCACCTACCGACCGGGACGACGGGCGAGGGCACGCCAGGCGGCGCCCCAGGCACGCCAGGTAGTCCGGATCATGATGTTCTTCTTGCGTTCCTCCAGCGCTACTACCTGCACACCGCCCAGGAGGATCTGAGCGACCGCGACCCGGTCGACGTCTTCGGAGCGGCGCTTTCGCATTACCGGCTCGCCGAGAACCGGCCGCAGGGCACCGCCAATGTGCGGGTGCACACGCCCACGGTCGAGGAGAACGGGTGGACCAACAGCCATTCCGTGGTCGAGGTCGTCACCGACGACATGCCGTTCCTCGTCGACTCCGTCACCAACGAGCTGACCCGGCAGGGGCGGGGGATCCACCTCGTCATCCATCCGCAGGTCGTCGTGCGGCGTGATGTGGCCGGCAAGCTCGTCGAGGTGCTGAGCGTTCCGCCCGCCCCCGCGGAGCTGCCGCACGACGGGCATGTCGAGTCGTGGATCCATGTCGAGATCGACCGGGAGACCGACCGCGCCGATCTGAAGCAGATCACCAACGATCTGCTGCGGGTGCTCTCCGACGTCCGGGAGGCCGTCGAGGACTGGGAGAAGATGCGGGACACCGCGCTGCGGGTCGCCGATCACCTCCAGGAGGAGCCCGCGCCCGGCGATCTGGCGCGGCCCGACATCGACGAGGCCGGCGAGCTGCTGCGCTGGCTGGCCGCCGACCACTTCACCTTCCTCGGCTACCGCGAGTACGAGCTGCGGGGCGACGACTGCCTCGCCGCCGTCCCCGGGACCGGGCTCGGCATCCTGCGGTCCGACCCGCACCACTCCGAGGGCGACGGCCACCCCGTCAGCCCGTCCTTCGAGCGGCTCCCGGCCGATGCGCGGGCCAAGGCGCGTGAGCACAAGCTGCTGGTGCTGACCAAGGCCAACAGCCGGGCCACCGTGCACCGGCCGTCGTATCTCGACTACGTGGGCGTGAAGAAGTTCGACGCCGACGGGAACGTCGTCGGCGAGCGGCGCTTCCTCGGGCTGTTCTCCTCCGCCGCCTACACCGAGTCCGTGGTGCGGGTGCCGGTCGTGCGGCGCAAGGTCCAGGACGTGCTCAAGGGCGCCGGCTTCTCGCCCAACAGCCACGACGGGCGCGATCTGCTCCAGATCATGGAGACCTACCCGCGCGACGAGCTGTTCCAGACTCCGGTGGACGAGCTGCGGGCCATCGTCACCTCCGTGCTGTACCTGCAGGAGCGGCGGCGGCTGCGGCTCTATCTGCGGCAGGACGAGTACGGGCGCTACTACTCCGCGCTCGTCTACCTGCCGCGTGACCGGTACACGACCGGGGTGCGGCTGCGGATCATCGACATCCTGAAGGAGGAGCTGGGCGGGACCAGCGTCGACTTCAGCGCCTGGAACACCGAGTCGATCCTGTCCCGGCTGCACTTCGTCGTCCGGGTCCCGCAGGGCACCGAGCTGCCCGAGCTGTCCGACGCCGACAAGGACCGCATCGAGGCGAGGCTCGTCGAGGCCGCCCGGTCCTGGGCCGACGCCTTCGCCGAGGCGATGAACGCCGAGTGCGGCGAGGAGCGGGCCGCCGAGCTGCTGCGGCGCTACAGCAACGCCTTCCCCGAGGGCTACAAGGCCGACCACACCCCGCGCGCGGCGGTCGCCGACCTGGTCCATCTGGAGCGGCTCAGCGGGGAGCAGACCTTCTCGCTCAGCCTGTACGAGCCGGTGGGCGCCGCGCCCGACGAGCGCCGCTTCAAGATCTACCGCAAGGGCGACGCGATCTCCCTGTCGGCGGTGCTGCCGGTGCTCAACCGCCTCGGCGTCGAGGTGATCGACGAGCGGCCGTACGAGCTGCGCTGCGTGGACCGCAGCAACTCGTGGATCTACGACTTCGGTCTGCGCATCCCCAAGTCACTGGCCGGTTCCGGCGGTGACCTCCTCGGCGACGGCGGGCGCGAGCGGTTCCAGGAGGCGTTCTCGGCGACCTGGACCGGCAAGGCGGAGAACGACGGGTTCAACGCGCTGGTGCTGGGCGCCGGGCTGAACTGGCGGCAGGCGATGGTGCTGCGCGCGTACGCCAAGTACCTGCGGCAGGCCGGGTCCACGTTCAGCCAGGACTACATGGAGGACACCCTCCGCACGAACGTGCACACGACCCGGCTGCTGGTGTCGCTGTTCGAGGCGCGGATGTCGCCGGACCGCCAGCGCGCCGGGCACGAGATCGTCGACGCCCTGCTGGAGGAGCTCGAAGCCGCTCTCGACCAGGTGGCCTCGCTCGACGAGGACCGGATCCTGCGCTCGTTCCTGACGGTCATCAAGGCGACGCTGCGCACGAACTTCTTCCAGGAGCGGGTCGGCGGCCTGCCGCACGACTACGTGTCCATGAAGTTCGACCCGCAGGCCATCCCGGACCTGCCGGCGCCCCGGCCCGCGTTCGAGATCTGGGTGTACTCGCCGCAGGTGGAGGGCGTGCACCTGCGGTTCGGGAAGGTCGCGCGCGGTGGCCTGCGCTGGTCGGACCGGCGGGAGGACTTCCGCACCGAGGTCCTCGGCCTGGTCAAGGCGCAGATGGTGAAGAACACCGTCATCGTGCCGGTCGGCGCCAAGGGCGGCTTCGTCGCCAAGCAGCTGCCCGACCCGGCCGAGGACCGTGACGCGTGGCTGGCCGAGGGCATCGCCAGCTACAAGACGTTCATCTCGGCGCTGCTCGACATCACCGACAACATGGTCGGCGGGGAGGTCGTGCCGCCGGCCGACGTCGTGCGGCACGACGAGGACGACACCTATCTGGTGGTCGCGGCCGACAAGGGCACGGCGACGTTCTCCGACATCGCCAACGAGGTCGCGCAGTCGTACGACTTCTGGCTCGGGGACGCCTTCGCCTCCGGCGGCTCGGCCGGCTACGACCACAAGGGCATGGGCATCACCGCCCGCGGCGCCTGGGAGTCCGTGAAGCGGCACTTCCAGGAGCTGGGCGTGAACACGCAGGCCGAGGACTTCACGGTCGTCGGCATCGGCGACATGTCCGGTGACGTGTTCGGCAACGGCATGCTGCTCTCCGAGCACATCCGCCTGGTCGCCGCCTTCGACCACCGGCATATCTTCATCGACCCGACCCCGGACGCGGCGACCTCCTACGCCGAGCGCCGCCGGCTGTTCGAGCTGCCCCGCTCCAGCTGGGCCGACTACGACACCGGCCTGCTGTCGGCGGGCGGCGGCGTCTTCCCGCGCACGGCGAAGTCGATCCCGGTGGGCGGGCACATCCGGGAGGCCCTCGGCATCGAGGCGGGCGTCGCCAAGCTGACCCCGGCCGACCTGATGAAGGCGATCCTGCGGGCGCCGGTGGATCTGCTGTGGAACGGCGGCATCGGCACCTACGTGAAGTCGGGCACCGAGTCGAACGCCGACGTCGGCGACAAGGCCAACGACCCGATCCGGGTGGACGGCGCCGACCTGCGCGTCAAGGTCGTCGGCGAGGGCGGCAACCTGGGCCTGACCCAGCTCGGCCGGATCGAGTTCGCGCTGCGCGGCGGCGGGATCAACTCGGACGCCATCGACAACAGCGCGGGCGTGGACACCTCCGACCACGAGGTGAACATCAAGATCCTGCTCAACGGCCTGGTCGCCGAGGGCGACATGACGGTCAAGCAGCGCAACAAGCTGCTCGCGGAGATGACCGACGAGGTCGGCGCGCTCGTCCTGCGCAACAACTACGCGCAGAACACGGCGATCGCCAACGCGCTCGCCCAGTCCAAGGACATGCTCCATGCCCAGCAGCGCTTCATGCGCCACCTGGTGCGGGCGGGCCATCTGGACCGGGCGCTGGAGTTCCTGCCCACCGACCGGCAGATCCGTGAGCGTCTCGGCTCCGGCCAGGGCCTGACCAGCCCGGAGACGGCCGTCCTGCTCGCCTACACGAAGATCACGGTCTCGGACGAACTGCTGGCCACTTCGCTGCCCGACGACGAGTACCTGCGCAGCCTGCTGCACGCGTACTTCCCGACGGCGCTGCGCGAGCGGTTCGCCGAGGGCATCGACACGCACCCGCTGCGCCGTGAGATCACCACGACCGTGCTGGTCAACGACACGGTCAACACGGGCGGGACGACGTATCTGCACCGGCTGCGCGAGGAGACGGGCGCGTCGCTGGAGGAGATCGTGCGGGCCCAGACCGCGGCCCGGGCGATCTTCCGCTCGGCCCCGGTGTGGGACGGGGTGGAAGGCCTGGACAACCGGGTCGAGGCCGCCGTCCAGACCCGGATCCGGCTGCACTCGCGGCGGCTCGTCGAGCGCGGCACGCGCTGGCTGCTGAACAACCGGCCGCAGCCGTTGCAGCTCGCCGAGACGGTCGACTTCTTCGCCGAGCGCGTCGAGCAGGTGTGGTCGCAGCTGACGAAGCTGCTGCGCGGCGCGGACCTGGAGTGGTGGCAGCGGATCTACGACGAGCTGACCGCCGCCGGGGTCCCGGACGAGCTGGCCACCCGGGTGGCCGGGTTCTCGTCGGCGTTCCCGGCGCTGGACATCGTCTCGGTGGCCGACCGCATGGGCCGCGACCCGCTGGAGGTCGCCGAGGTGTACTACGACCTCGCCGACCGGCTGCACATCACCCAGCTGATGGACCGCATCATCGAGCTGCCGCGCTCGGACCGCTGGCAGTCCATGGCGCGCGCCTCCATCCGCGAGGACCTGTACGCGGCGCACTCGGCGGTGACCGCGGACGTCCTGGCCGTCGGCAACGGCAGCTCGACGCCCGAGCAGCGCTTCAAGGCGTGGGAGGAGAAGAACGCGGCGATCCTGGGCCGCGCGCGGGCCACGCTGGACGAGATCCAGGGCTCGGAGACGTTCGACCTGGCCAACCTGTCGGTGGCCATGCGGACGATGCGCACGCTGCTGCGGTCGCACTCGTAGGCCGCCTTGCCCGGGCCGTGGGCCCGGGCGGCTGACGCCACAAGGGCGCCCCCCGATCCGTCGGGGGGCGCCCTTGTCGTGTGTCGAGCGGTCCGGGCTCACGGCCCGGACGGGCTACTTGGCGGCCGCCGCGGGCTTCTTCTTGGCCTTGGGGTCGGTGAAGGCCTCGTACGCCTTGATGACCTCTTCCGCGGTTCCGTCCATCTGCAGTTCGCCGCGCTCCAGCCACAGGGCCCGCTCGCAGGTGTCGAGGATCGAGCTGTTGCTGTGGCTGACGAGGAACACCGTGCCCGCGTGCTCCCGCATCTGACGGATGCGCTCCGCGGAGCGGTTGCGGAACTTGGCGTCGCCGGTGGCCAGGGCCTCGTCGATGAGCAGGACGTCGTGGTCCTTGGCGGCGGCGATGGAGAAGCGCAGCCGGGAGCCCATGCCGGAGGAATACGTGCGCATCGGCAGGGAGATGAAGTCGCCCTTCTCGTTGATGCCGGAGAAGTCGACGATCTCCTGGTAGCGCTCCTTGATCTGTTCCCGGGTCATGCCCATGGCCAGACCGCCGAGGTAGACGTTGCGCTCGCCCGTCAGATCGCTCATCAGGGCGGCGTTGACGCCGAGGAGGGAGGGCTGTCCGTCGGTGTAGATCCTGCCGCGCTCCACCGGGAGCAGCCCGGCGATGGCCTTGAGCAGGGTCGACTTGCCGGAGCCGTTGGTGCCGATGAGGCCGATCGCCTCGCCCTTGTAGGCGACGAAGGAGACGTTCTTGACGGCGTGCACGGTGCGGACGCCGGACACCTTGTCGGCCTGCTTGCGGCGCACGATCCGGTTGAGGGCGGCGGTCGCGCTGCCCTTGCCGCCGACGGTGCCGTTGACGCGGTAGACGATGTCGACGCTGTCGGCGATGACGGTGGGGGCGCGCTCGGCGGTGATGTCGGCGATGTCCTGCGGGGCGGTGCGGTTTGCGTTGTCAGCCACGGCCGTACGTCTCCTCAGCCTTCCAGAAGTAGATGAACCCGCCGACGCCGGCGAGCAGCGCCCAGCCGGTCGCGACCAGCCACACGTGGGGCGGCAGCTGGCTCGCGGGGAACGTGTCGATCAGGGCGAAGCGCATCAGGTCGATGTAGACGGCGGCGGGGTTGGCCCTGAGCAGGTCGGCGACCCAGGGCGGCATGCCGGCGTGCTTGTCGATCAGGTTGTCGATGCTCCACATCACTCCCGAGATGTACATCCAGGTGCGCAGGAGGAACGGCATCAGCTGGGCGATGTCCGGCGTCTTGGCGCCCAGCCGGGCCATGATCATCGAGACGCCCGCGTTGAAGACGAACTGTAGCGTCAGCGCCGGGACGACGAGGATCCAGGAGGGGGACGGCGGCACGCCGACGGCGAGCAGGATGAACACCAGGGCGGCCATCGAGAACAGCAGTTGCTGCAGCTGCTGCAGACAGAACGAGATCGGCAGCGCGGCCCGCGGGAAGTGCAGGGCCCGGACCAGGCCGATGTTGCTGGAGATGGCCCGGGTGCCGGTCATGATCGAGGTCTGCGTGAAGGTCCACACGAACACGCCGGTGACCAGGAACGGGATGAAGTCGGCCACGCCTCGCTTGGTGTCCAGCAGGACGCCGAAGATGAAGTAGTAGACCGCCGCGTTCAGCAGGGGGGTCATCACCTGCCAGACCTGGCCCAGCTTCGCCTGGCTGTACGTCGTGGTGAGCTTGGCGGTGGCGAAGGCGGTGATGAAGTGGCGGCGCGCCCAGAGCTGGCCGATGTACTCCGGCAGGGTGGGGCGGGCGCCGCTGACCGTGAGGCCGTGACGGGCGGCGAGGGCCGCGAGGTCGCCGTCGGGCACGGCGGCCGTCGTCCGGGGCGGTGTGTGGAGGACCTGACTCACATCCGCTGCTTTCACTCGGGGGGAGGGGGTGCGGGCGTCCGGAGTTCCGTGCTCCCCGACGTTTCCTTACGCTTTTCTTTACGTTTTCTTACGTCGGAACGGGACCGTATCGTCGCAACGTGAGAGTAGGCCGAGTTGACGCCGGAACGCAACCGTTTCGTCGTAACGCCCTATGCTGGTCCGTATGACGACGAACGCGACGAACGCCGATGGACCCCAGGCGCGCCCGCGCCGCCGGGCGCCCGCGGGCGCGGCCGTGCTCCGCGAGGATGTGACGGAGGCCATCCGGGCCGCCGTGTTCGAGGAGCTCGCGACCGTCGGCTATGCCCGGATGTCCATCGAGGGCATCGCCCGTCGGGCCGGTGTGGGCAAGACCGCGGTGTACCGGCGCTGGCGCTCCAAGCTGCACCTCGTCCTCGACATCGTCTCGGTGATCGCCGTGCAGGGGCTGCCGGCCCCGGAGACGGGCAGCCTGGAGGGCGATCTGCGGATGCTCTACGAGGTGAGCTCGCGGGCGCTGCGGCACCCGGTGGCCTCGCAGATCATCCCGGACCTCCAGGCCGAGGCGGCCCGCAACCCCGAGATCGCCGAGGCCCTGCAGAAGGCGCTGCAGGAGGGTCAGGAGGGCGTGGCCCTGAGGATCGTGGCGGCGGCGGTCGAGCGCGGCGAGATCCGCGAGGGGCTGAATCAGGACCTGGCGCTCGATCTGATCTCCGGTCCGCTTTACTGGCGTTCGGTGGTGATCCGCAGTCCGAAGCTGCCCAAGGGGTATCTGGGCGCGCTGGCGCGGGCGACCGCCGAGGCCATCAAGGCGCTGTGAGGGGAGCCGAGTCGGTATGAGAGTCGTCCTGGCCGAGGACAACGCCCTGCTGAGGGAGGGTCTGGTCCTGTTGCTGACGTCGGCCGGGCACGAGGTGGTCGCCGTCGCCGGCTCCGGCCCCGAGGTCCTCCCGGCGCTGCTCGAACACCGGCCGGACGTGGCGGTGCTCGACGTGCGGATGCCGCCGGGCTTTCGCGACGAGGGGCTGCGGGCCGCGCTGGAGGCCCGCGAGAAGCTGCCCGGCCTGCCGGTGCTGGTGCTCTCCCAGTACGTCGAGGAGTCCTACGCCGCCGAGTTGCTGGGCGGGGGCGCGAGCGGGGTCGGCTATCTGCTGAAGGACCGCGTGGGCCGGGTGGACGAGTTCCTCGACGCGCTGGAGCGGGTCGCCTCCGGCGGCACGGCGCTCGACCCCGAGGTCGTCACCGAGTTGCTGACCCGTCGCCGCGACTCGCCGCTGGAATCGCTCACCCCGCGCGAGCGCGAGGTGCTGAAGCTGATGGCGGAGGGCCGCGACAACACGACCATCGCCGACACCCTCGTCATCACCGAGCGGTCCGTCAGCAAGCACATCGGCAATGTGTTCCTGAAGCTGGGCCTCCCGGCGAGCGACACCGGACACCGGCGGGTGCTGGCCGTGCTGGCCTACCTCAACAACGCCTGACCCGCCTCCTCCAACCGCCCGGCCAGCCCGGCGAGTTCGGGCAGCCGCAGCACCCGGCCCCCGAACCCGGGCAGCGGCACGTGCAACGCGTCCGCCCACCCCCGCGAAACACCGCCGACCCCATGAACGGCCCCGGCGAGCGCCCCCGTCACCGCCGCGACGGTATCGGTGTCGCCACCGAGATCGACGGCGGCCCGGAGAGCGCCCTCGAAGCCGGAGGTCGTGCGCAGCGCCCAGACCGCGGAGCCGAGACAGGGCCACACCGCTCCGTTGAACTCGGTGGCGAGGTCGGGATGCCAGTCCGGGGCCAGGACGACCGCGTAGCGCTCCCGGTGGTCGGGGTGGACCTCGGCGAGGATCTCCGGGAGCGCGGGCAGCGGGTCGGCTCCCGTGAGGGCGATCCGCACCAGCTCGTGGAGGACGGCCGTGCCCTCCCAGGCCGCGCGGTCCCCGTGGGTGAGCGCGGCGAGCCTGCGGGCCGCGTCCATGGTCGCCGCGCGGCCCTGGGGCGCGAAGTACACGGCGGAGGTGGCCGCCCTCATCAACGACCCGTTGCCCGCCCCGCGTTGACTCGTCTGGAAGTGCAGGGCGGCGGCCGTGTCCCAGGGGTCGCCGCTGGTCAGGACCGCCTCGGTCTGCAGCCCGATGTCCTTGGGGTCTGCGGCGGCCCAGCGCCGGAACCGCCGGAAGACGTCCGCGGGGTCCAGTCCGCCGCGCTCCAGCAGCGACTCCCCGACGAGGACGGCCATCTGCGTGTCGTCGGTCGCCTCCCCGGGGTCCCAGCCGCCGCCCCCGCACATCTCGCCCCCGTGCCCGGCGGACGGGAAGCGCTCGCGGAACGCGCCCTCCGGCCCGAACTCGAAGGGCGCGCCCAGCGCGTCCCCGACGGCGGAGCCGACGACACAGCCGACGGCTCGGTGCGAGGGGCGCGGGCTCTGACGGTCGGGGCCGGCTGCGGAGTCGATCATGCGGGCAGCCTATGAGGCCGCTCGCGCGCCTGTCCCGCGTCTGTCTGGCGTCTGCCCCGTGCCTGTCTGGCGCCGGTTGCGGCGTTACGCCCGAGCCGCCTGTGGGTGCAGGCGTAGCCAGCCGGACCAGGCTGAGGTGATCATGTCGTGGATGTCGTGGGTGGCCTTCCAGCCCAGTTCGTCGGTGATGCGGTCGGCGGCGGCGACGACGCGGGCCGGGTCGCCGGGGCGGCGGGGGGCGACCGTCGGCGGGCGGTCGTGGCCGGTGACCGCGTTGACCCGGTCGATCATCTCGCGTACCGAGACGCCCTGTCCGCGGCCGATGTTGAGGATCAGCTCACGGCCGGGGCCGGCCGCCAGCGCGCGGGCCGTGGCGACATGGGCCTCCGCCAGGTCGACGACGTGGATGTAGTCGCGGACGCAGGTGCCGTCGGGGGTCGGGTAGTCGTCGCCGAAGATGCGCGGCGGCGCGTTCTCGGTGAGCCTCTCGAAGATCATCGGGATGAGGTTGGACACGCCCGCGTCCGCGAGGTCCGCGCGGGCCGCGCCGGCCACGTTGAAGTAGCGCAGCGCGGCGGTGGACAGGCCCGTGGCCCGGCCGGTCGCCCGGACCAGCCACTCGCCGGCCAGCTTCGTCTCGCCGTACGGCGACATGGGGACGCAGGGGGTGTCCTCGGTGACCAGGTCCACGTCCGGCATGCCGTACACCGCGGCCGAGGAGGAGAACACGAAGGACGGCACGCCGGCGGCGGTCACCGCCTCCAGGAGGACTCTGAGGCCCTCCATGTTCTCCCGGTAGTAGTGCAGCGGCCGCTGCAGCGATTCCCCGACCTGCTTCTTCGCCGCGAGGTGCACGACGCCGCTGACGGAGTGCTCGGCCAGGGCGCGTGCGACCCGCTCCGCGTCCAGCGTCGAGCCCACCACCAGCGGCACGTCGTCCGGCACGCGCTCGGCGATGCCCGTGGACAGGTCGTCGTAGACCACCGCCCGCTCGCCCGCCTCGGTCATCGCGCGCGAGACGTGCGCCCCGATGTAACCGGCGCCGCCCGTGATCAACCAGGTCATGGAAGACCGCCCCCTCGTCGATTGCCCGTGATGGCATGTCTTAGCACCCCATTGCACGCCATGGGGTGGGTTGATGGTCGTTGACGTCTTTTGGTGCCTCAGGTGAGGGGGCCGCCCGCTACCGGCTCTCCGGCGTCTCCTGCGTCACCGCCGCGTCCAGTGCCGCGGTGAGCTGGTCCAGGCGCTCGCGCAGCGCGCCGATCTCGCCGAGTTCGAAGCCGGTGGCGCCCATGATCCGGCGCGGCACCTCCAGGGCCCGGTCGCGCATCGCCGCGCCCTCCTCGGTCAGCCGTACCTCCACCGAGCGCTCGTCGCGGGCGCTGCGTTCGCGTCGGACCAGGCCGGCCGCCTCCAGGCGCTTGAGCAGCGGCGAGAGCGTGCCGGAGTCCAGGCGCAGGTGTTCGCCCAGGCTCTTGACGGGCAGCGGGCCCTCCTCCCACAGGACCAGCATCACCAGGTACTGCGGATAGGTGAGCCCGAGGTCCTTGAGGATCACGCGGTACACGCCGTTGAAGGCGCGCGACGCGGCGTGCAGGGAGAAGCAGATCTGGCGGTCCAGGCGGAGCCAGTTCTCGGTGGCGTTCTCCTGGCCGACGGAGGGCAGCGGGGCGGTCATGTCTCCAGGGTAGCCCTTACGCGCCATTTGATTGTGCGCAATTGAATTGTGTGCTCTAATTATCCCCGTGAGGCGGCCGGACGGGCCGCCGGAACGACCTGAGAGGGATGGTTTTCCATGGACGCGCTCTACACCGCTGTCGCCACCGCCACCCACGGCCGCGAGGGACGCGCCGTCTCCTCCGACGGCAAGATCGACCTCGCGCTGAGCCTCCCGGTGGAGATGGGCGGCAACGGGGAGGGCACCAACCCCGAGCAGCTGTTCGCCGCCGGCTACTCCGCCTGTTTCGGCAGCGCCCTCGGCCTCGTCGGCCGCGCCGCGAAGGTCGACGTCAGCGACGCCGCGGTGACCGCCGAGGTCGGCATCGGCAAGCAGGGCGAGGGCTTCGCCCTCAAGGTGACCCTGCGCGTGGAGCTGCCCGACTCGGTGGACGCGGAGACCGGCCGCAAGCTCGTCGAGCAGGCCCACCAGGTCTGCCCCTACTCCAACGCCACCCGCGGCAACATCGAGGTCGACCTCGTCATCGAGTAGTCCTCATCGCACAGTCGCCATGGAACAGCCGTCAGCAGGCGGAGTTCGATGAGTGGTGCGGCTCGGCCGGAACCGGCCGGGCCGCCGCCCGTCTCGTCCGCCGGGCCCGCAGCCACAGCGCGGGCACCCCGAGCAGCGCCAGCCAGAAGTAGCCGGTCAGGCTTAGGGCACGCCCGGCCAGCTGCGGACGCAGATACAGGACCGCCAGCGGCACCGCCGCGGTGAGCGCCCACCGGCCCAGCACCGCGGCCCGCCGGTCGCGTTCCCACCCGGCGACGAAGGCCGCCGCCCCGACCGCCGCCACACCGAACGTGACGCGGTCCACCAGCAGGATCAGCGCGTACAGCGCGCCGAGCCACGCATACCCCCAGCGGCTTTCGAGGCCGGTCGGCCCGACATGGCGGACCGGGCGGCGCACCGCCCCCGCGCGCGTGCCCGTCGCCGCCCACGCCCAGAAGGTCAGCCCGACGGCGAACGCCGGCCGCTCGCCCAGGTCGCCGGCCCAGAGCAGCGCCACCGCGCACAGACAGCCCAGGACCGGCGCCCACCGGCGGTCCGTCAGCACACGCGTGAAGCGGCCGATCCCGGTCAGCAGCACCAGCAGGCCGACCGGGCCGGCCACCGCGGCGCGGCCCGCCGGGTCGATCCAGTACACGAACGACATCGCCAGCCAGACCAGAGTTCCGCAGAACCGGTACGGCGTCGCCTGCCAGCAGGCGCGGGCGGTGCGGGAGGTGCGGACGGTGCGGGGACAGGGGCGCATTCGTCACGCTTTCCCTGTCACGGCGCCGCGCTCCCGAAAGCTAGGCCGCACGGGTCAGCGGAGCTCGGGCAGCCGCGCCGAGCGGTCGACGGGCGCGGGGATGCGGACGACACCGCCCGCACCGCCCGGCGCGTCCTGCGCGCACGGTTCCGCTTCGCCCAGCAGGATCCGGCGCACCACGCGCTCCGCGGCCCGTCCGTCGTCGTACGCGCAGAAACGCTCCCGGAACGCCGCCCGCAGCCGGGCCGACTCGGCGTCCTGCCACGCGCCGGAGCGGAACACCTGCGCCAGTTCCGCGTCGGAGCGCGTCACATGCCCCGGCGGCTCGGCGGTGATGTCGAAGTACGCACCCCGGCTCGCCCGGTAGGCGGCCCAGTCATCGGCGTGCACGACGATCGGCCGGTCCAGGTTGGCGTAGTCGAACATCAGCGCCGAATAGTCGGTGACCAGCGCGTCGCAGGCCAGCAGGACGTCCTCGACGTGCGGCTCGTCCGTGACGTCGGTCAGCGCACCGCACCGGTGCAGATCACGCAGCACCAGCGCCCGTTCGTGATGGCGGGCCAGACTCGGGTGCAGCCGGACCAGCAGCCGGAACCCGGGGCCCAGCGAACCGGCCAGCGCCTCCAGGTCGACCCGCCACACATGGCGGCCCTTGCGGTAGTCGCGCGGCGTCGGTGCGTACAGCACCGCCGTCTCGGACGGCTCCACGCCCAGCCGCTCGCGCAGCGCGTCGCCGCGCCCGGCCCCGCCCCCCACCAGGACGTCGTTGCGGGGGCTCCCGCTGCGCAGCGACGTGAAGTGGCAGGGGTAGGCCTGCTGCCAGACCTCCTCCGAGTGCCGGTTGGCCACCAGGCTGACGTCCCAGCGGTCGCTGCGCCGCAGCATGCCCCGGAGGTCGGTGCCGTGCCGGGCCCCCGGACGGCTGCGCAGGTCCAGCGCCATGTACTTGAGCGGCGTGCCCCGGTGCGTCTGGACATGCACCGAACCCGGGCGTTTCACCAGGTCACCGGCCCAGTTGCAGTCGTTGACCCAGTGCTTGGCCCGCGCCATCACCCGGTAGTAGCGCCAGGAGCCCGTCGTCACATACTCCGTGCCCGGCGGCACCAGCCCCGCCGCCTCGGGCCGCACCACCCACACGCCCCGCACCTGCGGCGCCAGTTCGGCGGCCCGCAGGCCGATCGCATGGGGGTCGCCGTTCACGGTGCGGCTGTGCCCGGCGGAGTACACGGCGAGATCCGGATCGAGGGGCCGCCGCAGCTGCAGCCGGTACCAGGACCGCTTGAGGCGCCGCACGACCAGGTCGCGCAGCCGCTGCGCCCTGCGCCCGGCCGCCCGGCGGCCGCGGCGCAGCACGCCGAGGGCGAGGTGGGCGCCGTAGGGGGCGGCGGCCAGCAGCCGGATCTCGGTGCGGCGGGACTCCCGGGGCGCGACGAACCCCGGCGGAACGTGCCTGCGGTAGAAGGCCCGGATCCGCCGGTGGAACTCCCTGCGGTCGCCGCGCAGGACGCGTTCCGGGCGGGCCACGGCGAACAGCATGTGGTCCAGCGCCCGTTCGAACAGCAGCGGCCGGGCCCAGTCCAGGCCGGGCCGCTCGGCGAGGAAGGCGAAGAGCCCCTCGTACTGCTCGAAGATGTCGAAGTGCTTGCGGCCGGGGGTGCGGGTGATCGCCCCCTGCCGCCGCTGCCGGTACTCGACGCCCACCCGGTCCAGACAGGCGATCCGCTCCGCCGTGACCATCGTCTGGTAGGTGACGGGCGCGTCCTCGTACAGCCCCGGCCGGTATGCGAAGCCGTGGTCGAGGAAGAAGTCCCGGCGGTACGCCTTGTTCCAGGCGACCAGGAACAGGTGCAGGAACTCGGGGCGCTCGCGCAGCGCGAACGTGTCGGCGCCGGCCTGTTCGAGGAGGTCGGCGGCGTCGCTGCGGCCCGCGCGGCCCCACCAGTGGGTGCGGACGTGGTCGAAGACCAGGATGTCGGGATCGCGGGTCGCCTCCAGCCGGTCGGCGACCGCCCGCAGCAGCCCGGGCGTGTACCGGTCGTCGCTGTCGAGGAACAGGACGTAGTCCCCGGTGGCGTGCGGCAGACCGGCGTTGCGGGCGCGTCCCAGGCCCACGTTCTCGGGCAGATGGACGGCCTTCACGCGCGGGTCGCGGGCCGCGTACTCGTCGAGGATCGCCCCGCAGCCGTCGGGCGAGCAGTCGTCGACGGCGATCACCTCGACGTCGTCGAACGACTGGTCGAGGACGGAGTCGAGGCATTCGCGCAGGAAGCCCTGCACCTTGAAGACGGGGACGATGACGCTGAAGCGGGGCACGAAGGTCAGCTCCTCGTAGCGGCGGCGGCGGTCGGCACGGCGGCGGGTGCGGGTGTGCGGCGGGCGAGCGGCACGGCGGGCTCGATCCGCTCGGCCGGCTCCCCGAGCAGCACCCGGCGTACGACGCGCTCGGCGGCGCGCCCGTCGTCGAACTCGCAGAACCGGGCCCGGAACCGGGCGCGCAGCTCGGCCGCCTCCGCGTCCGCCCAGCGGCCGGAGCGGAAGACGGCGGCCAGCTCGTCGGGGGTACGGGCGACCGGGCCGGGCGGCGCGCCCAGGAAGTCGAAGGTCACTCCGCGCGTCTCGCGGTAGACGTCCCAGTCGTCGGCGTACACGACGATGGGCCGGTCGAGGTTGGCGTAGTCGAAGACGATCGACGAGTAGTCGGTGATGAGGGCGTCCGCGGCCAGACACACGTCCTCGGACGAGCGGTGTCCGGTGACGTCGATGATCCGCTCGTCGCGCGGCCGGTCGCGCTCGTCGTCGTAGAAGTAGTGGGCGCGCAGCAGGAGCACGAAGTCGTCGCCGAGGGCCTCGCACAGTGCCTCCACGTCGAGCCGGGCGTCGAACCCGCTGTGGTGGTCGCGGTGCGTCGGCGCGTACAGCAGCGCGGTGCGGCCCTCGGGGACGCCGAGCCGCTCGCGGACGCGACGGACGTCGTCCGCGGTCGCCGTGTAGTAGACGTCGTTGCGCGGATACCCGTATTCGAGCATCTCGTAGTGGGCCGGGAAGGACCGCTCCCACACCTCGGTGGACAGCCGGTTCGAGCTGAGGTTGTAGTCCCAGCGGTCGACCCGGCCGAGCAGCCGGTCGAAGCTTCCGGTGGCGGCGGCGACCACCGGGTACGCGGCCTGCTCGACGCCCATCCTCTTCAGCGGGGTGCCGTGCTGCGTGGACAGATGCACGCTGCCGGGGCGTTTGACGACGGCCCCCTCGAAGTTGGCGTTGTTGACCAGGTACTTGGCGCGGGCCAGGACCTCCCAGTAGCGGCGGCTGCCGATGACGGCGTGGTCGACGCCGTCGGGCAGCGCGTGCACCTGGTCGGCCGCCACGAGGAACACCGAGCGCAGGTGCGGGGCGAGTTCGGCCGCCTTGGCATGGATCGCGGCCGGGTTGCACGCATAACCGCGGCCCCAGTAGGCGCAGTACACCGCCAGGTCGGGATCGATCGGGCGGCGCAGCTGACGGCGGTAGTACAGGCGGGTGCGCGCCCCCTTGGCGCGCGGGACGCGCCTACCGGCCGCCGACGCCTTCCGGCGGGCGCTGTGCAGCGCGTGGAACGCCGTGTACGCGCCGGCCGCCAGCAGCCGGTGCTGCACCCCCAGACTCCCGCCCGGCCTGCGGAAACCGGCCGGGCGATGCCGCCGGTACAGCCGGCCCGCGCGCCGGAAGAAGGCCCGGCGGCGCAGCCGCGGCAGCCGGGTGGGATGCGCGGCGGTCTTCAGGACGGCCGCGAAGAGCTGCTCGAACAGCGGCCCCGACCGGTCCTCGGACAGCCCGAGCTCGGCCGCCCGGTCCAGCACCAGCTCGGTGCGGTCCAGAAGCTCCGTGTGGTGCGCGCCCGGCCCGTTCTGCGGGTCGCCCTGCCGCCGCAGCAGATGCCGGACGACGACCGAGCGCAGCACCGCGACCCGTTCGGCGTGCACGGTGGCAAGGCCGCCGAAGCCGACGTCCGTGAAGTGCCCGTCGGGGAAGGCGAGCCGGTGCTCGGCGAGGAAGGACCGCCGGTAGAGCGTGCCCCACGCGGGCAGCCGCACCCCGGTCAGCTGCGGGGCCTCGGCGGGGGAGAAGGCGTCCGGCGGGGTCGTCGCCAGCAGCGCCGCCGCGGGGTTGGCCGGCGCGCCGTCCCACCACGGGACGCGCTCGTGCTCGGCGTACAGGACGTCCACGTCGCCGGTCTCGGCGAGCCGGGCGTCCAGCGTCGCGAGCGCGCCCGGGGCCAGCGAGTCGTCGCCGTCGAGGAACAGCAGATACGCACCGGTCGCCGCCCGCAGCCCGGCGTTGCGCGCCCCGGCGGGGCCCGACGACGGCGACGAGCGCACCGGGACCACCCGGGAGTCCCGCACGGCGTCCGCAGCGGGGGCGTCGCCGACCGGGATCAGCTCGAAGTCGCCGAAGGACTGGGCGAGGACGGAGTCCAGCGTGCCCCGCCGGGGCGCCGACGGGACGATGATGCTGAAGCGGGGCATGCTGCTCTTTCTCTTTCAGAGGGTGGTGTCGGCGACCGGCTGGGATTCGGTGGAGGGCCGCGGCCCGACGACGCTCGGGGCGCGCCCCGGCTGCGTCGCGGCCGCCGTCTGCGCCGCCGAGGGCACCGGGCGGCGCTCGGCGAGCGGCACGATCGCCGGCAGCTCCGTCTCGCCCAGCACCACCCGCCGGACGACCCGCTCGGCGGCGCGGCCGTCGTCGTGGGGGCAGAACCGCTCGCGGAACGCGGCGCGCAGCTGGGCCGAGCGGGAGCCGCGCCAGTGGCCGGTCGCGAAGATGTCGATCAGCTCGTCCTCGCTGCGCGCGACCGCGCCGGGCGGGAAGGCCCGCAGGTCGAAGTAGGTGCCGCGGGCCGCCTCGTACGCCTCCCAGTCGTCGGCGTGGATCACGATCGGCCGGTCCAGGTTGGCGTAGTCGAACATCAGGGACGAGTAGTCGGTGACCAGCGCGTCCGAGGCCAGGCACAGGGACTCCACGCTCGGGTGGTCGCTGACGTCGATGACCCCCGGCACCTCCCGGAGGGGCGGGGCCTCCTGCCAGTAGTGGGCGCGGGCCAGGATCACGAACCGCGGGCCCAGCCGGCGCAGCAGCCGCTCCAGGTCGAGGTGGGAGCGCTGGACGCGGCGGTAGTCGCGGTGGGTGGGCGCGTAGAGGACGGCGATCGTGTCGCGGGGGATGCCGAGCGACTCGCGCAGCCGGGTCACGTCCGCCGAAGTCGCCTGCTGGAACACGTCGTTGCGGGGATAGCCGTACTCGAGGGTCTCGTAGCGGCCCGGGTAGACGCGCTCCCAGGTGAGCGTGGTGTGGCGGTTCGCGGACAGCACGTAGTCCCATTTGTCGACGCCGCCCAGCAGCCGGGCGAAGTCCATGTCGCGGGCGGCTGCCGGGCGTTCCTGGAGGTCGAGGCCCATGTGCTTGAGGGGGGTGCCGTGCTGGGTCTGCACGAAGATCTGACCGGGGCGCTTGACCAGCCGCCGGTCGAAGTTGACGTTGTTCACCAGGTACTTGGAGCGGGCCAGCGCCGTCCAGTAGGCGGCCGTGCCGGGGCGCACCCGGCGCGGTCCCGGCGGGATGGCGGGCTGGTGCTCGGGGCGGGCGATCCACGCCGTGCGCACCTGCGGCGCGAAGGTGCGGAACGCGGCCTCCAACGCGCCCGGGTTGCAGGCGTGGCCGCGGCCCCAGTAGGCGGCGAACACGGCCCGGTCGGCGCGCAGCGGCAGCCGCAGCTGGATCCGGTAGTGGGCCTGGAGGAAGCCCGCCCGCAGGGCCCGGGTGAGCTTCGAGGCCGTCTTGTGCCCGCGCCGGAGCAGGGTGATGACCCCCTGCAGCGTCCGGTAGGTGCGGTGCACGCCGAAGTGGACCAGGGTGTGGCGCAGCTGGCAGCGCAGCGAGACCGAGGCGCCCGGGGTGCGGTAGCGGCGGTAGTGGGCGCGGGCCAGGCGCAGGAACTCGGCGCGCGTACCGCGCGGCAGCCGGTCGCGCTTGGTGAACACCGTCGACAGATGGTCGACCATGCGGCGGAACAGCACCGGCCGCCATTCGGCGAGTTCGGGCCGCCGCTCGACGAACGCGAAGACCCGGTCGTACTGCTCGAAGACGTCGAAGTGGCCGCGGCTGGTGGTGGACAGGATGTTGCCCCGGCGGCGCTGGCGGTAGTGCACGCAGACCCGGTCCAGCGTGGCGAGGGTCTCGGCCGCCATCAGCGCCGGGTACGTCCACGGCGTGTCCTCGTAGTAGCCGGGCGGGAAGCGCAGGCCCTCGCGCTCGACGAACTCCCGCCGGTAGGCCTTGTTCCAGGCCACCATCAGCACCCTGAGCAGCCCCGGACGGTCCTTGAGCCGGAACGGCGCCGGGCCGTCCTCGCTGAGCTGCGCCGCGAACTTGTTGGGCACGGTGCGGCCCGTCCAGTACGTGCGCGCGTAGTCGTAGACCAGGACGTCCGGCTCGCCCGTCTCCCGCAGCCGGTCGGCGATCGTGCGCAGCGCGTCCGGGGTGAGCGTGTCGTCGGAGTCGAGGAACAGCAGGTAGTCGCCGGTCGCCGCCTCCATCCCCGCGTTGCGGGCCGGCCCCAGGCCGACGTTCTCCGGCAGATGCACGGCGCGCACCCGCGCGTCCCGGGCCGCGAACTCGTCGATGATCTCGCCGCAGGAGTCCGGCGAACGGTCGTCGACGGCGATCAGCTCGAGATCGGCGTACGACTGGGACAGCACCGATTCGAGGCACTCGTGCAGATAGGCCTGAACCTTGTACGCGGGGACGATGACACTGAACCTGGGCACGGGACATCCATGGGTCGGCGCGGGCGGTAGAGACGGTGGACAGGGCCTTGCCCGGGAACGGCCGATGGAGTGAATCGGTTACGGTTTTCGAGGCATACGGGGGATTTCGGGTGAACGTGAAGGGGCGGGCCGATGACCCGGCCCACCCCTCTTCTCAAGGATCCAGGGCTATTTGACGGCGCCCGCCATCACCCCGGTCACGAACTGCCGCTGGAACGCGAAGAACACGGCCAGCGGGATCACCATCGAGATGAACGCGCCGGGCGCGAGCACGTCGATGTTGTTGCCGAACTGCCGGACCTGGGTCTGCAGGGCGACCGTGATCGGCTGGCTGTCGGCGTTGGTGAACACCAGCGCGACCAGCATGTCGTTCCACACCCACAGGAACTGGAAGATGCCCAGGGACGCGATCGCCGGGCCGCCCAGCGGCAGCACGACCCGGGCGAACAACCGCAGTTCACCGGCCCCGTCGAGCCGGGCCGCCTCCAGCAGTTCGCGCGGGATCTCCGCGAAGAAGTTCCGCAGCAGGAACACCGCGAAGGGCAGCCCGAACCCGACGTGGAACACGATCACGCCCAGGATGTTCCCGAACAGGCCGATCTTGCCGAACAGTTCGGCGATCGGGATCAGCGCCACCTGCACGGGCACGACCAACAGCCCCACCACGCCCAGGAACCACCAGTCCCGGCCCGGGAACTCCATCCACGCGAACGCGTAGCCCGCGAGCGAGCCGATGACGACGACCAGCACCGTCGCCGGCACCGTGATCAGCACGGTGTTGACGAGGGAGTCGGTGATGTCGCCGTTCTCCAGCAGCTTTTGGTAGCTGTCGAAGGTGAGCTGGGAGGGCTTGCTGAACACCTCCCACCAGCCGCTCGCGCTCATGTCCTCCGGGGAGCGCAGCGAGGACACCAGCAGACCGATGGTCGGCACCAGCCAGAACAGCGCGACGACGATGAGGAATGCGCGCACCAGACCGCCGTTGAGCTTCTCCATGACCCAGGCGAGCCGCTTCGTCACCGCCGTGCCCGACGCGCTCATCGCCTGACCTCCCGCCTCAGCCGACGTACGTTGAACCACATCACCGGGATCACCAGGAGCAGCAGGAACACCGCGATCGCGCTGGCGATGCCCGGCTGGTCCTCGGAGAAGCCCTTGCGGTACAGCTCCAGGGCCAGCACGTTCGCGTCGTCCTGCGAGGACCCCGGGGCGATGATGAAGACCAGGTCGAAGACCTTCAGCACGTTGATCATCAGGGTGACGGCGACGACCGCGAGGACCGGCGCGAGCAGCGGCACGGTGACCCTGCGCAACACCTGCCACTCGTTGGCGCCGTCGACGCGCGCCGCTTCGAGGAGCTCTCTGGGCACCCCGGCGAGACCGGCCGCGATCAGCACCATCGCGAAGCCCGCCCACATCCAGATGTACGAGCCGATGATCGCCGGCGTGACCAGCGACGGGCCCAGCCAGTCCAGCCCGTTGTACGCCTCCTTGAAGTTGCTCGCGGGCAGCCGCAGGTGGGCGCCGTCGGCCTGCTCGGGCAGGCTGAAGGTGCCGTCGGCGGCGGCCTTCGTCGACGCGACGACCTTGCCGTCCTTGACCGCCTCGATCCGCATCCCCGCGTACCCGAGTTCGCTCACGTCGGGGGAGCCGAGGAGGCCGACGCCCTTGCCGCGGGTGAAGTCCTGCCAGGCGCTGCCGGTGACCTTCCCGAGCTCGGGCTGCGCCTTCACGGCCCGCTTCGCGCCGTCGGGCAGCTGGTCGGGGGCGACGCCGACCAGCGGGAGGGGGACGCTGTCGCCCAGTTGCACGGGGAACTTGGTGACGAAGCCGCCCCGGTCGTCCGGATCGGGCTCCAGCGGCGAGTCACGGCCCGGGTGCGCCTTCGGGAACGCGGACGACTCGGCGAACGTGTCGTGCACGCCCACCCACACCGCGTTCGCGACGCCCTTGTCCGGGTCCTGGTCGTAGACCAGCCGGAAGATGATGCCGGCGGCGAGCATCGAGATCGCCATCGGCATGAAGACGACCAGCTTGAACGCGGTGCCCCAGCGCACCCGTTCGGTCAGCACCGCGAAGATCAGCCCGAGCGCGGTCGCGATCGTCGGCGCGAACACCACCCAGATCACGTTGTTCTTCAGCGCGGTGCGGATGCTGTCGTCGGTGAAGAGGGCCTGGTAGTTGTCGACGCCGGCGAAACCGTCGCCGGACTGGTCGTAGAAGCTGCGCACGACCGAGTACCCGATCGGGTAGACCACGAGCGCGCCGAGCAGCACCAGGGCGGGCAGCAGGAACAGCGCCGCCACGGTCCTTCGGGTGCCGGTCACGCTCTTGCGCGAACGGGGAGGGGCGGGGGCTCCGGGAGCCCCCGCCGCCGCTGGCGACGTCATCGCCGGATCAGTTCCCGTACGCCGTCGCCGCGTCCGACTCCAGTTTCTGCTGGATGCCGGCCACGTCCGTCGGGTTCTTCAGGAAGTCTTGGAGGTCCTTCCACTCGCCCTTGCCCGGGGTGCCGCCGAACGCCTGCGGGGCCTGGTCGGACATGTCGAAGCGGAAGTCGTCGCCCGCCGCGATCAGCGACTGGGCGATCTTGCGCTGGACGTCGTTCGGGTACGCGGCGAAGTCCACGTTCTTGTTCGGCGAGAGATAGCCGCCCAGCTTGGCCTGGATCTCCGCCGCGTCCGGCGAGGCCAGGAAGGTGGCCAGCGCCTGCGCGCCCTCGGAGTCCTTCAGGACGACGGCCGCGTCGCCGCCGGAGACCACCGGCGCGGTGTCACCGACCTTCGGGAACGGGAACACCTTGGCGTCCGTGCCGATCTTCGCGTCCGTCTGCCCGATGTTGACCTGCACGAAGTCGCCCTCGTAGACCATGGCGGCCTTGGGCTGGTCGCCGCCGGTGAAGACCTGGGTGACCGAGTTCGGGAACTGCGTCTGCAGGGCTCCGTCCGCGCCGCCCGCCACATAGTCCTTCTTGCCCCAGATCTGGGCGAGGGTGGTGAGCGCGGTCGTGACGCTCGGATCCGTCCACTTGATCTCGTGCTTGGCCAGCTGGTCGTACTTCTCCGGGCCCGCCTGGGACAGATACACGTTCTCGAACCAGTCGGTCAGCGGCCAGCCGTCGGCGCCCGGGATGGAGAACGGGGTGACGCCGGAGTCGTAGACGGTCTGCGCGGTCGTCAGCAACTCGTCCCAGGTCTTCGGCTCGGTGGCGCCCGCGTTCTCGAAGACCTGCGCGTTGTACCAGACCAGCGACTTGTTGGCGGCCTTGTAATAGACGCCGTACTGCTTGCCGTCGACCGCGCCGATGTCCTGCCAGCCCTGGGAGTAGTTCTTCTTCAGTTCCGCGAGCGCGGTGGCGCCGAGCGGCTTCGCCCAGTTCTTCTCCACCGCCTGCTTGATCGCGCCCGGCTGCGGAAGCATCGCGACGTCCGGGGGCTGACCGCCCGCGATCTTCGACCCGAGGAAGTTGATGATCGGGTCCTGCGCCGGCACGAAGGTGACCTTCGCGCCGGTGCGCTTCTCGAACTCCGCCAGGACCTTCTTGAAGTTGGCCTGCTCGGGGCCGGTCCAGACGGCCGCGACCTCCAGGCTGGTGCCGTCGAGCTTGGGGAGGGTGAGGGTGCTGCCGGAGTCCTCGGTCCCGGTGCCGCTTCCGGTGCCGCTGCTCTTGTCGTCGTCGCCGCCGCACGCGGTGAGCGAGAGCGTGAGGGCTCCCGCCAGGAGTGCGGCGGCTGCTTTCACGGTCCTGCGTGTCCGGATGGTGTTGCTTGTGCTACGCATCACTGCCCCGTTCTTCGTTCCTCGTCGAACGTGCGAGCGCTGTCCCGTGGGACTGGTCTACGCCGGGTGCTTGGGCTCGGCAAGAGCGCCTGCGCTGTCCGGAGGGGGATCGTGATCGCGTTGTGATCGGTGAGGGGCGTTGGTGTGAGCGTCACTGGGGGCTGCGCCCCCAGGCCCCCGCTTCGGCCCTGAAGGGGCCTCGTCCTCAAGCGCCGGACGGGCTGGAGTGCCCTGAACGGGGCTTGTCAGTGGCCGTCGGGCGGGCTGGAGTGCCCTGAACGGGGCTTGTCGGTGGCCGTCGGGCGGGCTGGAGTGCCCTGAATGGGGCTTGTCGGTGGCCGTCGGGCGGGCTGGAGTGCCCTGAACGGGGCTTGTCAGTTGCCGCCGGACTGGCTGGAGCTGTGTTTTTCGGTGGAGGTTGAGGCTCGGTCCAGGGCGCTGGCCAGGAGGGCCAGGTCGGTGGGGCCGTTGCCCAGTTCTCGTACCGGGCGGCGGGTCGGGGGGTCGCCCATGCGGTGCCATTCCAGGGGGGTCACCGTGGGGCGCTGGGTCGCCGTGCGGGGGATGCGGCCGGTGACACGGCCGCCCTGGAAGGGGGTGAGACGGCCGTCCGCGCCCCGGAGGCGGCCACGGCCCGGCGCCGGTTCGTCCGTGCCGGAGCCCGGTGGGTCGAGGCTGATCCGAACGGTGGACATCCGGGCCGGCTCCGACTCGGCCGTACGGCCTCCCGGGCCGGCCGCCGCCACCAGGTGCACGCCGAGCCGCTCGCCCTCGCGGGCCACCGCCTCCAGCGCGCGCATGACCGAGCCCGCGGCCGGCCGGCCGGGGGAGCCGAGGGCGGGGGAGACCAGGGCGTCCAGGTCGTCGACCACCACGATCAGGCGGGGCAGCGGGGGCTCCGCCGCGGTCCGCTGCCGCGCGGCCGCTCCCGGCCGCAGCCGCAGCGTGGTGCTGGGCGGGGCGTCGAGGTCGGCGGCGCCCGCGCCGGCTCCCGCCGTGGGCGGGGTGCTCGGCGTCCGCTGCGGGACCATACGGCCCGACACCGCGCGGTGCGTGTGCCACTCCGCGAAGCCGGCGCGGCCCAGCAGTTCGGCTCGCCGCTTCAGCTCGGCGCTCAGCGACTGCGCGAACTCCCGCATACGGACCGGGTCGTTGGCGGTGAGATGGGTGGCGACATGCGGGACGTCCGTACAGACCCGCAGTCCCTCGCCGTGACCGTCGCCGTGGCCGCCGCCCTTGCCGACGGTGTCGCGGCCGTCCAGCAGGATGATGCTCAGCCGGTCCGGTCGTTCGGCGGCGGCCAGCGAGGCGACGACCGCCCGCAGCAGCTCCGAACGCCCGCTGCCGGGCGGGCCCTCGATCAGCAGATGGGGTCCCTCGGCGACGAGGTCCACCCCGACCGGACCCCGCGGACCGGCGCCCAGCACCGCCCACGCCCGGCCGCCGAGCGCCTCGGCGTCGTCGGCCGCGTCCGCCCAGCGGGCCAGCAGGGAGGCGGGGGTGGCGCGGGCCAGACCCAGTTCGTCCAGCAGGCGGGCCGACTGGGGCAGCGGTGCGGACACGCGCGTGTGCCGCTCCCCGCCGCCCGCGCCGTCCGGCCGCAGGGGGGCGAGCGCCCGCGCGAAGCGTTCCGCCCAGGCGAGCGAGACGGCGTCCACCGCGCCCAGCGTGCCCGGTCCCACCGGGCCGGGCCGCTGCTCGGGCTCCGCCCCGGCCGACGCGACCCGCACCAGCCGCAGCGCCGTCGCCACGTCCCCGCTGAGCAGCGCGACCGCCCCGCACGCGCGGAACGCGGGCGCCGCCGCACAGGCCGCCTCGTACGTCTCCGTCACCGGTGCGGCGGGGGCGGCGGCGGGCGTCTCGGCCAGGCAGACGACATGTATCCCGGCCCGCGGACCGGCCACCGCCAGCCGGGCCACCGCGGTGCGCAGATCGGCGCCGCCGGGGTCGCCGTCCACGACGACCACCGTGTACGGGCCGGGGAAACCGCCGTCGGCGGAGTCCTCCGCCATCGCCCAGGAGGGGCGGTGGACGGAGCCTCGGGGCGCCGGGATCCGTACCGGATCCGTCGTGGTGTCGCCCGTGCCGCTCGCGCCGTCGGTCAGGTGGTCCTCCAGGCGGCGCAGGAGCTCGTCCGCGCGCGCGGCGGCCTGCTCGCGGTCGTAGGCCAGGAGGAGTCGGCAGTCCTGGCCGTGTCCCGGGCGCAGATGGGGGAGCCAGCCCAGCCAGGACCACTCGGCGATCCGCTCCGCCTCGGAACGCGCGCGGTCCGCGCTGATCAGGACGATTTCCAGGGCGTCGGGGGAGTGCAGCGCGGCGAGCTGGGCCAGCACCGCGCGCGCCAGCCCGGCCAGCCGGGGGCGCGGCCCGGCCAGACCGAGCGCGCCGACCTCGCGCAGCCCCGCCGTCACCGGCACGGCGGGCAGCAGGCCCGAGCCGTCGGGCGCCGCCCGGTCGGCCGTGCCGAGCCGCACGGTGAGCGCCTCCGGGTGTCCGGGGGCGCGCTCCCACAGCCGGGGGCCCGGGCCCAGCGCCGTGAGCAGCAGCGCCGCCGGGTCCGGCCAGGTCTCGGGTGCGGCGGGCGGGCAGACGAGCGGCTGCGCCTCGGCGCCGACGGCCTCTTCGTCGTGGGCCCCGGGGACGACCATGTCCTCGGCGCCGCCGCGTCCGCCGGCCAGCCGCCGCGCCCACGCGGACAGACCGCCGCGTTTGCGCACGCCCGGGGGTACGTCGGTGCCGCGCAGGGGGGTGCCTTTGCGGCGGGCGGACGACTCGTAGGGGGCCGGCTCGTAGGGGGAGTCGTCGTCCTGCGCGGCAGGTGAGGTGTGCGGGCCGCGGACGTCCTCGTCGTGCGGCGCGGTGAACGAGCCGAGGCCCGAGCGGCCGGCATGGGTGTTCCCGGCCCGCGCGTTCCCGGCATGGGTGCTCATGGAGTCCGCGCCCGAGCTCGTACGCGTACCGGTGCCGGGGGTGCTCTCGATGCGCGGTGCCGTGCCCTGGCCGGGGACCACGGGAGGCGGCAGCGGGAGGTCCCTGGATCCGCGCAACCGCTCGCCCCGGGGCTGCGCCGCGCCGCTCCGGTCGGCGGTGCCGTAGGCATGGCCGGTGGGGCCGTGCGGCCCGTTCGGCTCGGCGCCCGTCACACGCGCGTGGTCCGTGTCCTGCTCCGGGGCCGGGCCGGCGTCGGAGTCCGGCTCCGGGTCCTGGGCCGTCGTCCCCCCGCAGGGCACCCGTACATGGCCCTCGCCGTCCGGGGTCGTCGGCACCCGGGGGCCCGGGCCGCCGGGCGGGGCCAGCCGCAGGGCCGACTCGCCGACGCGCAGGAGGGCGCCGGGGGCGAGGCGGACGGGGCGGGTCTGCACGCGCGTGCCGTCGAGCGTGGTGCCGTTGGTGGAGCCGAGGTCGGCGACCGTGACGCGGCCCTCGGGGGTGAGCGTCACCGCGCAGTGCAGCCGGGAGACGTCCGGGTCGTCGAGCGGCACGTCGGCGTCGGCGGAGCGGCCCACGCGGACCTGGCCGCCGTGCAGCAGATGGACCCCGCCCGCGTCGGGCCCGGCCACCACGTGCAGCCGGGCCGGGGCCTCGTCGACCTCAGGGTGCGGCTCGGGGTCGGCCGGGGCGCCCAGGGACAGCACCGCGCCGTCGATCAGCGGGGGTTCGCCGAGGGTGCAGCGCTGGGCGTCGAGCCGCTCCACGCCCGCGTAGAGCACGATCGCCGCGGCGGACGAGGACGACGGGGCGCCCTCCCCGGAGACGGCCGCGGCCAGCGCGGAGGCCACCGCGGCCAGGGCGGTGCCGGCGGGGGCCGTGACCAGCACGTCGCAAGCCGCGGCGCGGGTGCGCGCGTCGGGGTGCGCACCCTGCGGGTCTACGACGGTCAGCCGGATCTGCATCGCCGTCAGCGGTCCCTTCTGCACGGGCGCGGACTTCCCCCCACCCCACACGAGTACAGCGGCCAGTACTGAAGGCATCCTCGCACCTGTCACTGACAACGCGCCCCACACCCGGTGACAAGTGATCTTGATTGGTCGGCTCTGCCCGCAAAAGTGCCGGACAACAGCGTCGCCGGTGATCAGTTGAGATCGGTCACGTCCGGCTCCCGGCAACCAAGAGGACCGGGCGAAGCGTCTTTCCTTCGAATAAGGACGACAGCCCGGTGTCCGCACCGCGGCACTACAGTGGGTCGGAACATTCGGACAGGAACAGGCAAGCAAGCAGCAGGGAGCGCGTGACGTGCGGCCAGTCGGCAGCAAGTACCTGCTCGAGGAGCCGCTCGGACGCGGCGCCACGGGCACCGTCTGGCGAGCCCGCCAGCGCGAGACCGCGGGCGCCGAGGCGGCCGTGCCCGGTCAGCCCGGAGAGACCGTCGCGATCAAGGTCCTCAAGGAAGAGCTCGCGGGCGACCCCGACGTCGTCATGCGGTTCCTGCGCGAGCGGTCCGTGCTGCTGCGCCTGACCCACCCGAACATCGTCCGGGTCCGCGACCTGGTCGTCGAGGGCGATCTGCTGGCGCTGGTCATGGACCTCGTCGAAGGCCCCGACCTGCATCGCTACCTGCGCGAGAACGGCCCCCTCACGCCGGTCGCCGCCGCCCTGCTCACCGCGCAGATCGCCGACGCGCTCGCCGCCAGCCACGCCGACGGCGTCGTGCACCGCGACCTGAAGCCGGCCAACGTCCTGCTCATGCAGGAGGGCGGGCAGATGCACCCGCTGCTCACCGACTTCGGCATCGCGCGCCTCGCCGACTCCCCGGGCCTGACCCGGACCAGCGAATTCGTCGGCACGCCCGCGTACATCGCGCCGGAGTCCGCCGAGGGCCGCCCGCAGACCTCGGCCGTGGACATCTACGGGGCCGGCATCCTGCTCTACGAGCTGGTCACCGGCCGTCCGCCGTTCTCCGGCGGCTCCGCCCTGGAGGTCCTCCACCAGCACCTCAGCGCCGAGCCCCGCCGCCCGTCCACGGTCCCCGACCCGCTGTGGACGGTCATCGAGCGCTGCCTGCGCAAGAACCCCGACGAACGGCCCAGCGCCGAGAACCTCGCGCGCGGGCTGCGGATCGTCGCCGAGGGCATCGGGGTGCACGCGAACTCGATGCAGATCGCCGCCGCGGACGGCGTCGGCCATCTGCTCGCGCCCGACCCGTCGCCCGCGACCGTGCCGGGCGGCGCCTTCGACCCGAACGCCGCGACCAGCGTCCTGCCGCACACCTCCGGCCCGGCGGGCGCCGCCGACCCCACCGCCGTCCTGCCGCACACGGGCGCTCCGGGCGTTCCGGGCGCGGCCGACGCGACGGCCGTCCTGCCGCCGGTGCCGCCGCACCAGCCGGGACACCAGGGGCAGCAGCCCGAGCAGCCGCATCCCTGGGCGACCCAGATGCAGGGCGCCCGCGACCGCAACGAGCAGACCCAGGTCCAGCAGTTCCTGGACCCCGGCGAGGACCCGCTGCGCCGCCGCCCCCAGCGGCAGGTCGCCCGCCCGCAGCAGCAGCCGCCGCAGCAACAGCAGCCGTACCCGCCGCAGCACCAGCAGCGTCCGCAACAGCGCCCTCCGCAGCGTCAGCAGCCCCAGCAGCAGCCCGGATACGGGTATCAGGGGCCGCCACCGCCGCAGCAACAGCAGTACGCGCCGCCGCAGCCCCAGCAGCCGCAGCGGTACACGCCGCCGCCCCAGCAGCAGCCGAGCCAGCGGCCCGCGCCGGAGCCCCGGCAGCCGCGCGAGCCGAGGCAGCGCACCGCCAACCCGATGCGGATCCCCGGCCTCGGCTGTCTGAAGGGCTGCCTGTTCACGGTCGTCATCCTGTTCGTGGCCGGGTGGCTGATCTGGGAGTTCAGCCCGCTCCAGGGGTGGATCGGCACCGGCAAGAGCTACTGGGACCTGGTCACCGGCTGGATCGGGGACGTCACCGGCTGGATCAGCGACCTCGGCGGCGACTCGGGCAGCGGCTCGGGCACCCCCGGGAACTGACCCGCCGACCGTTCCGCCGCGAGGCACGCTGCGAGGCATGCTGCGAGGCCCGCGGACCGGCCAGGACGACCGCTGGTTTATGGACTTGTCGACATCTGGCGGGTGATTTCCGTCTCCGCGGTGAAGGTTGGCTCTTCGGACGCGTACTTTGATGGGCAACACGCGTCTGTAGGAGCAGTCTTGGCACGGAAGATCGGCAGCCGGTACACCGCCCACCAGATCCTGGGACGGGGCAGCGCCGGCACGGTGTGGCTGGGCGAGGGACCGGACGGGCCCGTCGCGGTCAAGCTGCTGCGCGAGGACCTCGCCTCCGACGAGGAGCTCGTGGGCCGCTTCGTGCAGGAGCGCACGGCCCTGCTCGGCCTGGAGCACCCGCACGTGGTGTCCGTCCGGGACCTGGTGGTGGACGGCAACGACCTGGCGCTGGTCATGGACCTGGTCCGCGGCACGGACCTGCGCACCCGGCTCGAACGGGACCGGCGGCTCGCGCCCGAGGCCGCCGTGGCGATCGTCGCGGACGTCGCCGAGGGACTGGCCGCCGCGCACGCGGCCGGGGTCGTGCACCGCGACGTCAAGCCGGAGAACGTCCTCCTCGACATGCAGGGCCCGCTCGGCCCCGGCGGCTCGCACCGCGCCCTGCTGACCGACTTCGGCATCGCGAAACTGATCGACACCCCCAAGCGGACCCGCGCCACGAAGATCATCGGCACCCCCGACTACCTGGCGCCGGAGATCGTGGAGGGCCTGCCGCCGCGCGCCTCGGTCGACATCTACGCCCTGGCGACGGTGCTCTACGAGCTGCTCGCGGGCTTCACGCCGTTCGGCGGCGGCCACCCGGGCGCGGTGCTGCGCCGCCATGTCACGGAGTCCGTCGCGCCGCTGCCCGGCATCCCGGACGAGCTGTGGCAGCTGATCGTGCAGTGCCTGGCGAAGGCCCCGGCGTCCCGGCTGCGGGCCTCCGAGCTGGCCGCCCGGCTGCGCGAGCAGCTGCCGACGCTCGCGGGCATGCCGCCGCTGGACGTGGACGAGCCCGACCCCGAGGGAGAGGGGGGCGAGCCGACCGAGGCCGCGCCCGCCGCCTCCGCCCCGGCGGCCCCCGCCGGGCGGGTACGGCGCGGCTCGGTCCCGCTGGTGCCCGGCGCCAAGCCGGACTCCAACCGGGACACCCACACCTCGATGCGGGTGCCCGCGCCGGACGAGCTCGCGGGCGGCGCGCACGGCACCGCGCGGGTCCCCCGGGCGGCCGGCGCCCCGCGCCCCGGCTCGGCACGGAACCGTTCCGCCACCCGCCGCCGCCGCATCACGCTCGGCGTGGCGGCGGCGGCCCTGGTCGCCGCGGTGGGCGCCGGGACCTGGGCGGCCACGTCGGGCGACGACCCGGGGGCGACCCCGCAGGACACGAAGAACTCGGCGCCTGCTACGCCCTGACCCCCCCCCGGCGAGGCCGGTGAGCAGGCAAGGAGCGGTCACCGGCACTCCCCGGTTGGCGGAGCCGTTACGCTGGAGGCGTGGCAGTCGTCGATGTATCCGAAGAGCTCAAGTCCCTCTCCTCGACCATGGAGTCGATCGAGGCCGTTCTGGACCTCGACAAGCTGAGGGCAGACATCGCCGTGCTCGAGGAGCAGGCGGCCGCGCCGTCCCTGTGGGACAACCCGGACGAGGCGCAGAAGATCACCAGCAAGCTGTCCCACCTCCAGGCCGAGGTCAGGAAGGCGGACGCGCTGCGCGGCCGGATCGACGATCTCGCCGTGCTGTTCGAGATGGCCGAGGAGGAGGACGACCCGGACACCCGTGCCGAGGCCGAGTCCGAGCTGACGGCCGTCCGCAAGGCGCTGGACGAGATGGAGGTCCGCACGCTGCTCAGCGGGGAGTACGACTCCCGCGAGGCGCTCGTGAACATCCGTGCCGAGGCCGGCGGCGTCGACGCCGCGGACTTCGCGGAGAAGCTGCAGCGGATGTACCTGCGGTGGGCGGAGCAGAAGGGCTACAAGACCGAGGTCTACGAGACGTCGTACGCCGAAGAGGCCGGCATCAAGTCGACCACCTTCGCCGTGCAGGTGCCGTACGCCTACGGGACGCTCTCCGTGGAGCAGGGCACGCACCGACTCGTGCGCATCTCGCCCTTCGACAACCAGGGGCGTCGGCAGACCTCGTTCGCGGGCGTCGAGATCCTTCCCGTGGTCGAGCAGACCGACCACATCGAGATCGACGAGTCCGAGCTGCGGGTGGACGTCTACCGGTCCTCCGGGCCCGGCGGTCAGGGCGTCAACACCACCGACTCGGCGGTGCGCCTCACCCACCTCCCCACCGGCATCGTCGTCTCCTGCCAGAACGAGCGGTCGCAGATCCAGAACAAGGCGTCCGCGATGAACGTCCTCCAGGCGAAGCTGCTCGACCGGCGCCGGCAGGAGGAGCAGGCCAAGATGGACGCCCTCAAGGGCGACGGCGGCAACTCCTGGGGCAACCAGATGCGTTCGTACGTCCTGCACCCGTACCAGATGGTGAAGGACCTGCGCACCGAGTTCGAAGTGGGCAACCCCGAGGCCGTGTTCAACGGTGAGATCGACGGGTTCCTCGAAGCCGGAATTCGCTGGCGCAAGCAGCAGGAGAAGTAGGTTTGTCGACAAGGCAACCGCCCCTGAATCGGGGGCGGTTGCTTTTTACATCACATTCACAGCATCGCCGTCTCGCAAAGCCCCCCGACCTGGACATTGCGCCCGCAACGACCTTGACGTTGCTTTGAAAAATGGGGAGGGTGCAGTGTGGCATGCGTATCTCCGGGACGCATGTGAACCGGGGGACTTGGCTTTCAGCAGCATCTCCAGCTGCGTCTCAGCTGCCTCCGTCGATCACAGTCCCGAGCGCGGCCTCATCGACGATCAGCTACTGGGGGTAGCAACCATATGACCAAGAAGACGCGGATCAGGGTCGCGCGCATAGCCGCCGGCGCCGTGATCGCCGCGGGCGCCTCGCTGACGGTGGCCGGGGTCGCCTCGGCGGCCGGCGACGAGGGTGGCCTGAGCGGCCTGGTGTCCACCGAGACCGAAGTCAGCGTACAGACGGGCGACGAGCCCGAGCCCTGCCCGGTCGCGGTCTGCACCGACGGCGGCACGGAGAACGGCGGTACCGAGAACGGCGGCACGGAGAACGGCGGTACCGAGAACGGCGGTACCGAGAACGGCGGCACGGAGAACGGCGGCACCGAGAACGGCGGTACCGAGAACGGCGGCACGGAGAACGGCGGTACCGAGAACGGCGGTACCGAGAACGGCGGTACCGAGAACGGCGGTACCGAGAACGGCGGCACCGAGAACGGCGGCAGCCAGAACGGCGGCACCGAGAACGGCGGCACCGAGAACGGCGGCAGCCAGAACGGCGGCAGCCAGAACGGCGGCTCCGGCAACGGCGGCTCCGGCAACGGCGGCAACACGTCCTCCGGCTCGTCCTCGGAGGGCAGCACCACGGCCGGGTCGTCCTCGTCCGGCAGCAGCTCCGCCGGTACCGGTACCGACACCGACGGGACCTCCACCCAGGAGGTCGGCAGCTCCGCGCTGACCGACACCTCGTCCGACGCGGTCGCCCAGGGCGGAGGCGAGGAGCTGGCCGAGACCGGCGCCGGTCAGACCATGTTCCTGATCATCGGCGCCGCCACGATGATCGCCGGCGGCGTCGGCTTCCGCGTGCTCCCGCGTCTCGTCGTGGGCCGCGGCGGAGCCACTGCCTGACGGTAGGCAGTCGTACCTGTGCGTGACGTACGCAGACGGGGGCCCGGAGCTGTTCGCTCCGGGCCCCTCGTCGTACGTGCCGTGCGGTTACGCGGTCTGGTGGGCGAGCAGCGCCACCGCCGCCACCAGCACCACCAGCAGCGCGATCAGCGTCATCGGGTTCAGGCCCGCGAAGAAGTTCTCCTGCTGCAGCCGCTCGCGGTTGGCGCGGCACACATGGCACCGGCCCTCGCTCACGGGCGCCGCGCAGTTAGCGCACACCAGCCGGTCGTATGTCATGCGCTCGCCCTCCTTGCACCGGTTCCACGTACACAACGCCTACGGGAACGGGAACGTTCCCCCTCCACTGTGCCAGGTTCCTCCGGAGGGTGCGCGGCTCCCCCGGAGAGCGGCCGGAGCGCGAGCGGGGAGCGACTGGGAAGCGAACGGGGAGCGGCCGGAGCGCGGGGGACGTACAAAGGCGGGTACAAAAACGCACAAGCCACACCCAACCCTTCCCGACGCCTGCGCCGCCCTCCTCGGTTCGCGTATGGTCACGCTCATCTACCCCCGGCGACCCGTGGTGCATCCGTGATCCGATTCGACAACGTCTCCAAGGTCTACCCCAAGCAGACCCGCCCCGCACTCAGGGATGTCTCCCTAGAGGTGGAGAAGGGCGAGTTCGTGTTCCTCGTCGGGTCCTCCGGCTCCGGAAAGTCCACCTTCCTGCGGCTGATACTCCGCGAGGAGCGGTGCAGTCAAGGTCAGGTGCACGTCCTGGGCAAGGACCTCGCGCGCATCTCCAACTGGAAGGTGCCGCAGATGCGCCGCCAGCTGGGGACGGTCTTCCAGGACTTCCGACTGCTGCCCAACAAGACGGTCGCGGAGAACGTGGCCTTCGCGCAGGAGGTCATCGGCAAGTCCAAGGGCGAGATCCGCAAGTCCGTGCCGCAGGTGCTCGACCTCGTCGGGCTCGGCGGCAAGGAGGACCGCAGGCCGGGCGAGCTCTCCGGCGGTGAGCAGCAGCGCGTGGCCATCGCGCGGGCCTTCGTGAACCGGCCCAAGCTGCTGATCGCGGACGAGCCCACCGGCAACCTCGACCCGCAGACCTCCGTCGGCATCATGAAGCTGCTGGACCGGATCAACCGGACCGGCACGACCGTCCTGATGGCGACGCACGACCAGAACATCGTGGACCAGATGCGCAAGCGCGTCATCGAGCTGGAGCAGGGCCGGCTCGTCCGCGACCAGGCGCGCGGCGTCTACGGCTACCAGCACTGACCGTCTTTCGGAAAGGCCTGAACAACACGCCATGCGCGCCCAGTTCGTACTGTCGGAGATCGGCGTCGGTCTCCGCCGCAACCTGACGATGACCTTCGCCGTCATCGTCTCCGTCGCCCTGTCCCTGGCGCTCTTCGGCGGGTCGCTCCTGATGAGCGACCAGGTCACCACGATGAAGGGCTACTGGTACGACAAGGTCAACGTCTCGGTCTTCCTCTGCAACAAGAGCGACGCCGAGTCCGACCCGAACTGCGCCAAGGGCGCGGTCACCGCGGACCAGAAGAAGCAGATCAAGTCCGACCTCGACAAGATGGGCGTCGTCGACTCGGTGACGTACGAGTCGCAGGACGACGCGTACAAGCACTACAAGGAGCAGTTCGGCGACTCCCCGCTGGCCAGCTCCCTCACGCCGGACCAGATGCAGGAGTCGTACCGCATCAAGCTGAAGGACCCGGAGAAGTACCAGGTCATCGCGACCGCCTTCGACGGGCGGGACGGCGTGCAGTCCGTGCAGGACCAGAAGGGCATCCTGGACAACCTCTTCGAACTGCTCAACGGCATGAACTGGGCGGCGCGGGCGGTGATGGGGCTGATGCTCGTCGTCGCGCTGATGCTGATCGTCAACACCGTGCGCGTCTCGGCCTTCAGCCGGCGGCGGGAGACCGGGATCATGCGGCTCGTCGGCGCCTCCGGCTTCTACATCCAGGCGCCGTTCATCGCCGAGGCGGCGGTCGCCGGGCTCATCGGCGGCACGGTCGCCTGCGGATTCCTGGTGATCGCCCGCTACTTCATCATCGATCACGGACTGGCCCTGTCCGAGAAGCTGAACCTGATCAACTTCATCGGCTGGGACGCCGTGTTGACGAAGCTTCCGCTCATCCTCGCCACCAGTCTGCTGATGCCCGCGCTGGCCGCTTTCTTCGCGCTGCGCAAGTACCTCAAGGTGTGACGCACGCCCCGAGGGCCGTACGGTCAACCGACCGTGCGGCCCTTCGCGTTCCCCTAGACTCACCGCCATGTCAGGCCGCGACCTGTTCTGTCAGCCCCGCCGTTTCGGCCGCGGGGCCGCCCTGACATTGGTGTTCGCGAGCGTGCTCGTCGCCGGTGCCGCGACCGGAGCCCTGCCCAGGGAGCCGGGTGACGGGCGCGTCGGCGCCTCGGACGCCGCTCCCGCCCCCGCGCCCACCGGTCACTCCGAGGACGTCACCCGGGCCGCCGAGGAGGCCGCGGCGAGCGGCAAGTCCCCGATGGAGGCCGCCGAGCGCGCCGTCAGCCGCAGCGGGGACCGCTGGGCCGCCGTCTACTCCGAGGGCGAGTACCAGGAGTTCGAGGACTCCCTGGACGGCCGCTACACCGGCGTCGGCCTGGAGGCGCGCAGTGAGCGGGACGGCCGGATCGAGGTGACCAAGGTGCAGTCGGGATCGCCCGCGGCCGCCGCCGGGATCCGTTCCGGCGACCGGCTGCGCACGGTCGACGGCCGCAGCGTCGACGGCCTCCCGGTCACCGACGTCGTCTCCTTACTGCGCGGTGACGGCGCAGGCGAGGACGCCTCCGCCGGCACCACGGTCCGGCTCGGCCTGGAGCGCGGCACGCACGCGTGGACCGAGACCATGCGCCGGGCCCTGCTCTCCACGGACTCCGTCACCGCCCGCAGCCGCGCCGACGGCATCACCGTCATCACCGTCGCCGCCTTCACCAAGGGCGTCGGCGACAGCGTGCGCACCGCCGTCCGGCAGGCGCCGGTCGGCGCCGGGATCGTCCTGGACCTGCGCGGCAACTCCGGCGGACTGGTCACCGAGGCCGTCGCGGCCGCCTCCGCCTTCCTCGACGGCGGTCTCGTGGCCACCTACGACGTCGAGGGCGAACAGCACGCCCTGCACGCCGAGGCCGGCGGCGACACCGCCAGACCCCTGGTCGCGCTCGTCGACGGCGGCACGATGAGCGCGGCCGAGCTGCTCACCGGGGCCCTCCAGGACCGCGGCCGCGCGGTCGTCGTCGGCTCGCGCACCTTCGGCAAGGGCTCGGTCCAGATGCCGAGCCGGCTGCCCGACGGCTCCGTCGCCGAACTGACCGTCGGGCACTACCGCACCCCCTCCGGCCACAGCGTCGACGGCCGGGGCATCACGCCCGACCTGGAGGCCGACGAGGGAGCGCTGGAGCGCGCCGAGACCGTACTGGGCGGACTCGGGGACGCGTCGGCCCGGTAAATCCGGTCCCGCGGGCCGTCGGCTCCCTAATCGGCTTTCCCTCCGGGCCCCTCCAGGTGCGAAAATGGCGGGACTATGAGCAAGGGAATGTACGTACCGAAGGAGTCCCAGCCGAAGCAGGGCGGGGCGGCCGCCACGGCCAAGGCCAAGGACGGCAAGCGCAAGATCGTCGCGCAGAACAAGAAGGCCCGGCACGACTACGCGATCATCGACGTCTACGAGGCGGGCCTCGTGCTCACCGGCACCGAGGTGAAGTCGCTGCGCCAGGGCCGCGCCTCGCTGACCGACGGCTTCGTCCAGATCGAGGGGAACGAGGCGTGGCTGCACGCCGCGCACATCCCCGAGTACAGCCAGGGCAGCTGGACCAACCACTCGGCGCGCCGCAAGCGCAAGCTGCTGCTGCACCGCGAGGAGATCGACAAGCTGGCGGTGAAGTCGGAGGAGACGGGCCACACCATCGTGCCC
Source organism: Streptomyces sp. NPDC001858 (assembly GCF_053594615.1). Lineage (NCBI taxonomy): Bacteria > Bacillati > Actinomycetota > Actinomycetes > Kitasatosporales > Streptomycetaceae > Streptomyces > Streptomyces sp. NPDC001858. Next base: position 61,356 of record NZ_JBSFEV010000002.1, read on the forward strand.
CTCGCCCTGTACTTCAAGGACGGCCGGGCGAAGGCCGAGATCGCGCTGGCGCGCGGCAAGAAGGAGTACGACAAGCGGCAGACCCTGCGCGAGCAGCAGGACCGCCGGGAGACGGACCGGGTGATCGCGGCGGCCAAGCGCAGGCAGCGGCACGCCTAGCCGTCCACGCGCGCGTGGCCGCGGGGAATACGGTGGCATCGTCGGTCGTCGGTCACGTACGATGGGCATCAGCACCGGGCGACCGGTGTGCGCATTGAAAAATCAACATGGGGATGATCGGTTTCGACAGCGGCTGTCGAAGCAGGGGAAGCGTGTCGAGGAAGCGGCAATGATCTCGTAAACCATATGTCGCAAAAAATAATCGCCAATACCAAGAGCGATTCCCAGTCCTACGCCCTCGCTGCCTAATAAGCAGTGAGTGTAGGGCCCTTAATGGGTGTCAGCCCGGAAGTGTTCCCGATCCGGATCCTGGCATAATCTAGGGGACTAAACCTTGATCCCGGTCACGGGGTGAAGAGGGAAATCAAACAGTGACTGGGCCCGTCGGCGACTTGTTCGCGTGATCACCGGGGCCGAGAAAATCACAGCGAACTGCACACGGAGAAGCCCTGATTCTGCACCGTTGGACGCGGGTTCGATTCCCGCCATCTCCACTCATCCCATGTGACAGAGAACCCCGTCCCTTTCGAGGGACGGGGTTCTCTGCCGTTCCGGGCCCTGTGTGACCGTCCAAACAGCAGTTGCGCCGGCACGTCGAGCGGACCCGGGCCTCGGGACCCGGCTCACCGGTCCGTTGCGTGCGCCAGCGGGGTGTGCGTCAACGGGGCGTGCGGGAATTCACCCGAGCTGAAGGTTTTATTCAATCGCGGACAAATATGGGCAATTCCTCGCTCGTGTCGGTGGAATTTCCGGCCATGCCTGAGGCCGCGTTCCGCGCCCCTCCGGGCTCGCCGGCCAGGCCCTCCCGTGTCACTGGTGTGGCGAAAGGTGCCTGTCTCCCCGCTCCTCGGCGCTGCGTCAAGGGACTGTTTTCGGACATGGGCATGAACATGACTTCTGTCCATATATGACACATCGCGAACACAGGGCCCATGCCTGCGCTAGATTCGTCGACCTGAGCACAATGGGGTAAATGGGGCACGGGAACTGGGTGGGGGCCCGGTTCCCGCGACGTGTGCTCGGGGTCGTAGGTGCACCCAGAACAGTTCCGTGGGGGGAAGAGCGCACGTGAAGAATTGGCGAGAAGACGCCCAACCGGAGTGGCCGGAGGCGGCACCGCCGACCAGGGATATCCCGGTCGTGGGAGCAGGATCCCGGCAGTACCGATCATTGCTGGACGTACTGCCGCAAAGCGGTTCATCCGGGACCTCGAACGCCTCGAACAGCCTTTCCGAAAACGAACGGTCGAGCGATCTCCGGGATCCCTGGGGCGAAGAGCCCGGCGGTGCCGAGGCCAAGGCCAACGATCCGGGCGAGGTGACCGTCCAGCTCGACCCGCTGAAGAAGGGGCGGGCCGACGGTCCGGACGCCGCCTCCGACGTCCCGGTGTTCGTCGACGAGTCGGGCCGCCGCGGCCGGACGTTCCGCCGCATCGGCATCCTCGTGGGCACCGCGTGCGGGGCCTACGCCGTCGTCATCGTGGCCACGCTGCTGTCCGGCAACGCCGTCGCGCCCTGGCTGCCGGTACCGGTGCCGGGCAAGGCCGACGACAAGCCGGCGGCCGGCAAGGTGGACGACTCGGAGACGCCCGAGGACTCCGCGACCTCGCGACCCGGGGCGCCGGGCGGGGTGCTTCCGGGCGGCGCGGGGATCACCGCGTCCACGCCGGGCGCGGTGCCGGGCAAGCCGGGGGTGAGCGCGGCGCCGGGTGCGTCGGGGAGCGCGGCTCCGTCGGGCGGGCCGTCCGGCGCGACCCCGCCCTCGGCGAGCGGCAGCGCCCGGCCCAGCGCCGGGCCGACGGCCTCGGCGCCTTCGACGCCGCGCCCGAGCACGCCGGTCGTACCGCCGCCGGCGTCCTCGCCGCCGCCCGCGCCCTCGTCGCCCGCCGCTTCGCCGTCGGCCGACTCCTCGCCGTCCCCGGCCGGAGGAGCCTCCAACACGGTCGCCGACGGCCCGCCGGAACCGGCCCCGGCCGCCTCGAGCCCGGCGGCCTGAACCGGCCCTCGCACGCGGGTCGCCGACGGCGGCGCCCGGCATACCGGCCCCTGAGGGGGCCGGGCCCGCGTCGGCCGACGGGTCGATGCCGGCGGTCCGGTGGTCCGGCGGTCGGTGCCGGGCCGACCGCCCGCCCGCCGCGGCCGACCGCCCACTTTCCCGAGACGACCGCGACCGGATCCGCTCCGGCCCGTTGGCTCTGTGCCGGTCGGCTCTGCGCCCGTTCGCGCAGTGCCCTTTCACCGCGCGCTCTTCACTCCACGATCTGCACTCCACTCTCTGCAGCCTCGCTCTTCACTCCACGCAGCCCGAACTCGCGGCGTGGGTCCCTTTCGTCCGTCCTCGTCCCCGGAGAACCACCTCTCATGGCACCACGTACCAGCCGACGTTCGGCCCGACGGTCCGCAGTCGGGCAGCCCGCGCACTCGCCGTCTTCCTCGTCGTCGGGAAGCTCATCGGGAAGCTCATCGGGAGGTGAGCCGGCCGGCGCAGGGCCCGGCCACGGGCGGCGGTCCGGCCGGCGACAGGGGCGGGGCCGGGCCCCGGGGCACGCCGCCGGCGGTCCCGGGCACGGGTCGGCGCCGCCTCCTGAACGCCGTCGGTCGATGCCGCTGCGGCTGCGGCATCTGCTGCCGATGGTCGTGCTGCTCGCGATGATGGCGATGCTGATGCTGCGCGGCTACGTGCACAGCGAGATCCTCGCCGACCACCGCGTCCGCCCCGAGGCCGCCGCCGAGAAGGTGCCGGAGCTGATCCGCGAGGGCGGGCCGGTCGTCGACACCCGCGGCGGACGGCAGACCAGCCTGGACGTGCCCGACGGCCGGATCGTGCTCACCTTCGACGACGGGCCCGACCCCAAGTGGACCCCCGTGGTCCTCGACGTCCTCAAGAAGCACGACGCGCACGCCGTCTTCTTCATCACCGGCACCATGGCCTCCCGCTACCCGGACCTGGTCCGGCGGATGGTGGACGAGGGCCACGAGATCGGGCTGCACACCTTCAACCACCCCGACCTCTCCTACCAGTCGAACAAGCGCATCGACTGGGAGCTCACCCAGAACCAGCTGGCCCTGGAGGGCGCGGCGGGCATCCGCACCTCCCTCTTCCGGCCGCCCTACTCCTCCAGCACGGACGCCCTCGACGACGAGACCTGGCCGGTCACCGAGTTCGTCGGCAGCCGCGGCTACCTCACCGTCTTCACCACCGCCGACAGCGAGGACTGGCGCCGGCCGGGCGTGCGGGAGATCATCCGCAACTCCACTCCGGCGGACGGCAAGGGCGCGATCGTCCTGATGCACGACTCCGGCGGCGACCGGTCCCAGACCGTCCGGGCGCTCGACGCCTACCTGCCCGAACTCCAGCGGAAGGGCTACGAGTTCGAGAACCTCACCGAGGCCCTGAACGCGCCGAGCGCGCACACCCCGGTCGGCGGACTCGACCTGTGGAAGGGCAAGGCCTGGGTCTTCCTGGTCGCGGCCTCCGACGACATCACCGCCGTCCTGGTCGTCGGCCTCGCCGTGATCGGCGTCCTCGTCTTCGCCCGCTTCGGCCTGATGCTGCTGCTCTCCGCGCTGCACACCCGCCGCACCCGCCGCAAAGGCTTCGTCTGGGGTCCCGACGCGCCGGTCACCGAACCGGCGTCGGTGCTGGTCCCGGCCTACAACGAGGCCAAGTGCATCGAGAACACCGTGCGTTCGCTGATGAAGAGCGAGCACCCGATCGAGATCCTCGTCATCGACGACGGCTCCAGCGACGGCACCGCCCGGATCGTCGAGGACCTCGCCCTGCCCGGCGTGCGCGTCGTCCGGCAGCTCAACGCGGGCAAGCCCGCCGCCCTCAACCGGGGCATCGCCAACGCCCGGCACGACCTCATCGTGATGATGGACGGCGACACGGTCTTCGAGCCCTCCACGGTCGGCGAACTCGTCCAGCCCTTCGCCGACCCGCAGGTCGGGGCCGTCGCCGGCAATGCCAAGGTCGGCAACAAGGACACCCTCATCGGCGCATGGCAGCACATCGAGTACGTGATGGGCTTCAACCTGGACCGCCGGATGTACGACGTCCTGCGCTGCATGCCGACCATCCCCGGCGCGGTGGGGGCCTTTCGCCGCTCCGCGCTGGACCGGGTCGGCGGCATGAGCGACGACACCCTCGCCGAGGACACCGACATCACCATGGCCATCCACCGCGACGGCTGGCACGTCGTGTACGCGGAGAAGGCGCGGGCCTGGACCGAGGCGCCCGAGTCCGTCCAGCAGCTGTGGTCCCAGCGCTACCGCTGGTGCTACGGCACCATGCAGGCGATCTGGAAGCACCGCCGGGCGCTGATCGAGAGCGGTCCCTCCGGGCGCTTCGGCCGCGTCGGGCTGCCCCTCGTCTCCCTCTTCATGGTCGTCGCGCCGCTGCTCGCCCCGCTCATCGACCTCTTCCTCGTCTACGGCCTGCTGTTCGGCCCGACCGGCAAGACGATCGCGGCCTGGTTCGGCGTCCTCGCCGTCCAGGCGGGCTGCGCGGCCTACGCCTTCGTCCTGGACCGCGAACGCCTCACCCCGCTGATCTCGCTCCCGCTCCAGCAACTCCTCTACCGGCAGTTGATGTACATGGTGCTGCTCCAGTCCTGGATCACCGCGCTGACCGGCGGCCGGCTGCGCTGGCAGAAGCTCCGCCGCAAGGGGCAGGTGGCCGCGCCGCCGGGCGCACCGGCAGCGGCGAGCGCGGACGGAGGCACGGCCCGATGAGCACCCAGAGCACCGAGCCGACGGAATCCACCCAGCCGACAGAATCCACCCAGCCATCGCAAGCGAACGAGCCGACGGAATCGACCGCCGCCCTCGACCTCTCCGGTCTCGAGAAGGAGGCCAAGAAGAGCGGGGGGCGGGACCGCTACTTCGATCTGCTCCGGGCCGTCGCCCTCTTCCGCGTCGTCTTCTACCACCTGATGGGCTGGGCCTGGCTCCCCGTCGTCTTCCCCTCCATGGGCGTGATGTTCGCGCTCGCCGGCAACCTCATGGCCCGCTCGCTGGCCAGGCGCCCCGCGCTGGAGGTCGCCCGCGGGCGGCTGCGCCGGCTGCTGCCCCCGCTGTGGCTGCTGGGCGCCGTCGGCCTCACCGGCATGCTGGCCGGGGGCTGGGGACCGGACGGCGACGAGGACTCCACCTGGTGGTGGCTCCAGCTGGCCTTCTGGATCGTGCCGCTGGGCGACCCGCCCTACGGCGACACCGTGCCCGGCGTGCACGGGCTGATCGGCGACGACTGGGCCGCCGACATGGGCGTCCCGCTCTGGTACCTGCGCGCCTACCTCTGGTTCGTCCTGCTCTCCCCGCTGCTGCTGCGCGCCCTGCGCCGGCTGCCCTGGCCGACGATCCTCGCGCCGATCGCGCTGTCCGCCGCCCTGGAGTTCGGCGCGCTGTCGGTGCCGGGCTGGCGGCTGGAGGCCGGCGTCGTCGACTTCGGCGCGTTCGGCGCGTGCTGGCTGCTGGGCATGGCGCACCAGGAGGGCATCCTGCGCCGGCTGCCCCGCTACGTCGTCCCGTCGCTGGCCCCGGCGGTCGCCGGGACCGGCCTCTGGTACGCGCTGAGCCAGAACCTGCGCGAGGGCCACGACCTGGACGACATGCCGTTCGCCCAGTCCCTGTGGTCCTTCGCGGCGGTCCTGCTGCTGCTGCACATCAGCCCGTCCTGGACCGAGTGGCCCGTCCGGCTGCGCCGCTGGGACCGGCTGATCACCCTGCTCAACTCCCGTGCCGTGACGATCTACCTGTGGCACAGCGTGTGCATCGGGGTGGTGTCGGCCCTGTGGGACCACCTGTGGAACATCGCGTGGCTGGAAGCGAACGCCGGCTGGCTCCTGGAGAGCCCGTGGGCGCAACTGCCCGCGATCTGGCTGCTCACGGCGGCCTGTGTCGTCTGCTTCGGCTGGGTGGAGGACCTGGCGGCCCGCCGCAAGCCCCGGCTGTGGCCGGACGGACGAGCGACGAAGTCGCCGCACCGAGCCCGGAGCGCACGAAGCGCCTGAAGCGTCTGGATCTCCCGACGTGCCCGAAGCTCCTGACCTGCCCGAAGCGCCTTGACCTGCCTGCGGCGATGCCCGTAAAGGGCAGGTCAAGGCGGGTCGGACGTCGATTCCCGGCGCCCGGGGCGTGTGGAAGACTGCCTCGCGTTGCGTAAGTGAACAGCGGTCCGGCCGACGGGCGACGGGCGACGGGGGAGTGAGTGCCGGTGAGCAAGCGGCAGATACAGAAGATGCTTCGGCTGATGGCGGGAGGCGAGCCCGTCGAGCTCACCAGCGCCATGGCCTCGGTGAAGAAGCTGGCCCGACTGGCCTTCGTGGCCCAGCAGTTCGGGTACGAGTACGCGGACGTACGGCAGGGCGGCGGACGCAGCACCGCGCTGGTGATGCTGATCCTCCCGGACCCGAGCCCGCAGGCACGCGCGCGTGCCGCGCAGAACTGGGCGCAGTATCCGAACGCCTCCGACGGCGTCTCCCTGCCGCCCCTCGTGCCGGACGCCTTCGAGCTGCTCAAGGCCCGCATCAACTTCGACCTCACCGGCAAGAACGCCGAGAAGAGGATGGGGTACGGCGCGCTGGGCGCCACCGCCGGCTGCGCGATCATCGGCATCCGGCTGGGCGCCAGTGGACCGGACTTCGCCGTCGCCGCCGTCATCTGGGCCGTACTCATGGGCGTCCTCGGCATCGGCCTCGTCGTCACCCGGCGCCGCAACGCCAAGTTCGCCGCCCGTCTCCAGGCCGCCGGGTTCTTCCCGATGACGGACGAGACGGGCCGGCTGCGGTATCTGCCGCCGGGCGCGCACCCCTATGGCGGCGGTCTCCCGGGGCAGGCCGCGGGCCCGTACGGACCCTACGGCGCCGCCCCAGTCACCCCTGCCGCGCCCGCCGCGCCCACGGGCGGTCCCGGCGGCTACGGGCACCCGCACCCCCAGCCCCACCAGTCACACCAGCCCCACCAGCCCGGACCGTACGGCCAGCCCGGGCCGTACGCTCAGCCCCAGCCGTATCCCCAGCAGTACCCTCAACCCCAGGCTCAGCCGTACCCTCAGCCGTACCCGCAGCAGCCCCCGGCCCAGTACCCGCCGCAGCAGCCCAACCCCTACGGCCAGGCCCCCCAGCGCTGAGCTCTCCCCGAAACCTCTCACCGGGCGCCCACGCAAGGTGAGAGCAACGTTCCTTTCCGGTCACCCACAGCCACAGCCCGGAAACGCGCCCTCCCTACCTTCGGGACTCATCACCGCTCATCCCCCCGAACCACCCGAGCCCCGGAGCACCGTGGAGGCGTCATGACAGCCCCGAGTACAGCCCCCGCACCAGCGTCGTCCCCGTCGTCCCCGAAGAAGGGGAGCCGCTGGATCGAGGAGTGGGACCCGGAGAACGAGGCCTTCTGGAACGAGAAGGGCGAGAACGTCGCCCGTCGTAACCTCGTGTTCTCCGTCCTCTCCGAGCACATCGGATTCTCGATCTGGACCATGTGGTCCGTGCTGGTGCTCTTCATGGGCCCGGAGTACGGCCTCACCCCGGCCGACAAGTTCCTGCTGACGTCGATGGTGACGCTGGTCGGAGCGGTCGTCCGGGTGCCGTACACCTTCGCCGTCGCGGTCTTCGGCGGCCGGAACTGGACGATCGTCTCGGCCGGTCTGCTGCTGATCCCCACGATCGCCGCGTTCACGGTGATGGAGCCGGGGACGTCCTTCAGCACGTTCCTGCTGGTCGGCCTGCTCGCGGGCATCGGCGGCGGCAACTTCGCCTCCTCCATGACCAACATCAACGCCTTCTTCCCCCTCCGTAAGAAGGGCTGGGCGCTCGGTCTGAACGCGGGCGGCGGCAACATCGGTGTGCCGGTCCTGCAGCTCGCCGGCCTGGCCGTCATCGGCGCGAGCGGCGGTCCGCGCGTGCTCCTCGGGATCTACATCCCGCTGATCGTGATCGCCGCGACCCTCGCCGCGCTGTACATGGACAACCTGGCGTCCGTGAAGAACGACACCGGCGCGGCGATCGACTCCGCGAAGGACGCCCACACCTGGATCATGTCCTTCCTCTACATCGGCACGTTCGGGTCGTTCATCGGCTACAGCTTCGCCTTCGGCCAGGTCCTGACGAACCAGTTCGGCCGGACGCCCCTCCAGGCGGCCTACCTGACCTTCATCGGCCCGCTGCTCGGCTCGCTGATCCGCCCCGTCGGCGGCTGGCTGGCCGACCGCTACGGCGGCGCCCGCATCACGCTCTACAACTACGTCGGCATGGCCGCCGCCACCGCGGTCCTGGTCTTCGCCAGCATGCAGAAGTCGCTGCCGCTGTTCGTCTCCGTCTTCGTGGTGCTGTTCGTGCTCACCGGCCTCGGCAACGGGTCGACGTACAAGATGATCCCCGGCATCTTCCAGGCGAAGGCCGTCGCCAAGGGGCTTCAGGGCGAGGAGGCGGCCGCCTACGGCCGGCGGCTCTCCGGGGCCTCCATGGGACTCATCGGGGCGGTCGGCGCGCTGGGCGGCGTCGGCATCAACCTGGCCTTCCGGCAGTCCTTCCTCTCCTACGGCTCCGGCACCGGCGCGTTCGTCGCCTTCCTCGCCTTCTACGCGGCCTGCTTCGTGGTCACCTGGGCCGTATACCTTCGCCGCCCGGCGGGCCGGGTGACGGCATCGAGTTCGTCCTCCGAGGCGAAGCCGCAGCTCAGCTATGCCGAGGTGTGACGTAACACTGGCGACATGAAGCCGAACCGAGCCTGTCACGGACCGTTGACAGGCTCGTCGGCATGTAGGTGTTGATGCGAATCGAGCGCGGAACGAGAGCTATGTACGAGGAACAGCGACCACCGGCCGTCAGCCCTCAGGGCGTCGTCGAACACGGACCCCTCGCGGGCTTCACCGTGGGCGTGACGGCCGCGCGCCGGGCCGAGGAACTCGGCGTGCTGCTCCAGCGGCGCGGGGCGGCGGTGCTGCACGCGCCCGCCCTGCGGATCGTGCCGCTCGCGGACGACGGCGAGCTGCTCGCCGCCACCAAGGACCTCATCGACCAGGCGCCGGACGTCGTCGTCGCCACCACCGCCATCGGCTTCCGCGGCTGGGTCGAGGCCGCCGACGGCTGGGGGCTCGGCGAACAGCTGCTCGCCCGCCTCGGCGGCGTCGAGCTCCTCGCCCGCGGCCCCAAGGTCAAGGGCGCGGTGCGGGCCGCCGGGCTGACCGAGGAGTGGTCGCCGTCCAGCGAGTCCATGGCCGAGGTGCTCGACCGGCTCCTGGAGGAGGGCGTCGACGGGCGCCGGGTCGCCGTCCAGCTGCACGGCGAGCCGCTGCCGGGGTTCGTGGAGTCGCTCAGGGCCGCCGGCGCGGAGGTCGTCGGGGTGCCCGTCTACCGGTGGATGCCGCCGGAGGACATCGCGCCGCTCGACCGGCTCCTCGACGCCGCCGTCACCCGCGGACTGGACGCGATCACCTTCACCAGCGCGCCCGCCGCCGCCTCGCTGCTGTCACGGGCGGAGGAGCGCGGGCTGCTCTCCGAGCTGCTCACCGCCCTGCACCACGACGTCCTGCCTGCTTGCGTCGGCCCGGTCACCGCGCTGCCGCTGCAGGCGGCGGGCGTGGACACCGTCCAGCCGGAGCGGTTCCGGCTCGGGCCGCTCGTGCAGTTGCTGTGCAAGGAACTGCCGGGGCGGGCCCGGGCGCTGCCGGTCGCCGGGCACCGGGTGGAGATCCGGGGGCACGCGGTGCTGGTGGACGACTGTCTGAAACCGGTGCCGCCGGCGGGGATGTCGTTGCTGCGGGCGCTGTCGCGGCGGCCGGGGTGGGTGGTGCCGCGGTCCGATCTGCTGCGGGCGCTGCCCGGGGCCGGGCGGGACGAGCATGCCGTCGAGACGGCGATGGCCCGGCTGCGGACGGCGCTCGGCGCGCCGAAGCTGATCCAGACGGTGGTGAAGCGGGGGTATCGGCTGGCGTTGGATCCGGCGGCCGACGCGAAGTACTCCGACGGTTAGGCGGGTTGTCGCGCTCGCCGTCGCTTGGCGTGCCGTCTCTGGGGGCTCTGCCCCCAGACCCCCGTTCGGCCTGAACGGCCTCGTCCTCAATCGCCGGACGGGCTATGAAACGTCATCCTGCGCTGGCACTGTGAAGGGGACTGTTCTCCCCGGACTACGCCTGAGGCGGTGGCGGATGGAGTTCCACGAGCTGCGGTTCGATGCCGGGCGGAGTTGTCTCGATCTGCTGGCGACCAGTCATCCCCATGAACACCTGGACGCCGTCGCGCCGTTGTGCGCCTGGATCCGGGGGTCCGGGCTGGTGCCGGCGGACACCCCGCTCGGTCACGCCGACGGGGCGTGGCCGGTGGCGTTCCGGGAACTGCGGCGCAATGTCGGACAGTTGGTGCACGGGTGGGTCGCGCACCACGCCGTCGGGCCCTACGACCTCGCGCTGGCCCGGGTCAACGATCTCGCCCGGGTCGCGCCCCCGATCCCCCGTGCCGTGCGCGGCGAAGACGGGGTGCTCGTGCGGGCGTTGGACCATCCGCCCGGGTGCGCCGCCTTGCTCGCGGCCGTCGCGCGGGACACTGTGGAGCTGCTCACGGATCCCGTCGCCCGCGCGGATCTGAGGCAGTGCGCGGGGGACAACTGCCCGATCGTGTACCTCGACACCTCCCGCGGGCGGCGTCGGCGCTGGTGCTCCAGTGAGGTCTGCGGGAACCGGGAAAGGGTGGCTCGGCACCGGCGGCGGGCGGCGCTCGCATCCAGGTGATGGGGCGTTATGTCCCTTCTGTGGAGCGGGCGTTAAAGTGATTTCGGTTACACCTCGTTTACTCGTGTCGCTTGCCGGGCAGCCGCCGCGATCTCGCTCCCGTGGTGGAAATGTAAAGAAAACGAGGGGGGAATGTGCCCGCATGTCCCTCTCGTCATGACACCCGGAAGAAAAGTCTCCCCACGATGTGAACACCCGACACTCCACTTCCGTACCCGTTGTCGAGCGACCGACTGGGGGAACCCCCGGACACCGGAGGTGGGCGTGCGCAAGGATGCGGCCGTGGCCAATGAACGTGGATCGAGGGCCCGACATCGCATGTCCCAGCCCTCGGAACCTGACGAGGAGCTGATGCGTGCTCTGTATCGGGAGCATGCCGGACCCCTGCTTGCGTATGTCCTGCGCCTGGTTGCCGGAGATCGGCAGCGTGCCGAGGACGTCGTGCAGGAGACGCTCATCCGTGCCTGGAAGAACGCCGGTCAGCTCAATCGAGCGACCGGATCGGTACGCCCCTGGCTGGTGACGGTCGCACGCCGCATCGTCATCGACGGCCACCGCAGCCGGCAGGCCCGGCCGCAGGAGGTCGACCCGTCGCCGCTGGAGGTCATTCCTGCGGAGGACGAGATCGACAAGGCGCTGTGGCTGATGACGCTGTCCGATGCGCTCGACGACCTGACCCCGGCCCACCGGGAGGTGCTCGTCGAGACGTACTTCAAGGGGCGTACCGTCAACGAGGCGGCCGAGACGCTGGGCATACCCAGCGGCACCGTGCGCTCACGGGTGTTCTATGCCCTGCGGTCGATGAAGCTGGCTCTGGAGGAGCGGGGGGTGACGGCGTGATGAGCGTGTACGGGGGATTCGGAGCAGGTGGTTCGGGTATGTCTGGCCCCATGCAGGGATCAGTGGGATCGCCGAGCCCGAGCGAACACGAGACCGTCGGCGCCTACGCCCTCGGCATCCTCGACGACGCCGAGGCGACCGCCTTCGAGATGCACCTCGCGGGCTGCGAGTGGTGTGCTCAGCAACTCGACGAGCTCGCCGGCATGGAGCCCATGCTGGCCGCCCTCGCGGACCTGCCGGGCGCCGGCACGCCCGCGATCGGCGAGTCCCTGTCGGCCCGTCCCAGCCCGCGCCTCGCGGAACGGCTGGTCGACGAGGTGTCCGACCGCCGCGCGCAGAAACGTCGCCGCTCCTTCTTCCTGGTCGCGGCCGCGGCCGCGCTGATCATCGGCGGCCCGCTCACCGTCCTTGCGGCGACCGGCGGCGACAACGGCACCAAGGGCACCGAGGCGAGCGCCACCAAGTCGGCCAACTCCGCCAAGGACATCTTCGCGACCCTCACCGACCGGGTCTCCTCGACCGACTCCGCCAGCAAGGTCACCGCGACCGTCGGCATGGGCGAGAAGCTGTGGGGCACGGAGATCGGCGTCGAACTGAAGAACGTGACCGGTCCGGAGAAGTGCTCCCTCATCGCCGTCGGCAAGAACGGCGAGCGCGAGACGGTCTCCTCCTGGTCCGTCCCGGAGTGGGGCTACGGCATCGCCGACGCCAAGACCGAGCAGGCAAAGAACCCGCTCTACGTCGTCGGCGGGGCCGCTTTCAGCACCGATGAGATCGATCACTTCGAGGTCATGACCTTCGACGGCAAGAAGCTCGTCGAGATCAAGGCGTAGCGTACGTAGCTTTGCCGGGTCCCCTTCGCGTACGGTTGACGGCTGCCCAGCACGTCAGAAGGGGGCCCGGTGGCCGTACAGGCTCAGCAGGAAACCGCGGTCGGCGCCGCGTCCGACTCGGTCCGAGAGCGCGAGATCAGCGTCGAACAGGAACATCTGGACCGGGTGTACCGGCGTCTCGAGGAGAAGATCCACGAGGCTGAGTTCCTCATGAACGACGCGGCCAAGCGTGGCCAGGTCGGCACACCCGGCGCGCTCGCCGAGCGGGACGCGCAGGTCTTCCGCGCGGGAGTCCACCTCAACCGGCTCAACAACGAGTTCGAGGACTTCCTGTTCGGGCGGATCGACCTCCTCCTCGGGAAGGACGGCAAGAAGGGCCCGGACGGCGCCTACACCGCCGTGGAGCCCGCGGAGGGGACCGTCCGGCCCGACAACAGCGCCGACATCGCCGAAAGCCTCCACATCGGCCGCATCGGAGTCCTCGACTCCGAGTACGCCCCGCTCGTCATCGACTGGCGGGCGCCCGCAGCCGCGCCCTTCTACCGCTCCACCCCGGTCGACCCGGGGCGCGTGGTGCGCCGCCGGGTGATCCGCTCCAAGGGGCGGCGCGTCCTCGGCGTCGAGGACGACCTGATGCGCCCCGAGCTGACGGCCCTGCTCGACGGCGAGGAACTGGCCGTCATCGGCGACGGCGCCCTCATGGCCGCCCTCGGCCAGGCCCGCAGCCACACCATGCGCGACATCGTCGCCTCCATCCAGGCCGAGCAGGACCTGGTCATCCGGGCCCCCGCCGCCTCCGTCACCTACGTCGAGGGCGGCCCGGGCACCGGGAAGACCGCCGTCGCGCTGCACCGGGCCGCCTACCTGCTCTACCAGGACCGGCGCCGGTACGCGGGCGGCATCCTGATCGTCTCGCCCACACCCCTGCTGGTCGCCTACACCGAGGGCGTGCTGCCCTCCCTCGGCGAGGAGGGCCAGGTCGCCATCCGCGCCATCGGCTCCCTCGTCGACGGCGCCGAGGCCACCCTGTACGACGCCCCGGCGGTGGCCCGGGCCAAGGGCTCGTACCGGATGCTGAAGGTGCTGCGGAAGGCCGCGCGCGGCGCTCTGGAGTCCGGCGGCAGCGGCAGCGGCAGCAGTGGCAGGGGCGCCGGTCAGGGGCAGCTGTCCTTCGGCGACGGCGACGGCGACGCCGACCAGCCCGCCGCCCCCGCCGGGACGCCCACCCGGCTGCGGGTCGTCGCCTTCGGCCGCCGGCTGGAGCTGGAGGCCGCCGACCTGGACCGCGTCCGGCAGAGCGCCCTCAGCGGCACCGCCCCCGTCAACCTGCTGCGCCCCCGCGCCCGCAAGCTCCTCCTGGACGCCCTGTGGGAGCGCTCGGGCGCGGCGGGCCGGCACACCGACGCCGAGCTGGCCGCCGAGCTGCGCTCGTCCTTCGACGAGGACGTGACCAGTGAGGACGCGTTCATCGGCTTCCTCGACGCCTGGTGGCCCGAGCTGACCCCGCAGGCCGTCCTCGCCGCCATGGCCGACGAGCGGCGGCTCGGCCGCTGGGCCCGGCGGATCCTCAACCCCGGCGAGGTCCGCCGGGTCGCCCGCTCCCTCAAGCGGGACGGCCGCTCCGTGCACGACATCGCCATGCTCGACGAGCTCCAGGCGATCCTCGGCACCCCGGCCCGCCCGCGCAAACGGCGCGAGCTGGACCCGCTGGACCAGCTCACCGGCCTGGAGGAGCTGATGCCGGTGCGCGAGGAGACCCAGCGCGAGCGCGCCGAGCGGCTCGCCCAGGAGCGCGTCGAGTACGCGCACGTCATCGTGGACGAGGCCCAGGACCTCACGCCGATGCAGTGGCGGATGGTCGGCCGCCGCGGCCGGCACGCCACCTGGACGGTGGTCGGCGACCCGGCCCAGTCCTCCTGGTCCGACCCCGACGAGGCGGCCGAGGCCCGTGACGAGGCCCTCGGCAGCCGCCCCCGCCGCCGCTTCGAGCTGACCGTGAACTACCGCAACCCGGCCGAGATCGCCGAGCTGGCCGCCAAGGTGCTGGCGTTGGCCATGCCCGGCGCGAAGTCCCCGTCCGCGGTCCGCTCCACGGGCGTCGTCCCCCGCTTCACCGCCCTGCAGGGCACCCTGGGCGCGACCGTCCGCGCGGAGGCCGAACGGCTGCTGCAGCGGGTCGACGGCACCATCGGCGTCGTCGTCGCCATGAACCGGCGCGAGGAGGCCCGGCGCTGGCTCACCGGCCTCGGCGACCGCGTGGTGGCCCTCGGCAGCCTGGAGGCCAAGGGCCTGGAGTACGACGCGACGGTCGTCGTCTCCCCGGCGGAGATCGCCGACGAGTCCCCGGCCGGGTTGCGGGTGCTGTACGTCGCCCTGACCCGGGCCACGCAGCAGCTGACGGTGGTCTCGGCGGACCGCGACGACCCGGACGCGAACGGAGTGCCCGACCTCCTCAGAGACTGATTCCTGTGAACTCCCCGGACGGGAATGGTGTTCGGGCATCCGTTTGTTAGCCTGGTCGTGACACCGGCTCGATCCAAGCCCCCGGGCCCAACCTTCGTCGCTACGAGCGACCACTTGCCGCGAGGCGAGCATGGCGGGTCGGTGTCATGAACGTCGGAGAGGCCCACATCACGTTGTGATGTGGGCCTCTCCTATTTGAAGTCATTGAGAACAAAACGATCGCAATTCGGGGCGGCTTTCGCCTACTCGTCGGTAGGTGCGACGATCGGACGGCAAACCCGCGACCCAGCAGTGCAGAGGAAGTCGGCCATGGCAACGGCGCCCAGCGTCTCCTACTCGATCACGGTCCGTCTGGAGGTGCCCGCCAGCGGAACGGCGGTCTCCCAGATCACCACGGCCGTGGAGTCCCACGGAGGCTCGGTGACCGGCCTCGACGTCACCGCGTCCGGCCACGAGAAGCTCCGCATCGACGTGACCATCGCCGCCACCTCCACCGCCCACGCCGACGAGATCGTCGGGCAGCTGCGCCGCATCGAGGGCGTCACCCTCGGCAAGGTCTCCGACCGTACGTTCCTGATGCACCTCGGCGGCAAGATCGAGATGCAGTCCAAGCACCCCATCCGCAACCGTGACGACCTCTCGATGATCTACACCCCGGGTGTGGCCCGGGTCTGCATGGCGATCGCCGAGAACCCCGAGGACGCCCGCCGCCTCACCATCAAGCGCAACTCCGTTGCGGTCGTGACGGACGGCTCGGCCGTGCTGGGCCTCGGCAACATCGGCCCGAAGGCCGCGCTGCCCGTCATGGAGGGCAAGGCGGCCCTCTTCAAGCGGTTCGCCGGCATCGACGCCTGGCCGCTGTGCCTGGACACCCAGGACACCGACGCGATCGTCGAGATCGTCAAGGCCATCGCCCCCGGCTTCGCGGGCATCAACCTCGAGGACATCTCCGCCCCCCGCTGCTTCGAGATCGAGGCCCGGCTGCGCGAGGCCCTCGACATCCCGGTCTTCCACGACGATCAGCACGGCACCGCGATCGTGGTCCTCGCCTCCCTCACGAACGCCCTGCGTGTCGTGGGCAAGGGCATAGGGGACGTCCGGGTCGTCATGTCCGGCGCCGGGGCGGCCGGCACGGCCATCCTCAAGCTGCTGCTCGCGGCCGGCGTGAAGAACGCGGTCGTCGCCGACATCCACGGCGTCGTCCACGCGGACCGCGCCGACCTCGTCGACGCCGCCCAGGACTCGGCGCTGCGCTGGATCGCCGACAACACCAACCCCGAGGGCCTCACCGGCACCCTGAAGGAGGCCGTGCGCGGCGCCGACGTCTTCATCGGCGTCTCCGCCCCGAACGTGCTCGACGGCGCCGACGTGGCGGGTATGGCCGAGGACGCGATCGTGTTCGCGCTCGCGAACCCGGACCCCGAGGTGGACCCGACGATCGCCCGCCAGACGGCCGCCGTCGTGGCCACCGGCCGCTCCGACTTCCCCAACCAGATCAACAACGTGCTGGTCTTCCCGGGTGTCTTCCGCGGCCTGCTGGACGCGCAGTCCCGCACGGTCAACACCGAGATGATGCTCGCGGCCGCGAAGGCCCTCTCGGAGGTCGTGAGCGACGACGAGCTGAACCCGAACTACATCATCCCGAGCGTCTTCAACGACAAGGTCGCGGGCGCGGTGGCGGGTGCGGTGCGGGACGCCGCGAAGGCGGCGGGCGCGTCGGCGTCGTAGGCTCTGTCGCGGAGTGTGCGGGGGCTGTGCGCCTTGTGAGGATCGCCACGGCGGCCCCCGCAACGGCGCGTCGCGGAACCTCGCGCAGATCGCCGCGCTTTAGGGTTGCGCGGAGCTAAGCATCCCTCGTGTGGCACACGTGTGACACACATGGGTTGTCTCACGCCTCCGTGCGGGTGCCGGATTGGCTTTCCCGCCGCAGGTAGGGGCAGGATGCGTCTCTGGGCGCGAGCACAACGACTTCGCTGTGCCCCACATGCGGCTCCGCCGCGTGGCACGCCTCAACGGCAAGAAGAACACGGGAGTAACAACATGAACCGCAGTGAGCTGGTGGCCGCGCTGGCCGACCGCGCCGAGGTGACCCGCAAGGACGCCGACGCAGTGCTGGCCGCGTTCGCCGAGGTCGTCGGCGACATCGTCTCCAAGGGCGACGAGAAGGTCACCATCCCCGGCTTCCTGACCTTCGAGCGCACCCACCGTGCCGCTCGCACCGCGCGCAACCCGCAGACCGGCGACCCGATCCAGATCCCGGCCGGCTACAGCGTGAAGGTCTCCGCGGGCTCGAAGCTCAAGGAAGCGGCCAAGGGCAAGTAAGCGCTCCGCTGAGAGCGTCGTGGTCAACGACGAGGGGGCGGCACCCGGACTTCCGGGTGCCGCCCCCTCGTCGTTGCTGTCAAGGATGGCCTCAAACGCCGGCCGGGTTGTTTTGGCGGCCGGTGTTGATGAGTCCTAGCCGAGGGGCTTGCCCGGGAGTTCTACCTTTGCGCCCAGTTCCACGAGCTTTTCCATGAAGTTCTCGTAGCCGCGGTTGATGAGGTCGATGCCGTGGACGCGGGAGGTGCCCTGGGCCGCGAGGGCGGCGATCAGGTACGAGAAGCCGCCGCGCAGGTCGGGGATGACCAGGTCGGCGCCCTGGAGCTTCGTGGGGCCCGACACGACCGCGGAGTGCAGGAAGTTGCGCTGTCCGAAGCGGCAGTCGGAGCTGCCGAGGCACTCGCGGTAGAGCTGGATGTGCGCGCCCATCTGGTTCAGCGCCGACGTGAAGCCCAGCCGGGACTCGTAGACCGTCTCGTGGACGATCGACAGGCCCGTGGCCTGCGTGAGGGCGACGACCAGCGGCTGCTGCCAGTCCGTCTGGAAACCGGGGTGCACATCGGTTTCGAGGGCGATGGACTTCAACTGGCCGCCCGGGTGCCAGAAGCGGATGCCCTCGTCGTCGATCTCGAACGCGCCGCCCACCTTGCGGTAGGTGTTCAGGAACGTCATCATCGAGCGCTGCTGGGCGCCGCGGACGTAGATGTTGCCTTCCGTCGCCAGCGCCGCGCTCGCCCAGGAGGCGGCCTCCAGCCGGTCCGCCAGGGCCGCGTGGTTGTAACCGCCGAGCTTGTCCACGCCGGTGACGCGGATCGTGCGGTCGGTGTCCATCGCGATGATGGCGCCCATCTTCTGCAGCACGCAGATGAGGTCCTCGATCTCCGGCTCCACGGCCGCGTTCGAGAGCTCGGTGACGCCCTCCGCCAGGACGGCCGTCAGCAGCACCTGCTCGGTCGCGCCGACGGACGGGTACGGCAGCCGGATCTTCGTGCCGCGCAGCCGCCGCGGCGCCTCCAGGTACTGGCCGTCCGCCCGCTTCTCGATCGTCGCGCCGAACTGCCGCAGCACCTCGAAGTGGAAGTCGATGGGCCGGCCGCCGATGTCGCAGCCGCCGAGGCCGGGGATGAAGGCGTGGCCGAGACGGTGCAGCAGCGGACCGCAGAGCAGGATCGGGATCCGGCTCGAGCCCGCGTGGGCGTCGATGTCGGCGACGTTGGCGCTCTCGACGTAGGTCGGGTCGAGCACCAGCTCCCCCGGCTCCTCGCCCGGACGGACCGTCACCCCGTGCAGTTGCAGCAGGCCGCGTACGACCCGCACGTCTCGGATGTCCGGAACGTTGCGCAGCCGGCTCGGCTCACTGCCCAGCAGGGCGGCGACCATGGCCTTGGGTACGAGGTTCTTCGCACCGCGGACACGGATCTCGCCCTCGAGCGGGGTTCCGCCGTGGACCAGCAGTACGTCGTCAGAGCCGTTGACGGTCATGTATCTCGCGTTCCATGGATGGTGGAGTGGGTCGGGGCAAGGGCCATCGGGTAGGTGCAGGGGCCAGAGGAGACAGAGTAATCGCCGTCGACCCCTGTCCCGTAAGCCCGAGGACCACCCAGCGAGGTCATAGCTGTGTCACAACACGGACGGTTTCCCGGCGGGCACAGGGGGTCACCGCCGCGGCTGTTTCCGTTCGTGCGCCCGGACCGCATCCGTGCGCTCGACCTGCCCCCGCTCCCCGAGCCCCGATTGCCTCCCCCATTCACGGGAAGATGCGGGATCATGTCTGGCATGACCGAGGTGTCCTCGCTCACAGGGCGGCTGCTCGTGGCAACGCCCGCCCTGGCGGACCCGAACTTCGACCGTGCGGTGGTGCTCCTTCTCGACCACGACGAGGAGGGCTCCCTAGGTGTCGTCCTCAACCGGCCCACCCCGGTGGGCGTGAGCGACATCCTGGAGGGCTGGGCGGACCTCACCGGCGAGCCCGGCGTCGTCTTCCAGGGCGGCCCGGTGTCCCTCGACTCCGCCCTCGGGGTCGCCGTCATCCCGGGCGACACGAGCCTCGACGGCGCCCCGCTCGGCTGGCGCCGGGTGCACGGCGCCATCGGCCTCGTCGACCTGGAGGCCCCGCCGGAACTCCTCGCCGCGGCCCTCGGCTCCCTGCGGATCTTCGCCGGGTACGCCGGCTGGGGTCCCGGCCAGCTGGAGGACGAGCTGGTGGAGGGCGCCTGGTACGTCGTGGAGTCCGAGCCCGGCGACGTCTCCTCGCCGTCCCCCGAGAGACTCTGGCGCGAGGTGCTGCGCCGCCAGCGCAGCGAACTGGCGATGGTGGCGACCTATCCGGACGACGCCTCGCTCAACTGACGCACGTGTGATGCGCGTGAGCTTCGCCGCCGGGCTTCAGTACCCTTGGCGGTATGAGCACTCTTGAGCCCGAGCGCGGGACTGGTACGGGGACCCTCGTAGAGCCGACGCCGCAGGTGTCGCACGGCGACGGGGACCACGAGCGCTACGCCCACTACGTCCAGAAGGACAAGATCATGGCGAGCGCCCTCGACGGGACGCCCGTCGTGGCGCTGTGCGGCAAGGTCTGGGTGCCCGGCCGCGACCCGAAGAAGTACCCCGTGTGCCCCATGTGCAAGGAGATCTTCGAGTCCATGGCCGGCGGCGGGGACGACAAGGGCAAGGGCGGCGACAAGAAGTAGCCGGCCTGAAGCGGCCGGCTCGGCTCGCCTCGGTTGCGTCGGCCGGCTCGGTTTGGTTTTTCCCAAGGCCCTCGGGGCGCGTTTCGGCGCGCTTCGGGGGCCTTTGGCGTGCTTCTGGCGGGCTTTTGGCGTGATTCTCGCGGCGGCTGCCGTTGCACGGGATGCGTCAAGTGGTCACAGAGTGGTGGAGACCTCTTGTCGACGTGTTCATGTAGTCCCTAGCCTCCGGTGTGTTGTGCAGAGCAAAACAGCCATTGCATATGTTGCAACGCTCGGAGGATCGCTCCATGAAGCTCCCCATCAGACTGGCCGTGCTCGCGGCCGCCGCGCTCGTCGCCACCGCGTGCGCCCCCCAGACGTCCGACAACTCCGCTTCCGACACCGACGCGAAGACGGGCACCGTGCGGGTCTGGCTCTTCCAGGAGGTCGGCAACAAGCCGAAGGAACAGGTCGTCGACTCCGTCGTCACCGCGTTCGAGAAGGCCCACGACGGCGTCGAGGTCGCCGTCGAGTACATCCCGGTCGAGACCCGCGCCCAGCGCGTCAAGGCCGCCTTCAACGACCCCAAGTCGGCTCCCGACGTCATGGAGTACGGCAACACCGACACGGCCGGCTACGTCCACGACGGCGGACTCCTCGACGTCACGAAGGACTTCGGCGACTGGAGCGAGACCAAGGACACCGACCCCACCGCCAAACAGTCCGTCACCGTCGACGGCAAGCTCTACGGCGCCCCCTTCTACGTGGGCGTCCGCGCCCTCTACTACCGCACGGACGTCTTCGAGGAACTCGGCCTGACGGTCCCGAGGACCATGGCCGAGCTGGCGACCACCGCCCGCAAGATCCGCACCGCGAAGCCCGACCTGTACGGCCTGGTCGTCGGCGGCGCCTACACCTACGGCGCGATGCCCTTCGTCTGGGCCAACGGCGGCGAGCTCGCCAACGGCAAGAGCGGCTCGTACGCCTCCGCCATCGACAGCGCGGCCGCCCGGAAGGGCATCGCCGCGTACACCTCGCTCTTCTCCGACGACAACTGCCCCGCCGCCAAGTGCGCGGGCATGGGCGGCAACGACAGCGTCACCGCGTTCGCGGCCGGCAAGGCGGGCATGGTGATCGGCGGAGACTTCAGCCACACCGCCGTGGAGGCGGGCGCGGTGAAGGGCAAGTACGCCGTCGTGCCGCTGCCGGGTGTGACGTCCGGCTCGATCGCTCCGGCGTTCGCGGGCGGCAACAACATCGGCGTGCTGAAGAGCACGACGCACCGCACGCTCGCCGTCCAGCTGATGCAGGCCCTCGCCGGCAAGAAGACGCAGGCCTCGCTGTTCGACGCGATGGGCTTCCTGCCCACCTTCACCGACGTCCGGGACGCGGCCGCCGCGAAGGAGCCGTTCGTGAAGCCGTTCGTCCAGACGCTGGCCGCCGGCACCAAGTTCGTGCCCGCGTCGCCCGCCTGGTCGCAGATCGACTCCCAGCTGGTCGTGCCGACCATGTTCCAGGAGGTCATCAGCGGCAAGAAGGACGTGGCGGCGGCCTCGACGGAGGCGGCGCAGAAGATGGACACCGCGTTCGGCTCCACCGGGTGACGCCGGGCACGCCTGTCAGCTCGGGGCGCGCGGATCTCGGGCGGCGGGGGCAGAAGGCGCCCTGGCTCTATCTCGCGCCCGCTCTCGTCGTCCTTGCCGCGTTGCTCGTCTATCCCGTGTACCAGCTCGGGCTGATCTCGCTCTTCCGGTATACCCAGGCGCAGGTCAGCGGTGGGCAGCCGACCGTGTTCCGGGGGTTCGGGAACTACGCCGACATCGTTGCCGACGACCAGTTCTGGCAGGTGCTGCTGTCCACGGTCGTCTTCGCGGCGGCCTGCGTCGTCTCCACGCTCGCCGTCGGCTGCGCGCTCGCCGTGTTGCTCACGCGCGTGCGTGCCGTGCCCCGGCTCGCGCTGATGCTGGCCGCGCTGGGCGCCTGGGCGACGCCGGCGGTCACCGGCTCCACGGTGTGGCTGCTGCTGTTCGACCCCGACTTCGGCCCGGTCAACCGGCTGTTGGGACTCGGCGACCATTCCTGGACGTACGGTCGCTACAGCGCCTTCCTCTTGGTGCTCCTCGAAGTGGTGTGGTGCTCCTTCCCGTTCGTGATGGTCACCGTCTACGCCGGGGTCCGCGCCGTCCCGTCGGAGGTGCTGGAGGCCGCCGAGCTGGACGGCGCCTCGCAGTGGCGGGTCTGGCGGTCCGTGCTGGCCCCGATGCTGCGGCCGATCCTCGTGGTGGTCACGATCCAGTCGGTCATCTGGGACTTCAAGGTCTTCACCCAGATCTATGTGATGACGAACGGCGGCGGCATCGCCGGGCAGAACCTGGTCCTGAACGTCTACGCCTACCAACAGGCCTTCGCGTCCTCGCAGTACGGCCTCGGCGCGGCGATCGGCGTCGTGATGCTGCTGATCCTGCTCGCCGTCACCCTGGTCTACCTGCGGCTGCTGCGGCGGCAGGGGGAGGAACTGTGAACTCTTCCCGGCGATGGCTCGCCGACGCGGTGGCGCTGCTCGTCGCCGTCGTGGTCGCCTTCCCGCTCTACTGGATGGTGCTGAGCGCCTTCAGACCGGCCGGGGAGATCGAGTCCGGCGAGCCGCGGCCCTGGACCCTGTCGCCCTCTCTGGATTCTTTCCGGCGGGTGTTCGGGCAGCAGGAATTCGGTCGGTACTTCCTCAACAGCCTTGTCGTGGCGTGCGCGGTGGTGATCTTCTCCGGCGTGATCGCGTTTCTCGCCGCGACCGCCGTGACCCGATTCCGGTTCCGCTTCCGGACCACCTTGCTGATCATGTTCCTGGTGGCCCAGATGGTGCCTGTGGAGGCGCTGACGATCCCCTTGTTCTTCCTCATGCGGGACTTCGGTCAGTTGAACACCCTGGGGTCGCTGATCCTGCCGCACATCGCCTTCTCGCTGCCCTTCGCGATCTGGATGCTGAGGGGGTTCGTGAAAGCGGTTCCGGAGGCGCTGGAGGAGGCCGCGTACCTCGACGGGGCGAGCCGCAGCCGCTTTCTGTGGCAGATCCTTTTCCCGCTCGTCCTGCCCGGACTGGTGGCCACGAGCGTGTTTTCCTTCATCTCCGCGTGGAACGACTTCCTCTTCGCCAAGTCCTTCATCATCAGCGACACTTCGCAGTCGACGCTGCCGATGGCCCTGCTGGTCTTCTACAAGCCGGACGATCCCGACTGGGGCGGTGTGATGGCCGGCTCCACGGTGATGACGATTCCGGTGCTGGTGTTCTTCGTACTCGTACAGCGACGACTGGTCTCCGGGCTGGGCGGAGCGGTCAAGGACTGAACTGACGTGACTGAACTGATTCCGGTGCCCCGCAGCGTCGTCGCCGGTTCCGGCGAGGTGCGGCTGACGGCGCACTCCCGGATCTACGCCGGCATTGCGACAGAAGGTGTCGGCGCCTGGCTGACCGGCGTCCTCCGGCAGGCCACCGGCCTGCCGCTGCGCGAGGGGCGAGAGCTCGACGACATCGAAGGCGGTGGAATCGGTCTGCAGCTGGACTCCCGGCTGAGCCCCGAGGAATACCGTCTCGTCAGCGACCCGACCGGCGTCCTCATCGAGGGCGGCAGTGCGGCCGGTGTCTTCTGGGGTGCTCAGACTCTGCGCCAACTCCTCGGCCCCGACGCGTACCGCAGGGCCCCGCTCGGCCGTGACCGGACGTGGGCCGTACCGCATGTCACGATCGAGGACGCCCCGCGCTTCGGCTGGCGCGGCCTCATGCTCGACGTGGCCCGGCACTTCATGCCCAAGGAAGGCGTCCTGCGGTACCTGGATCTGATGGCGGCGCACAAACTCAACGTCTTCCACTTCCATCTGACGGACGATCAGGGCTGGCGGATCGAGATCAAGAGGCACCCCCGGCTGACCGAGGTCGGTTCCTGGCGGGCGCGCACGAAATTCGGCCATCGCGCCTCACCGCTGTGGGACGAGAAGCCGCACGGTGGCTACTACACACAGGACGACATCCGCGAGATCGTCGCCTACGCCGCCGAGCGGCATATCGCCGTCGTCCCCGAAATCGATCTGCCCGGCCACTCGCAGGCCGCGATCGCCGCGTACCCGGAACTCGGCAACACCGACGTCATCGACACCTCGCTCCTCTCCGTGTGGGACACCTGGGGGATCAATCCCAACGTACTCGCCCCCACCGACAACACCCTGCGCTTCTACGAGGGGGTCTTCGAGGAACTCCTGGAGCTGTTCCCCTCGGAGTTCATTCACGTCGGGGGTGACGAATGTCCCAAGGACCAGTGGCGGCAGTCGCCGACCGCGCAGGCGCGCATCCGGGAACTCGGCCTCGCGGACGAGGACGAGTTGCAGTCCTGGTTCATCGCTCACTTCGACAAGTGGCTCTCCGCGCGCGGGCGCAGGCTCATCGGCTGGGACGAGATCCTGGAGGGCGGGCTCGCCGAGGGCGCGGCCGTGTCGTCCTGGCGCGGTTACGCGGGCGGGATCGCCGCCGCGCGGGCCGGGCACGACGTCGTGATGTGCCCCGAGCAGCAGGTCTACCTGGACCACCGGCAGGCGCCGGGCGCGGACGAGCCCGTGCCGATCGGCTACGTGCGCACCCTGGAGGACGTCTACCGGTTCGAGCCCGTTCCCGGGGAGTTGACCTCGCAGGAGGCGCGGCATGTGCTCGGCGCGCAGGCCAACCTGTGGACCGAGGTGATGGAGGACCACGCGCGCGTGGACTACCAGGCCTTCCCGCGGCTCGCCGCCTTCGCCGAGGTCGCCTGGAGTGCGCTGCCCACCCCGCGGGAGCGGGACTTCGCCGGCTTCGAGCGACGGATGGCGGCCCATTACGGGCGACTTGACGCCCTGGGCGTCGGCTACCGCCCGCCCGCCGGGCCCCGGCCCTGGCAGCGGCGGCCCGGTGTCCTGGGGCGTCCGATCGACGGTCCGCCCCCGAACCGGTGATACCGCTCGTCACGGAAAAACCCCTGCAGGATCACCGAAGAGTGGCAATTCACGCGCACCGGTGATGCCGTACGAAAACGGACCATCTCCACGGTGAGGTGGGTGAATGCCTCCTAGCGGACCCCCGCGTTCGGGTGTTGCGAAGATGTGCCAGAGTTGCCACGTCCGCCCTGTCAGCACGTACCGTACGGCAACACAGGTGGGACCAGGTGGGGCAGCGGGAAGGGGCAGCCGGTTTTGAGCACGCACGCACCGCAGGCGGCGCAGGCCGTCACGCTGCCCACGTCGCTGGACGAGGCCGTGGCGGCGCTCGCGGCCATGCCCGCGGCCGTGCCGGTGGCCGGCGGCACGGACCTGATGGCCGCCGTCAACTCCGGGCAGCTCAGGCCCGCCGGGCTGGTCGGCCTCGGCCGGATCAGCGAGATCCGCGGCTGGCAGTACCAGGACGGCCACGCGCTGCTCGGCGCCGGACTCACCCACGCGCGCATGGGCCGCCCCGACTTCGCCGCGCTCATCCCGGCGCTCGCCGCCGCCGCGCGCGCCGCGGGCCCGCCGCAGATCCGCAACGCGGGCACCCTGGGCGGCAACATCGCCTCGGCCGCCCCCACGGGCGACGCGCTGCCCGTGCTGGCCGCGCTGGAGGCGACCCTGATCATCGCGGGCCAGGGCGGCGCCCGCCGGGAGATCCCGGTGTCGCACCTGCTGGCCGGCATGGAGATGCTGCGCGGCGGCGAACTCATCGGCTACGTGCGCGTGCCGCTGCTGCACGCCCCGCAGGTCTTCCTGAAGGCCACCGGCCGCACCGGCCCGGGCCGTGCGGTGGCCTCCGTGGCGCTGGTCCTCGACCCCGCCCGGCGCGGCGTCAGGTGCGCCGTCGGAGCCATAGCGCCGATGCCGCTGCGGCCCCTGGAGGCCGAGCAGTGGGTCGCCCGGCTGATCGACTGGGACAACAACCGCACGATCGTCCCGGAGGCGCTGACCGCCTTCGGGGAGTACGTCGCAGCCGCCTGCATCCCCGACCCGGTGCCGGGCGTGGACGGCTCCGTACCGGAACTTCCGCCTGCCGTACTGCACCTGCGGCGCACCGTCGCCGCGCTGGCCCGACGAGCACTGGGGAGGGCGCTGTCGTGACCGACGACCAGCACGGACCCGGACACGGACAGGACACCGGGCGGGAGCAGGGCGCTCCGCAGGGCGGCGGCCGCTGGGACCCGCTGCCCCAGGGGGACTACGACGACGGCGCGACCGCCTTCGTCAAGCTCCCCGAAGGCGGCATCGACGCCCTGCTGGCCGCCCGCGGCGCCGACCCGCTCGCCGCGCCCGGCCACGGGTACGTGCCGCCGCAGATAGCGGTCACGCCCCCGCCGGACGACGCCTGGGCGGCCCCGCCCGGCGGCAGCGACTGGCCCGCACCCCAGGGCACCCCGCAGACGGTGGGCGACGACCGGTTCTCGTACCGGCCGGGCTCGACCGGCCAGTGGTCCTTCGACGACAACTCGACGGCCCAGGGCGCACCGCAGCCCGCCCCCGGCCACGACGTGACCGGCCAGTGGTCGATCCCCGTCGCGGGCGGCGACCTTCCGGACGAATCGGGCGAGTTCACCACATCGGCCCTGGTCGAGCAGTGGGGCGGCACGCCCCCGGCCACCCTGCCCGGCGGCGCGCCCGCGCCCTGGGCGACGGGCACGACCGACACGACCGGCACGGCGAACCAGACCTGGGGCCCGCCCACGGACCAGCCCGGCATGGCGGCGCGACCGGCGACGGACACACCCCCGTACGGACTCGCGCCCCAGCACACGCCCGCGCACGGGACGGGTTACGCGCCGGAGCACGACACGCCGGCCGCCGACCACGACCTGCGCCACCCCGCGCCCGACTACACCGGGCACACGGAGCACCCCGGGCACACCGAGCACCACGCCCACTCCACCGGGACGTTCGCCCCGGACGGCGGCCAGGCCGCCCCGGAGATCTCCGCCGAGGCGTACACGGTGTCCCCGGACGGCCCCCAGGAGGCCGCTCGGCGGCCCGCTGAGGCCGACGGGGCGACCGAGACGCCCGGGAGCCCGGACCACGCCCACGAGGCCGCCCACGGCCCCGCTGAGCCGTCCGCCGAACCCGCCGCCGCGCACGGAGCCCCCCGGGACCCGGCCGACGCGCCCGACGACGAGCCGTCCGAAGGCGGAACCGCGCCCGAGGCGGACGCGGAAGCGGAAGAGACCCCCGCGACCGCCGCGCCCCCCGAGACCGACGACACGCCCGACGACGCCCCGTCGCCGTTCCACGAGGAACACCCCCTCGCGGCCTACGTGCTGCGCGTCAACGGCTCCGACCGCCCCGTCACCGACGCCTGGATCGGCGAGTCGCTGCTCTACGTGCTGCGCGAGCGCCTCGGCCTCGCCGGCGCCAAGGACGGCTGCTCGCAGGGCGAGTGCGGGGCCTGCAACGTCCAGGTCGACGGCCGGCTCGTCGCCTCCTGCCTGGTCCCGGCCGTCACCACCGCCGGCAGCGAGATCCGCACCGTCGAGGGCCTCGCCGTCGACGGCCGGCCCTCGGACGTGCAGCGGGCGCTCGCCAAGTGCGGCGCCGTGCAGTGCGGGTTCTGCGTGCCCGGCATGGCGATGACCGTGCACGACCTGCTTGAGGGCAACCCCGCGCCGACCGAGCTGGAGACCCGCCAGGCCCTGTGCGGCAACCTGTGCCGCTGCTCCGGCTACCGGGGCGTCCTGCGGGCCGTCAAGGACGTCGTCGCCGAACGCGAGGCGCACGCAGAGGCCGAGTCGAACGGGGACGAGGCCCGCATTCCCCACCAGGCCGGCCCGGGCGCGGGCGGCGTCCATGTGTCGGCCTTCGAGAACCCGGCACAGCCCCACCCGCATGACCCGGCATACGGCCAGGGCCAGGGCCAGGACGGAGGCCAGGCGTGAGCAACGAAGCAGCCACCGCGACGAACCCCGCGGCGGCGGCCCCGGCCCCCGAGCCGATCCCGCACGGCCTCGGCGCGTCCCTCCAGCCCGCCGACGCGCGCGCCAAGACGGAGGGCACCTTCCCGTACGCGGCCGACCTGTGGGCCGAGGGCCTGCTGTGGGCGGCCGTGCTGCGCTCACCGCACCCGCACGCGCGCATCGTGTCCATCGACACGTCCCACGCGCGGGAGATGCCCGGCGTACGGGCCGTCGTCACCCACGAGGACGTCCCCGGGCGCGCGTTGCACGGCCGCGGCAAGGCCGACCGGCCGGTGTTCGCCTCCGACGTCGTACGCCACCACGGCGAGCCCATCGCCGCCGTCGCCGCCGACCACCCGGACACCGCGCGGATGGCCGCAGCGGCCGTCATCGTCGAGTACGAGGCACTCGACCCGGTGATCGACCCCGAGCAGGCCTTCGAGGCCGAGCCCCTGCACCCCGACGGCAACCTGATCCGGCACATCCCGCTGCACCACGGCGACCCGGCCGCGGCCGGCGAGATCATCGTCGAGGGCCAGTACCGGATCGGCCGCGCCGACCCCGCCCCGATCGGCGCCGAGGCCGGCCTGGCCGTGCCCCGTCCCGACGGCGGCGTGGAGCTCTACCTGGCCTCCACCGACCCGCACACCGACCGGGACACGGCCGCCGCCTGCTTCGGCCTCGAACCCGAACGGGTGAAGATCGTCGTCACCGGGGTGCCCGGCGCCACCGCCGACCGCGAGGACCAGGGCTTCCAGCTCCCGCTCGGCCTGCTCGCCCTGAAGACCGGCTGCCCGGTGAAACTGACGGCCACGCGCGAGGAGTCGTTCCTCGGCCACGCCCACCGGCATCCCACCCTGCTGCGCTACCGCCACCACGCGGACGCCGAGGGCCGGCTGGTGAAGGTCGAGGCGCAGATCCTGCTCGACGCGGGCGCCTACGCCGACACCTCCGCCGAGGCCCTGGCCGCCGCCGTCTCCTTCGCCTGCGGCCCCTATGTCGTCCCGAACGCCTTCATCGAGGGCTGGGCGGTCCGCACGAACAACCCGCCGTCGGGCCATGTGCGCGGCGAGGGCGCGATGCAGGTGTGCGCCGCCTACGAGGCGCAGATGGACAAGCTGGCGAAGAAACTCGGCGTCGACCCGGCGGAGCTGCGGCTGCGCAACGTCATGGCCACCGGCGACGTCCTGCCGACCGGCCAAACCGTGACCTGCCCGGCGCCCGTCGCCGAACTGCTCCAGGCCGTCCAGGAGTTCCCGCTCCCGCCGCTGCCCAAGGACACGCCCGAGGAGGACTGGCTGCTGCCCGGCGGCCCCGAGGGCGCCGGCGAACCCGGCGCGGTGCGCCGGGGCGTGGGCTACGGCCTCGGCATGGTGCACATGCTGGGCGCGGAGGGCGCGGACGAGGTCTCCACGGCGACCGTCAAGGTCCAGGACGGCATCGCCACGGTCCTGTGCGCGGCGGTCGAGACCGGCCAGGGCTTCACGACGCTGGCCCGCCAGATCGTCCAGGAGACGCTCGGCGTCGACGAGGTGCACGTGGCGCCCGTGGACACCGACCAGCCCCCCGCGGGCCCCGGCTGCCGCGGCCGCCACACCTGGGTCTCCGGCGGCGCGGTGGAACGCGCGGCCAAGATGGTCCGCACCCAGCTTCTGCAGCCCCTGGCGCACAAGTTCGGCATGTCCACGGAGCTGCTCCAGATCACCGACGGCAAGATCACCTCCTACGACGGCGTCCTGTCGACGACCGTCACGGAGGAGATGCACGGCAAGGAGCTGTGGGCGACGGCACAGTGCCGCCCGCACCCGACCGAGCCGCTGGACGCCGCCGGCCAGGGCGACGCCTTCGTCGGCCTCGCGTTCTGCGCGATCCGCGCGGTCGTAGACGTCGACATCGAGCTCGGCTCGGTACGCGTCGTGGAACTCGCCGTCGCCCAGGACGTCGGCCGGATCCTCAACCCCGCGCAGCTCACCGCCCGCATCGAGGCGGGCGTGACGCAGGGCGTCGGCATCGCCCTCACCGAGAACCTCCGCACCCCGCGAGGCCTGATCCGCCACCCCGACCTCACCGGTTACGCGCTGCCCACGGCCCTGGACGCCCCGGACATCCAGATCGTCAAACTGGTCGAGGAACGGGACGTCGTCGCGCCGTTCGGGGCGAAGGCCGCCAGCGCGGTCCCGGTGGTGACCTCGCCCGCGGCGATCGCCTCCGCCGTCCGGGCCGCGACGGGCCGCCCGGTCAACCGGCTGCCGATAAGGCCCCAGGCCGCGGTGGTGACGGACCGGTGAGCGAGCGGGATCCGGCTGCGGCGGCGGTGGCCGTGGTGCTCGGCGGGGTCCGCCTCACCTGAGCCGCGTTGCGCGAGCCGCCGCCTGCCTCCCCGAGGGAACGCGTGGGGCTGCTCGGACGTCTGTCAGTGTGAGGGACCGGCGTCCGGCGTCCCGTGTGCGGGGTGTTGTCGCTGGTCGGGGCCGTTGTCAGTGGTGCCGCGTAGGCTGCGGAGCAGTGGGACGGCGCACGCAACTTTCCGCACGGGGGACCCGATGAGCACGACCAGGACCACCATCGGCACGACGACCACGGCCACCGCCATGACGACGATCACCTTCACCGAGGACGAACTGAACCCGTACATCACGCACGCGCCGACGCGCCGCTGGCTGACCGGCCCCGGCCTGCCGGCCGTGCCGGGCGACGGCGCGCTGATGACGTTCGAGGCGCTGCGCACGGACGGGCTGCGCACGGTCGCGGACTCCACGGGCGACCCCGGCGGCCTCCTGGCGGCGGAGCTGCGCGACCGGCTGGTCATAGGCGGAATCCTGGGCGCCGACGGCCGGGAGACGGAGTCGGTCCTGCTCGACGGGATGACCGGCGAGATCTCGACCACGTACTTCCTGCACGACGGCCCCGGCCTGATGGACACCCGCCCGCTCGCCCCCTCCCTGGAGAAGCTGCTGCGCTACGCGACCGCGGTGGACGAACTGGCGGCGCTGCGCGGCCAGTTCGCCTGCTACGCGGGCCGCCTCGGACCGAAGGCGGTGGCGGAGGCCACCCGTCAGCTGCTCGCGGTCTTCGAGGAGGCGGCGGAGGGCGCGGAGAACGCGGCGACCGCGGAGGCGGACCGCGAGGGCGACTCGGGCCTCTTCTGGAAGCTGGCCGCGGTGATCCGCCCGCTGGCGCTGGTGGCCGGCCCGGGCACGACGTCCGGCCTGGCGCTGGACCTCCCGGTCCGTCTGCTGGACGAGGAGTTCGGCTCCGGCGAGATCGTCCGCTTCGAGGACGTCGACTTCCCGAACGCGCTCACCCACGCCCCGACCCGCCGCTTCCTGCGGGAGACGGGCCTGCCGGAGGAGGTCGTCTGGTTCTCGCTGGAGACCGACATGCCGCTGCAGACCCTCGCCGAGTACGGCGAGGACGACCGCGGCGGAGCCCGCACCGAGGGGCGGCTCCCGGCCGACGCCGACCGGCTGATCCGCCTCGGCCACCTGCTGGAGGACACCAGCCTGGTCGTCGACGGCGCCACGGGCGCGGTGCTGAGCTGGAGCGAACCGGACCTCGGTCTGCGCCCGCTCAACGCCGACATCTCCACCCTGGCGTTCACCCTCTGGCTGATACGCCGCGAGCGCGCGCTGGACGCGGTGCACGAGCTGACCGAGGCCTACGACCAGCTCGCCGAGACGATGTCCCGCACCCTGGCCGCGGTCGACCCGGTCGCCTGCGACCCGACCCCGAACAACCCCACGGACGACGGCTGGCGCTACTGGCCGGGGATGTTCGAGGACGAGGCAGGCGGCGGCCTGTACGCCTAGCAGTGCCTGGAGACGCGCCCCCGAAGGGGCGCGGGGAACTGCGTGACCAGCCACGACGGCGCCGCACCGGAACGACGGCACTTCGCGGCACTTCCAGCGGAGCGCGGAGCGCCTAGTGGCAGCGGCTGACGTCGATCCGCACGATCTGCGGGTCGTGGTCGCTGGCCTGGCCGGCGAACTCGGCGTTGATGTGCACCACGTCGTAGTCGAAGTGCGTGACCGCCGGGCTGGTCAGGATGTGGTCCAGGGTCTGCGAGTTGCCGTCGAAGACGTAGGTGTAGCGCTGGTCGGCCGGCAGGGTGGTGATCAGCGGCTTGAGGACCTTGCCGTCCGTCAGCGTGCTGACGGTCCCCGAGAACTCGTAGTCGTTGAGGTCGCCGAGCACCACGGTCTTGGCGTTCTTGTCCGCCGCGAGCAGCGACTTGACGAACGCGTTCACCTCGGCGGCCTGCGCCTGACGCTGGGTCTCGGAGCTGCGGGCCGGCGGCTGGTAGCGGGAGTGCAGGGGCTGGTCGCCGCCCTTGGAGGTGAAGTGGTTGGCGATGACGAACACGCTCTCGCCGCGGAACACGAACTCGCCCACCAGCGGCTTGCGGCTGTTGGCCCAGGCGTCGCTGGTCGGGTCGATGCGCCCGGGGGAGTAGGTGAGCCGGGCGCCCTTGCGGGTCTTCACCACGCCGGTGGCGGTGGTGGCGTCGCCGCCGGCCCGGTCGGTGAACGAGACCCGCTTGGGGTTGAACAGGAACACCTGGCGGATGTTGCCGCCGGGCTCGCCGCCGTCCTGGTTGTTCGTCGGGGCGACGTAGCGCCACTGGTAGCGGGGGCCGCCGGCCGCGCGGATCGCGTCGGTGAACCGCTTCAGCGTGGCCTCGGAGGTGACGGTGCCGTCGTTCGTCGCGCCGTTGTCGTCCTGGATCTCCTCCAGGGCCACGACGTCGGGGGAGTTGAGGTTGACGGCGATGCCCTGGGCGAGCCGGTCGATCTTCTCCTGGTCGTCCAGCGCGTCCAGGTTCTCCACGTTGTAGGTGGCGACCGCGAGCTCGTCGCCCTTCTGGCGGCGGGTCACCTCCGGCTTCAGCCCGTTGTCGACCAGGGTGCCCAGCTGGGTGGCCTGGACGTTGTAGCCGCCGTAGGTGGAGTAGTCGAGCGGCCCGGTGGTGCTGCCGGAGAGTTCGTCGCCGACGTCGGCGAGCGGGAAGGCGGCGGCGGTGCCGAGCGACATCACCTTCAGCCGGCCGGTGTTCGGCTGGTCGTAGGAGGAGTAGAGCGTGCCGCCGTGGGGCGTGGGGCTCTCCTGCGGCTTGACGGTCACCCACAGCTCGCCGTACTCGTTGCTCGGGCCGACGACCCGGGCGTCGGAGAACGAGACGCGCATGCCTTCGGCGGCCTCGAAGAAGTCCTGGGCGTAGGCGGCGGGTTCGAGCGGGAGCGACTCGATGCTCGCGCCGCCGGCGGTGGGGATGTAGGCGTCCGGCACGCTGCTCGCGTCGGCGGTGACGGCGGCGGGCAGGGCGTTGCCGCTGCTGAGCACGGTCGCCGTCGGCGCGGTGAGCTCGGTGAGGGACTGGCTGCTGCTGCTCGGGTAGTACTCGGTGACCTTGCCGCTGACCAGCACGGAGTCCCCGACGGCCACCGTCGGCGTGACGGACCCGGTGTACACGAAGACGCCTTCGCTGGTCCTGGGGTCGGCGTCGGCCGCCGGGTCCTGGATCCAGTACCCCTGGGACCCGGAGGTCCGCACTCCGGTGACGATCCCCGGCACCCGGGTGACGGTCTGCCCGGCGAGCGGGGAGAGCCGGGTGGCGCCCTGGATGTCGTGGACGCGGACGGTCCCGGGCGTAGTGGGATCGCCCCCGCCCCCGTCCCCGTCGCCCGGATCCGGGGTCTGCCCGGCGGAGTTGACGGGGGACGGCGTCCCGGACGCGAGATCGACGGCGTTGTCGTCGGTGTCGGCGAGGGCGGCGGCGCGGCTGACGGAGGCGGTGTTGGAAGCCCCGGCAACCGGCCCGCTCCCCTCCCGCACGACGGCGCTGCCGTAGCCGACCAGGTCCACGATCCGGCTGTCGGCGGCGCAGTCGGCGGCGGTCTTGCAGGTCAGGGCGGCGGTGCCGGAGACGAGCGCGATGGTGCCGGTGGTGGCGCTCATGGCGATGGACCCGGTGGCGTCGACTGCGGGCAGGGCGACCGTCCCCCCGGAGCCGACCCCCTCGCCGACGAGGAACCGCCCGCCGGGCGCGACGCTGCCGCTGAGCGCGGTGACCTGCCAGGTCGAGGAGGAGGACGGCGAGCCCGGCAGGTACTGCACGCTGTACCCGGCGAGGTCGTAGGCCGCGGCGCCCGCGTTCGCGAGCTCGACGAAGTCCCGGGTCAGGGTCGCACCCGAGTTCCCGCCGCCGCCGTACACCTCGGAGATCACCGCGGAGGCGGACGGCGTCGCGTAGGCCGCGGGCAGCGAGGTGATGGCGAACGCGCTCGCCACACCCACGGATATGAGCGCGTAGGCGGTACGGCGGGGTCTGTTACCTACAGATCTGGACACGCTGGCGATCTCCTCGTACGTCGTCGGGTACGGCCGATGGTGGTGTGGGGGAGTCGGCTCAAGTTACGCGCGTAGAGAGGCGGTCTCAAGAGGTCGTAGGTTAAATCCGGGGAACGGGAAGGTGTGTTGAGCCGCCCGGTCGAAGAGTTCGCGGCCGCCCGGAGTCAACTGCCGCCGGTCGGGGCGTCGTCGTGGTCGGACGATCGGGACCGACTGGGCTTCGCGGAACTCTGGTCGACCCGGTCCGCCAGGAGCAGCATGGCGGTGAGGAGGCCCAACACGGCCGGCAACCCGATCTGGTGGGTGACGCCGATCCGGTACAGCCCGATGCTCGCCCCGACACAGGCCACGATCCCGAGGACGACGACGAGACCCGCGAGCGCTCCGCCGTGGTCCTCCCGGAGACACCGCGAGCACCACCGCGACGAGCACCTCTCCCCGCTCGCCACCAGCTTGATCCCGCGGACCTTTTTGTATCTGTAGTGAACGCGGAACTTCCCGAGGCGCGAATGATGCATGCGGCGTCGACGTCTGCGCAGGCAGACGCGCCGGTCGCAGGGAGAGGTGCCGACGACGATCTCCCTTGCGAGGTTCCACATGACCTGCTGGTGCACATGCCCCGGACGGCCGCTACCGCCGTAGCCACCAGCGGTAGCGGTAGCCGTAGCGCCGACGGCGGTGACGGTGGCCGCCGGGCCTGGCCCGCTGAGCACGGCGACCGGCTCGCGCTCCTCCGGTCGCGGCTGTGTCGACTGCGAGGGCCGCTTCGCGAGGCGACGGTGGGCGTCGTCGCGTTCGGCGGCGTACTGGTCGGCGCGGGCGCGTTCGGCCGCCGCCTGCCGGTCGGCGTGCTGCCCGGCGGCTTCCGCGGCCTCACGGCGTCGGCGTTCGGCGCGGTGGTCGGCCTCGGAGGCGGCGGCGGAGGCGTAGGCGGCGTCGCGCTGCTCCTGCAGCCGCGCGTTGGCGGCCAGCGTGTCGACGTGGCGCTGTTGGAACTCGGCGAGTTGGCCTTCGAGTGCGGCGAGCCGGTCGGCGTAGGCGGCGAGTCGGACCCCGTGCGACTGGAGGTCGGCGAGCCGGCGTTCGACGGCGACGAGCCGGTCGGCGTAGGCGTCGACCTGGGTCGCGTAGTTCCGGAGGTCGTCGAGGGCGGCGTCCGCGTGCGGGACGGGCCTGCGTTCGAGCACGGCGAGCCGGTCGGCGTGGGTGGCGAGCCGGTCGGCGTGTCGCTGGAGGTCGGCGAGGGCGGACTCGATCTCCGGCAGCGACCCCCCTGGCGGCTCGGCGCCGGGCGCCGCGTGATGGATGTGCAGCTCACCGATGTTCGTGACCCGACTGTCCGGGGCACAGGCGGAGTTCTCGACACTGCCGCCGACCCCGATGGCGTCCGGACCGACGTGCAGGTGGCGCGCGCCGTCGGCGGACGAGGCGGCGGTGCCGTCGACGGGGCGTTTTCGGCGGGACCAGGGCTGTGCGGTCATCGGCGGCTGTCGTCCCCCAAGGCGTTGTCGGCGATGTCCCCGACGGCGGCCACCGAGCCCGGCCCGGCCTGAACCTCACCTCTGCCCGGCCGGTCGGCGGGCCGCCGCCGGGGCGTATGCGGCCCCGAAACCACGGCGCCCTGCCCGATCGCGTTCCCGACGAGGTCCCCGCCGGCCGCGATGCCGCCTCGCTCGGCCCGTACGAGACGCCTGGAGCCGCCGATGCTGCCCGAGGCACCGTTCAGGGCGAGCACGGAGATCGCCACCCCGGCCAGCCCGACCACCGCACCGACGACACTCGCCACCTGCCCCGCGGCATTCAGATCCCCCACGACGGCGAGCGACACCAGCGCCGCCGACCCCGCCCCCGCCACTCCCACGGCGGCCCACACCACACCCCGGCGCTGCCCCACGATCCCCATCGACCCCTCCCGCCGCCCGTTCCGAAGAAGCGCCCACAGAGTCCCACCACGCGACCCCAACCGCCGGGAGAACAAAGAGACATCGCAAAACCGCTCATCAGACGCCTCGAACGATCACGTTCAGGCATCCGGCCGGACGACCGAAAGGGCGGCACCCCACGCGGGGTGCCGCCCTTCCGTTCTGCCTGGTCAGACCGGTCGGAGGCCGTGGCGGGAATCGAACCCGCGTAACTCGCTTTGCAGGTTTGTCTGTGCTGGTCAGGGCATGGTTCGGGTGCGTTCATGTGCGTTCGAACTCGTACAGGTGGCGAGCTAGACGGGGTAGAGCGAACCGCTGTGGACGGTCGTGTACGGCCATGAACGAGACGGAAACTGAGACGGACTTGGAGTCCCGGCATCCGCACGTAGCCGTTCACGGACGGCTGACAGGGCCAGGATGCGACCATGGGCGGAGCCCGCTGTGACTGACACCTCCTGAGCGACTTCACGAGGGCAGATGGGATGCTCAGTAAGGAAAGAGATCATGCGTAGTCGTACTTACTTCGTTCCGTTCTCTCCGACTCCCACCGCTTTGCCGAAAGGGCGTGTGGAGTCTTTCCTTGAATGGATTTCAAACCGTAGTGAACTTCCTGCCTCCATTCGTTCGCGGGCCCGGTTTAGGTACATCCATCTAAATGGCACTCGGTTTACGCGTCGTTTCACTCAGCGGGATATCGAGGAGAATGCCAATGCGCGCCTTCCTCAAGGCGAATCGGTTTCGTTTCGCGCAATTTGGATGGTTGAGTTCTATACGCCACCGGACGCTAGGGATATTTATAGGAGACTTCAGCAGCTTGACGGCCTTGCCCCGGCGGCGACTCGGCGGGGTTACGCAAATTGGTTCAGGTCTGCCCGAATGGCTGACGGAGGCGCTTGGATCAAACTGCCCAATTTTGCGCCTCCGGGTCAGTCGACTTTGGGGCGGGATGAGATTTTTACCGCACTTCCTGAGGGGGTCAGTCGAGTTTGGGCCAGCCTTGTAGCAGTGACGCATGGGATCAGTGCGCTCGTGCTTAGGTTTGAATATTACGAGGATTTCGCAAAGAGCTACGGGGAACTTTTGCGTGAAGATCAAGGTAAGAGATTGGAGCCTATCGGTAATGGGCACTCCATCATTTCTCCAATGTCTATGAAGTCGCGAAAGGTTAAGGAGTGGCGGCGATGTCGGGTTCAGCAGGCTAGCGCATGGGTTACCGCGCATTACCCCGGGCATTTCGCCCGACAGGCCGAAACGCACCCTGTCGTCTACTTTGTTACAACATCTAACGTAGTGCCGTGGCGAGATGAGCCATCGGGCAACAGGGCCGATGGGTACGGCGTGCTTGATTTGAGACCCGACTTTAGGTCTCAATGGGAGCCGGTGAATCTGACATCGCTACGGTTTCGATGGGCGACTGAAAACACAGATTATTGGCATGGCGGACAGGAGTTGCTCACGTGTGCGGCGCGCGAGTCGGATTTGCTATCTGCGGAACCTGTTGGAGTTGGTTCCCACTCCTCTTCGAGCATCTCCCATGCCATGCAACGCTTGGATGACGATCTTAATGGTATCGCCGTTAGGTGGAGTCTCTACTACTACGTCGACAAGCTAAGTGATCAGATTGCGGAGGTTCGAGATCAGGCCACTTCAATCGCGAACGACGCTACTCACAAGGCTTTCGTATCTCTTCGAAATCGCCTGCTAGTCAGTGGAATTGAAAGTCAGCTTGTAGGGAAAGAAATTGTCGCCTTTTCTGCGAGCAATAGATGGGTCGGGCAAAGCTTTCAGTTGAACGAAATTTTGTCTCAGGCGCTTTTGGGTCTAGGTGGGTCTCCGGGCCGGTTTCATTCCGCTCTGGCAGGACGTATCGCGAACGAGTCGGCCCGAATTGCTAGTTCGGAAAAAGAAATCAGGGATTTGGTGTCGGCTGCCGCTGACTTGACTAATGCGGCGTACGGGATTCGGTTGCAGGCGGTAGTGCTCTGGCTTACGGTGGTCTCGATAGTAGTGGCAGTTATTGCACTGGTCGTTGCCTTTTAGATCAGTTGCTTCAGAATTTCATGGGGCGTGGATGCGGTTCCCTGAACGAAGCGAAGCCGGTACCTTTTCCAGCTGAGGCGCTCTGGCCCGACCCTCAGCGTGGGACGCTTGACGCTGACGGCGGGATACGAAGAGGGAGGGTGAGTGGCGCAACAGGCAAGCCCGCGCGGGACTTTTCAGAAGATCGCTGATCAGCTCAAGGCACAGATGGATCGCGACCCGGAGTTGGTGGAGCTACCACCGATCGCAGAGGTCATACACGATCACCAGGTCTCGCGCGGTGTGGTGCTTCGGGCGTTCGCGGCGCTTCAAAGGGCTGGTGTTGCAGAGCCCGTTCCGGGCGGACGCTGGCGCTTGGTCAGGGAGGGACAGCGGACCGATCGCCGGCCCCTCGCTGAGCGGCTCACTGACGTCTTCGCGGATGACGGCCTTGAAGTTGGGGCAGCGTTCCCGAGTGCTTCTGTGCTGTGCGAGAGGTTCGGTGTCTCGCGCCCGACGCTCACCAAGGCGTTGGGGAAGCTGGAAGCCGCAGGATGGCTGTCCGAAGGGGGGCAGGGCAAGCTACGTACCGTGCGGGCCCTGCCGAATCGAGAGGAGAGTTCCGCACCGTGACGGGACTGACGGAGTGGGCGTACCCGCTCGCCGAATCGCTGCTTTCCGACCCATTGCCGCGTCGTTGGAAGCACTCGGTTGGAGTCGCCGAGCGCGCACGCAGCATCGCGCCGATCCTCGGTGCGGACGCGGAGCTGTTGGAGGCTGCTGCTGTCCTACACGACATCGGGTACGCGCCGGACCTCGCCAAGACGGGATTTCACCCGCTCGATGGGGCCCGTTACCTTCGCGACATCGCGCATGCTGACGAGCGGGTTGTGCACCTGGTGGCTCATCATTCCTGCTCATGGATGGAAGCAGAGGCCAGGGGGCTGCGCGAGGAACTTGAGGCCGAGTTCCCGCGCGAGAGCGCGCACCTCAATGACGCCCTGTGCTACTGCGACATGAACACGACTCCGGACGGCACGCCCACGAACCCGGTCGATCGGATCAATGAGATTGCCGGCCGGTACGGTCCGGACAGCCTGATCGGGACGTTCATCCGTCGGGCCGAACCGGAGATCCTCGCGAGCACATCACGCGTACTCGAACGCGTCGCCGTCGCGAAGCGTCAGCCGACGTAGGGTGCCGTGCGCGTTTGGTTTATCGCGTGCTCAATTCTGAGCTGCATGGTGGGGTGGACGTCTAGCTTCGGCAGGTCCGATGGGGCGACCCATCGGACCTGCGTCGTTTCGTTGCTCGTGCGTACCTCGCCCCCGATCGGTCGCGCGTGGAAACAGATGCTGAACTGCTGCCTGACCTCGCCGTCGTCGTACTGCATCACGTGGCCGGGGTCGGTGTAGATCCCGGAAATGTCGACGACCTCAGCCTTGATTCCTGTCTCTTCCCAGACCTCGCGAACCACTGTGTCACTGATGGATTCGCCTACATCGTGCCCGCCGCCAGGCAGCGCCCAGCGTCCATTGTCGGATCGCTGGATCATCAGCACCTGTCCCGCGTCGTCTTGCACGAACGCGACCACGGACGGCACCACCGAGTTGGCCGGCGGGGCGTCAGGGTCGTGCAGGTAGTCAATGCGTCCCATGGTCAGGCTCCTGTGATACTCGCGATGTCTTGATCTGTGATCGGTCGGGCGTTTTCCCAGGTGTGTTCGATGCTATTCGCGTACGTGTCGAACAGTCCGCCCCCAGGCAGTCGACGCAGATGCAGGACTGGGGCCATGTAGGCACCGATGCCGTAAACATGTGGGTTCACCAGCATCTCGTCATCGGACCGGTAGATGGAGTTGTAGAGCGTGGCATCGTGCAGCCGGAACCCGATGTCAGGGTGACTTCTCATGAGCGGCCGGTAGTGCACTAGGGAATTCCGAATCTTGCCGCCCATGATCCGATGTCCCTCGTCTATGCCGCGCTGCTCGACTGCCGCGCAGTCGGGGTCGCCAAGCAGGATGCGCACCTGTGCGCCTGCCTCAACCTTCGCCTTGGCGAGGTCGTGAAAGACGGGGTCCTCAGACAGAAAGAGCCCGGAGTAGACGAGTACGTCAATGTTTTGTCGCGCCCGTCCGTAGATCTCTCGCCAGAGACCGGGCGGCACCGCGTGGCGATGTGGGTAGACCGTGACGATCTCGGCTTTCGTCAGGTCGGCCGCGCTCTGAACTGCTCGATCGTCGTCCCAGAGCGTCGTGACATCGACCTTGAGAGCGGCGGCCGTCGCGTACTGATGTCGCCTATACGGAACCTTCCCCTTCGTGATCCAGCGTTCGACGGTCTTCGGATTGACATCGATCTCTTCGGCCAGCGTCTGAACCGTCATGCCGCTGGCTAACAGGGCAGACCGCAAGCGTTCGTTGGACATCTGAACCCCCGATGGGACGTCTAGGGACCTCTTGAAGGTACTCAGACGTCCTTGAGGTGTCCACGTACGGGGTGACCAAGTCCCCTGACCTGGGGCGATTCTGATGGTGCGCCAAGAAGTTCCGGCGCAAAGCCAAGAGGTTCCGCCGCTGCACTTGACGGATCCCCATGCGGTACCTGTAAAACAGGTACCGCAGCGACGTCCGGAGGAAAGCCCGAGGGGGTGAGTACGAAGGCAGCGTTCGTTCCTTGAGAACTCAACAGAGTGTTGTGAGCTGACGGGGCCTGACCCCGTCCCCGTGGCGGCCGGGTGATGACCGTCGGCCCCGGCATGCAGCCGTGAAGGGCGCGGGATCGAATCCCGCCCGGGGCGCTGGGCCTGCCGCCATGCGTGGTGACGGCCCTCATTTCCGGTGCGGCGGCACTCCCGGACAGGACAGCCCGCCGCCCGGTTCCCTCCCGACGTAGCAAGAGGAGAGATCCACCATGCGCATGCGCAACTTCGTCGCCGGCCAGGAAGCGCACGGCGACACCGAGTTCGCGGAACTGGCGATCGGCATCGACGTCGACCTGTTCCGGGGCCCGCTGGAGTTCGAGACGGACGACGAGCGGGCCGCCCGTGAGGACGCGGCCCGTGACGTCCTCGCCGACCTGTGGGAGCAGGCGGAGGCCGGTGAGGAGATCGCCGGTTGGGACGCCCTATACGCCGACGCGCTGACCCGGACGGTGCCCTTCCTGCGTGCCGCTCGCGGCCACCGCGAGGGAGCGGGGGAAGCGGCATGAGCGAGATTCGCAAGCCCCTGACAAGGGTTCAGATCGGTGTGCTGACGGCCGCGTTCGTGCCGATGCTGGCCACGGGCGTGGTCGGCGGCATCGGCACCTACAGCAACATCGGCCACGCCTACGGCACCGGCACCGCGCTCGGTGCGCTCGGTGCCGGCGAGGGCGCGACGGCGGTGCTCGCGCTGGTCCTGCTGGGGTTGACCATGCTGGGGCAGTCCTCGCCGCGCGTCGTGCGGGCGGGACTGTGGGCGTTGCCGGCCGCCGCCGCCGTCATGGGCGCGATGGCCGCCCCGGACCCGGGCCGCACGGTCGTCTACGCGCTGACGCCGATGGGCATGTCCGTCTCGGCCGAGGGCATGGCGTTCCTCGCCCGTCGGATCGTGGTCCACACCGACGGGCGTGATGCGGAGAACGAGCGGCGCACGGCCGACATCGTGCAGGCCCTCGCCTACCACCGGGCGCGCGCCGCACATCACCCGACCAGTCGGGTGCGGAAGCGTTCGGATCGGGTGTCGTGGCGTCTGGCTCGCAAGGTCGGGGTCGGGGACACGGCGTTGGGATCGAGGCTGTTGGACGTCCAGCGCGACCGGATCACCGGCGGTGCGGACGCTGCGCTCGCGGCGATGTTCGCTCCCGCCGCGCTCGATTCGATTCCGGTCGCGAATGAGGAGGAATCGTCTGGTAGTAGTCGAGAACGGTCTATGGCTGACCTGCTGGAATCGAGCGCTCCGACGGTCGTGGTGACGCGGCTTTCGGTGCCCGATCCGGTGCCGGTCGACTTCGGCAAGAGCGGCACCGGCATGAAGTCGATGCCGGCTGTCGTCCCGGCGGTGAAGCCGGTGCCGATCGCCCCGGCACCGGTCCGGTCGCTGCCGGCCGCGTCGACCCCGGCGCGTCGGGCGACGGGCCGTGTCCCGGTCGCCGCGAAATCGACCCGCACCCGCCGCACCCCCGACCAACTCATGACGGAGGCGCGGAAGGCGACGGCCGGTTGGACGGACGCGCAGATCACCGCTGAGGGCATCCGCCGGGCCCTGCGCACCTCGCCGGCGAACGCGCGGACGCTGCGGGACGCGCTGCTCGCCGAACGCGCCGCGACGGCGGTGACGCCGTGAGCACCCTCGCCGCGCTCTTACCGACCGTGCCGCCCATCCTCGGGTGGGCGGTGCACGCCCGGTGGCTGCACGCACGGCTGACCACGGCCCGCCGTGACCCGCTGACCGGGCTGTGGACGCGGGACGCGTTCACCCGGCGGGCCCGCCGCCTGCTGCGCGACCCGCGCGCCGTGGTCGTCCTCGCGGACGTCGACCGCTTCAAGCAGATCAACGACACCCACGGCCACGCCGCCGGTGACCTGCTGCTCGCTGCGGTCGCCGCCCGTCTCGCCCACGGCACCAACCCGGGCGGGGTCGCGGGACGGTTGGGCGGGGATGAGTTCGCCGCCGTCGTCGTCGACCGCGACGGCACCATGGCCGACCGGCTGCACACCCTCGCCCGCGTCCTCGCCCGCCCCGTCGACACCGCCCCCGACGTGCACACCACCGTGTCACTGGGGTGGGTGCGCGCCGTCGACCATCCGGGCGAGGACCTGTCGGCGCTGCTGCGCCGCGCGGATGAAGCGATGTACGCGGCCAAGCGGTCCGGCCGCTCCGGGCCCCGGCGTGCCCGCCTCGGTCGCCTGCTCGGGTCGGTGGCCGGCCGTCGTCCCGGACGGCGCGGCGCGGCATGAGTACCCTGCCCGTCTTCCGGTGGCACCTCGCCCCGGACGGCTATGCCACCCGCCGCCAACTGAGGGCCCGCGACCTGCGCCCCGGCGGTCAGGACGTCGCCGCCCAGCTTGAACGCCCCCGGCGGCGGGGCCGCCCGCCCCTGGTCGCCTATCTGTACCGCGTCGACCTCGCTCGCCCGGTGCGTCCGATGACGCCGGCGAAGTGGGCGGCGCTGGCAAAGGCCAATGCCGCCCGCCGCCGTTGCCCCGAGTGTGGCCAGGACGCCGGGTACGTCATCCCGCCCACGC
Organism: Streptomyces sp. NPDC001858; assembly: GCF_053594615.1. NCBI lineage: Bacteria > Bacillati > Actinomycetota > Actinomycetes > Kitasatosporales > Streptomycetaceae > Streptomyces > Streptomyces sp. NPDC001858. The sequence continues at coordinate 104,804 of NZ_JBSFEV010000002.1, forward strand.
TCGGATCCTGCGTGACCTGCGCATTTCCCGAGGAACAGCGCGTCGCGTGACCTGCGAGGGGTACAGACCGTACCCCTCCGCATGGGGGCAGGATTCCTACCCCTTACCGCCCAGTAGGGCCCTCATCATCTCTGCACCGGGTCCGGCCGCCCGACCTTCCACAGCAAGCCGGCCGGACCCTTCGACTCCAAAAAGGAGCACCTACATCGTGTCCGAGACCACCACGTTCACGCCCACCGGGGACCCCGAGGGCACCGAGCGGCCGACGGCCGACGTGCTGCCGTTCCCGCTGAAGAAGACCACCGGCCCGGCCGCGTCCGGCGAGGGCGAGGCCAAGCCGGGTGAGTGGGAGGCCGAACTCCCCGACGCCGACGACCCGGAGGCCGACGGGCTGACCGAGGGCGTCGCGGTCGACCCGCCCCGCGAGGTTTACCCGCCCTCGGTCGCGGAGTGGATGGAGGCCAGGGACAAGGCCCGTCTGCCGGTCCTGCCGGACTGGGTGAAGCTCCCCGACCAGCGCACGGCCGTCCGCAAGTGGGCCGTCCGCCACTACACCGCCGTGGCCGGCTACCACGCCGTACGCCTGCCGCTGGTCTACACCCCGAAGATCTGCATGTACTCGCCGCGCGGCGCGTGGCGCTGGTCGGCCGCCGTCGGCCGGTGGGTGGCCGACACCGAGGGCAAGCCCCTCAGGCTCGCCGCCGTCGCCGACGAGAACGCGGCCGACTACCTGAAGCTGTCCCGGCAGCGCAACGACCGGGTCAGGCTGCGGGGGATCGTCGCCGCGCTCGGAGGGTTCATCGGCCTCGCCGCCGCGCTGACCCTCTACGTCATGGCCCCGTCCTGGCTGTTGCTGCTGTCCGTGGCCGCGCTGACCACCACCCTGGGCATCGTGGGCGCGCCGGCGGATCGGCCGCTGATCGACATGGCTAAGGTGACGTTCCGCAAGCGGAAGCTGTCCTCGGACATCGTCATCCGCGCGCACGAGGTGGCGCGGCTGACCAGCAAGGATCAGTCGATCTCGTTCCCGCGTCCGATCGGGCGGGACGGCGACGGGTGGCGGGTGGTCGTCGACCTGCCGTACGGCAAGACGTTCGAGGACGCCCTGAACGCCCATGCGCGTCTGGCGTCCGGCATGGACATCGCCCCGACGCAGTTGTTCTTGGACAAGGACGACAGCAGCGGGCGGCGGGTGTCGTACTGGATCGCCGACCGTGACCCGCTCGCCGTGCCGTCGGGCAAGTCGCCGCTGCTGGGGGCGACGCGGGTGGACTTCTGGAAGCCGTTCCCGTGGGGCGTCGACGAGCGCGGCAACCCGGTCATGGCCACGATGCTGTGGCTGTCGCTGCTGGTCGGCGCGGTGCCCAGGCAGGGCAAGACGTTCTCCGCCCGCACCATCGCCCTGGCCGCCGCGCTGGATCCGCACGTGCGGCTGTACGTGTTCGACGGGAAGGCGTCGCCGGACTGGCGCACGTTCGTCAAGGTCGCTCACCGCATCGGGTTCGGCATCGTCCCGAAGAACGGGGTCGACCCGGTTCAGCATCTGCTGACCTCGCTGCGGGAGTTGAAGGCGGACGTCGAAGACCGCTATCACCGGCTGTCCGAACTGCCGCTGCACATCTGCCCGGAGGGCAAGCTGACCCCGGAGATCAGCCGGGACAAGAAGCTGAACATGCCGCTGACGCTGTTCGTGGTCGACGAGGTGCAGGAGTACCTGACCCATCCCGAGCACGGCAAGGAGATCCTGTCCCTGCTGGTCTACCTCGCCCGCGTCGCCCCCGCGGTGGGCGTCAGCGTGATGACGGCGACGCAGAAGCCGGACGACAAGGCGTGCCCCTCGGAGCTGCGCGACCAGCATCAGGCCCGGTTCGCGCTGCGCGTCGGTGCCTACCAGGTCTCCGACACCATCCTCGGTGCCGGCTCGTACAGCGAGGGCTTGGACGCGTCCAAGCTGCTGAAGTCCCACAAGGGCGTCGGTCTGCTCAAGGGCATGTCCGATGACTCGGGGATCGTGCGGACCTATCTCGCCGACGGCCGCGACGCCGAACGCGTCCTGACCCGCGCCGCCGCGCTGCGCGAGGCCGAGGGCACGCTGTCCGGGGACGCGGTGGGCGAGGCACCGGCCCCGGAGACGTCCGCGACGATCCTGGACGACGTCGCGGCCGTGCTCGGCAAGGGCGAGGCCAAGGTGTGGTCCGAGACGATCGTCGACCGCCTCGCCGACCTGCGCCCCGATGTCTACGGCCCGTGGGCGCAGATGGAGGCCAAGCCCAAGGCCGAAGCGCTCACCGCAGCGCTCAAGCCGTTCGGCGTCGGCACCGGGCAGATCAGCCGGCGCATCGACGGCGAGCAGGTCAACAAGCGCGGCATCAAGCGCGAGGACGTCGCCGCCGCGATTACACAGCGCAACGACAAGAGGGACGCCGGATAGGTCCCGAACCCTGCTACCGGTAGCGGCGGGCGTCGCTACCGGTAGCAACCCTGCTAGCAACTGAAACCGCCCCTGATCAGGCCGCTAGCAGATAGCGGCCGACCTGCGGAAACCCCCTTCAACCCCTCCGAGAGGCACCTGATGAGCCTTCCCCTCCTCGCTGCCGCATGCCTCCTCATCGTCACCCTGGGTTACGGCGTCAAGTGCTGGCTGAGCCCGTTCGGCGACTGCCGCAAGTGCGACGGCATGGGCCACGACCTCAAGACCGACCGCAAAGGACGCCTCAAGCGCGGCAAGGACTGCCGCCGCTGCCAGGCGACCGGCAAGCGCATACGCGTCGGCCGCTGGATCTACAACCGCGCCGCGCGCACCTACCGCGCCGGCACCCGCTGACCCCCTCGGAGACGCCCGTGGTCCTCACCGTCCCGCTCGTGCTGCTGCTCGCCGTCGTCGCTGCCCTGCTGCTGCGCTCCAAGGCCGTCGGTGCCGGCGCGGCCGTCGCCCTCGCCCTCTTCGGCTTCTACCTCGCCGGCACCGACGCGGCCGACACCGTCAACCAACTCGTCACCGCCCTCGCCGACGCCCTCAACGACGTCGGCCGCTAGAACGGAGACCAGGACATGAACGAACCCACCCTGTACGGCCGGACGTCCGGGCACGACACGGCGGCTGTGGAAGTCCACCGCCCCACCCCGCTCGCCCCCGCGCACACCGTCCCGCTCGTTCCCGTGCAGCCCGGCGGCATCCCGACCGTGGCGAGCGTCGTCCTGCCCGACGGCCGCGTCGTCACCGGCTACGCCATGAACCCCGTCCAGCCGGAACCGGTCGCCGCCAAGCCGGCCGTCTCCCGCGCGGCGGTGAACGTCGCCCTCGGAGGCGTCGGCTTCCTCGCCGTGTGCGGCGGGCTGCTGCTGCTGACCGCGTTCATCACCGCGCTCACGGCGCTGGTCACGCAGCTCGTCATCCTCGCGGCCGTCGTGTTCGGCGGGTGGGTCGCCGTGCAGATCTTCGGCGGACGCGGCCACGGCGGCGGGACCACGGTCAACATCCGCAAGGCCGTCATCAAGCGCAACAAGTTCTACGGCTGACAAGGGAGAACAACACCCGTGCTCCGACTCCGCATTCAGGTCTCCGACTGGCCGCGCCGCGCGCTGGTCCTGACCGACACCCCTCGCCCCGACTGCTCGGACTGCCGGGGCGAGGGCGGACACGCCTACGACTACGGCGACCACAACGGCGAGTACGCCGGCACCGAATGGGACCCCTGCCCCTGCTGGGACGAGAACCGCCGCATGACCCTGCTTCCCCTGCCGCGTCGCCGTCCCCGGTGGCTGCGCCGCCGCTCTATCGGGCGCGACCCGTGGGGCACCGACGGCTACAGCGACGAACCGCCCTTCTGACCCCGAGAGGAACGCCTGTGTTCGAGATCAGGATCATCTGCGACCCCGCCGACTCCGACCGCGTCACCGACGTCCTGGAGAAGGCGTTCAAGACCGGACGGGTCACGGTCCACACGGCCCGCGGCGGCAAGCGTCAGCGCCTCTACCTCGACGCCGATCACGCTGACGTGTGGCCCGACGCCGAGCAGGCGTACGCCACCGCCCCCAGCATCCACAGCGAACTGGACTGGATCGCCCGCACCCTCAACGACGCCGAGTGCTACACCGCGTTGAAGCGGGAGTACTACGTGCGCAAGGCCGCCGTCCTCGACCGCATCGCGCTCAGCGAGGGAGCCGACCGCCGCGACGACGACACCGCCCACGTGGCCGCGAAGTTCCTGGTCGAGCTGGACGACGCGCACGCGGACTGCGAGCCGCGCGCCTACGTCCGTCAGCAGTACGCGCTCATGGTCGCCGACGGCCGATAGCTGTGCCCGTGGGCGGCGGCACTCCCGGACAGGACAGCCCGCCGCCCACGGTCTCCGATCCCGACATTGCAGAACAGGAGACCTACAGCATGACCGAACCGCGTGTTTTCAGCGAGGGCCTCATGGTCCCGGCCACTCGAACGGGACGGGCTCTTGTCGTGGGGCTGATCTCATGAGCGCGACGCCCGAACCCCTGCGCGTCGCCCTCGCCCTCGCGGCGGCCGGTGTCCCGGCGCTGCCGTTGCGGCAGGGCAAGGCCCCGTTCGGCAACTGCCGCACCTGCAAGGACAGCGCCTGCGGTGACCGGCCCAACATGAAGGCGGCGGGCCCTTGCTGGTGTCCCGCGCCCTGCCACGGATGGGCCGCCGCCACCACCGACCCGCACACCCTCACCTCGCCCGCATGGGCCCCGGCATGGTGTCACGCCGTGGCCGTCGCGTATCACCCCGGCGGGGCGGGGGTGACCGTCGTGGACCTGGACAACGCGGCGGCTGTCGCCTGGGCCCTCGAGACCCTGCCCGCCACCCGCACCGTGCCCACGACGCGCGGCCAGCACTGGCTCTACCGGGGCGTGATGCGGTCGGCGAACGCCGTTCGGCCCGGGGTCGACGTCAAGTCGCTCATGCAGTACGCCCGTTGGCTCGGTCCCGGCACCGGCCGCATGGTCGACCTGCCGACGGCCGTGCGCGCCCTCGCGGTGAAGGAAGACACCACCCTCTCGCGCAGCGAGGTGGACTCTTCCCTCCCGACCCGCGCCACCTGGGACCGGAACGTGGCCGCCGGGTGCCGCCACACTCAGCGCTACGTCCGCACCGGCCTGGAACGCGGCCTCGCCCTCGTACGGGCCCGCGCCGAATCCGGTGCCGGATCACAGGCGTTTGGCGTCGCCCGGTTCCTCGCCGCTCAGCACGCCCGGTGCCCCGGCCCGTGCGGACTGGCCGTGATCGGGGAAGAGATCGTGGCCGTCGCCGTCTCCGTTGGGGTCCCCGGGGCCTACGCACGCCGCGCCGTGGCCAACGGCCTTGAGGCGGCCTCGGAGCGTGCCGCATGAACAATGTGCCGCATAGTCCCACAAACGGCCCTGAGAGCGCCGTACAGGGCCCGTCACGGCCGACCGTGGGCGAACCGAAGGTCGCCGCCCGCAAGGGCGTCCTTTCTGCCGTTGGTTCTGACCCGCACATGGTCACCGTCACCGGCATCACCCCGGGGCTCCAAGTCCGGTGCGAGGGCGTAACCGTCGCGGACTGGGTCTGCGCGTGCGGGCATCACGAACGCGCCCGGGGTCGTGCCGCCGTCATCCGACTGACCGCCCGCGTCCGCGTCGACGTCTGCCCGCACACCACCACCGCCGAAGGGAGGGCGGCAGCGTGAATGCACAGCCTGTGGACAACGACCTGTGGGTCGGACTGCCCGCCCTGGAAGAGCCGACCGGCGAGGACGACGCGGCACCCGACGTGTGGGAGGATCCCATGCCTCTCACCGGCCGGCGCGAGCTTGCGCCGTTCCCCGCGCACGTCTTCCCCGCATGGATGGGGGAGTTCGTGGCGGCCGTCGCGGAAGAGACGCAGACCCCGGTGGATCTCGCCGGATCGATCGCCCTCGCCGTGCTCGCCACGGCGGCCGGCGGCCGGTCCGTGGTCCACGTACGCGGCAACTGGCGCGAGCCCACCAACCTCTACACCGTGGTGGCGCTCCCGCCTGGTAACCGCAAGTCCGCCGTGTTCGCCCTGCTCACCAATCCTCTCTACGACGCGGAGAAACAGCTCAAGGCCGCGATGCAGCCCGCCATCGTCGAGGCGGAGGTGACCGCCCGACTCGCTAAGGAGGCGGCCGACAAAGCCGCCGCCCGTGCCGCGTCAGCCGACGACGACAAGCGGCAAGAGATGGTGGCCACCGCCGTCGGTCTCGCGCAGACCGCCGGCACGCTCACCGTCCCGGCTGAACCCGTGCTGCTGGCCGACGACTCCACACCCGAGACGGTTACCTCTCTCATGGCCGAGCAGGGCGGTCGGCTGTCGGTGATGAGCGCGGAGGGCGGCATCTTCGACATCATCGCGGGCCGCTACTCCGGGGCCCCGAACATGGACGCGTTCCTCAAGGGGCATGCCGGGGACCGACTGAGGGTCAACCGGCAGTCCCGCCGCGAGTACATCGACGCCCCCGCCTTGACCATCGGGCTCGCCGTGCAGCCCGAAGTGCTGCAAGACATCGGCAAGGTGAAGGGGTTCGACGGACGCGGATTCCTGGCACGCTTCCTGTTCTCCCTGCCCAAGTCCATGGTCGGCGAACGGAAGGTCGTCACCGACCCCATCCCCGAGCAGACGGCCGCCACCTACGCCGCGCGGGTCATCGACCTCACCCTGTCCCTCGCGGAATGGACCGACCCGGCCGTCATCCAGCTCACTCCGGGGGCGGACGCGGCCCTGATCGCCTATCAGGAAAAGGTCGAACCGCAGCTAAAGAAGCGCGGCGGCAAGCTGGGCCACATCACCAACTGGGCCGCGAAACTCGCCGGGGCCACCGCCCGCATGGCCGCGCTGCTGCACCTCGCCGAACACGGCGGCAACGGCTACACCCACCCGATCACCGAAGACACCATGCGCGCGGCCATCGAGCTGGGGGAGTACTACACCGCCCACGCCCTCGCCGTGTTCGACGCCATGGGGGCGGACCCGGTCATCGGCCGGGCCCGTAGCGTGCTGGACGCGGTCAGGGACAACCGGTGGGAGGACGTCAGCCGGCGGGACGTCTTCACCGCCCTGTCTCGCAGCGAGGTACCGACCGTCGCCGATCTCGAACCCGCCCTCGCGCTGCTGGAAGATCACGGATACCTGCGGTCCTACCAACCCGAGCGCACCGGCAAGCGCGGCAGGCCCCCCGCGCCCCGCCTACTCGCCCACCCCTCCCTGCGGGACGGCGGCCGGTGACCACTGGCCGCGCCCTCAACCCCTCCCGCACAAACCGCAAAATCCGCAGAAAAGCCAGGGCCCCCCGCTGACCTGCGGCGGGACCCTCGCGCCACACCGGCGAGGGAGCCGCCGCACAATCCCGCGATATTCCGCAAAAAACCGAGCACCACCCCCGAGCTGGGACCGGCGACCGGCCGCCCCTGATTTTTGCGGAATATCGCGGGTTTCTGCGGAGCACCGCCCGCCACCACCCGCACACCGCATCACCACAGGTCAGAGACCATCCCCGGTTTTTCTGCGGATATTGCGGTTTGTGCGACGGCACTTGCCCATGAACTCAGCCCCACGGAGTGAGCATTGGACGAACACCCCACCCTTCTCGCCCCCGCCGACGACGACGCGACCCTCGTACTCCTCAAGGTTGAAGAGGCCGCCCGCCGACTCCGCATCGGCCGGACGACATGCTTCGCGCTCATCCGTACCGGAGAGCTGGAGTCCGTCATGGTCGGCGGTCTTCGCAGGGTCCCGGTCGACGCGCCGGCAGCGTATGTGACCCGTCTCCGCACCGCCCACCGCGCCGCTTGACGACGCCCGGGGCGGCGGCACTCCCGGACAGGACAGCCCGCCGCCCCGGTCCCCATCCCGACACCGAGAAACAGGAGTCTGCCTGTGGCAGAGGAACAGAAGCGCAGTCGACAGCCCAACGGCCGTAGCTCCATCTACCTGGGCAAGGACGGCAAGTGGCACGGCCGCGTCACGGTCGGCATCCGCGACGACGGCACACCGGATCGCCGTCACGTCGAACGCAAGAGCCGCGCCGAAGTGACGGCAGCTGTACGCGAGTTGGAGAAGCAGCGCGACGCCAAGACGGTGCGGAAGCCGGGCAAGGCGTGGACGGTCAGGACATGGCTGACGCACTGGGTCGAGAACGTTGCGCCCCTCGCCGTCAACGACAACACCATGGTCGGGTACCGCGTCGCCGTGCGGAAGCACCTGATCCCCGGCTTGGGGGCTCACCGTCTCGACCGGCTCAAGCCCGAGCACATCGAGGTGTTCTACGCGAACATGCAGGCCAACGGCAGCAAGCCGGGGACCGCGCACCAGGTGCATCGCACCTTCCGAACCGCCCTCAATGAAGCCGTACGGCGAGGGCACCTCGGCAAGAACCCCGTTCAGTTGGCCAAGGCCCCGAAGACGGGGGAGTACGAGGTGGAGCCCTACAGCGTCCAAGAGGTGCAGCGGTTGCTCAAGGCCGCTGGCCGGCATCGCAACTCCGCCCGGTGGGCCGTCGCCCTCGCCCTCGGACTGCGCCAGGGCGAGGTGTTGGGGCTGAAGTGGGAGGACGTGGACCTTGAGGGTGGGTTCCTCGTTGTCCGCCGTAGTCGTCACCGGCCGCAGTACGCCCACGGGTGCGCGGAGCCCTGCGGACGAAAGGCGGCCGGGTACTGCTCGGAGCGGCGGCGAACCAACCCGGAGTTGTCCACCACCAAGTCCCGCGCCGGGCGTCGTGCGGTCGGTCTCCCCGAACAGCTTGTTGACCTACTCGGTGCGCACCTCAAGGCGCAGGAAGCGGAGCGGGAACGGGCTGGGAAGCGATGGGAGGGCAACAGCCTCGTCTTCCCGGACGAACACGGCCGTAGTCCGTCCCACCGTCGGGACTGGACCGAGTGGAAGGATCTCTTGGCTGAGGCGAAGGTGCGGGACGGTCGGCTGCACGACGCGCGCCACACGGCCGCCACGGTCCTACTCATCCTCGGTGTCCCCGAGCGGGCAGTCATGGGCCTCATGGGGTGGTCGACCACGGCCATGGCTGCCCGCTATCAGCACATGGTGGATGCCGTGCGGACGGACATTGCGAAGCAGGTGGACGGCCTGATCTGGAAGCCCGAGGCGGATCGGCCGCACGATGACGACGAAGGTGAGGCTGGCGTGCCCGTACCGACCAACTGAGATTTTGGATCAGAGCGGGCATCGCCTTTTGGGTGGTGCCTGCTACATCCCTCGATCCGTGAGCGTTATTTCTCGGATTTCATGAGTCCGTGGAGTGGCTGTGTTTTCTGTCATCCCATTCGTCTTCCACTCGACGTACTCGTGCCTCGATCTCAGGGTTCCCGTGCAGTGCTTTCGGCAGCGTTGTCGATTTAAAAATGTGAGCCCCGAGTAGCGAGTTGAGCGGTGGATTTGCTCTAGGGGACAAGTGAACTCCGAACAAGCATGCATCGCCGAAGTCGACTCTCTCCAAATTGCTCCCTCTGAAGTTTGTGTGATGAAGGATCGCGCTTTCGAAGAAAGCACGGTCTAGGTCCATATGGCCAAATCGGCATCTTGTGAATTCCGTGCTTACGGCAGACAGTTCGTGTGCTTCACCTCCGAGGAATGAGGTTTCGGTGACCTCCGAGTAGTCCAGCTCTGCTCGTTTTAGCGTGCATTTGCTGAATCGGCATCGCACAATCTTTGCCTGGGTGATATTAGAGAACGAGAGATCGCATTCCTGAAAGACGACATCGGTCAAATCTGCCATATATAGATTGAGCCTGCGGAGATCTGCGTTCCTGATGGTGCATCCTGTCAGGGTGGTTCGGCGTAGATCAATGTCGAACGGCTCTTCCCTCTCGGGGCGTCTCGCCAGAACGTCAAGCGCGGCTTGCACGGGGTCGCTTGAGAGTATCCTTTCGGAATCTATCTTGGCGTGTTGCCTTATGAAAGCGGCTAGCACCTCAACTACGGTGTCGTGATCCTTTGTGGAGTCTCGCATAATTCTTTCAAGAGAGTAGATGCCTCCAAGTTGCTCTGTCTGATTATCTGAAGCGATGAGGCGGATTGCTGAGACGTATCTTTCCGTGACCTGCCCTTCACGACTAATCTCCGCCTGTTGGGTGGAATTTCTTTCTGAATGACGTAGTGACTCTCTCGTCAATTCGGCTTGTTCCGTGAAGTTTTCTTGGGATTTGAGGAATGACTCGCGACTCTGTTTGTGGTTCAGGTGGGTGTAGGCGAGGCTTCCCGCTGCAAGGATTCCCGCGCCGAATGCGACTATCGTCGTTCGAAATCCTGTAACGACCGCCCCCTCCCCAGGTGTCAGGCCGCGTCCAAATTGGGACCCGTCTGCCCACCAAGGCCCTTTCCAGAGCAGAAGGATGAACGTGCCGAGCAGGAGGGCCGCAGATATCGCGCTGATCGATATGGTGACAATGCGTCTCTTCACCTTGAAATCTCAGCACGGCCGGGAGCCCTGTGTGGCAAGTTCCGCAAGTCTGACCCCGATGGGGTGGACGGGAGGGTGGTTGGTTGGGGCCACTCCGTGGTGGGGTTGGCAGCTCCGCATGCTGGCGACTGTGCGCTGCCGCGTGCGTGGCCGGCGGGGCTCAATCGAGACGGGAACTGAGACGGAGAGCTTCAATGGGCGGCACCCGGAGAGGTGCCGCCCATTCGTTTTGCCTGGTCAGGCATACAGAGGCCGTGGCGGGAATCGAACCCGCGTAACTCGCTTTGCAGGTTTGTCTGTGCTGGTCAGGGCATGGTTCGGGTGCGTTCATGTGCGTTCGAACTCGTACAGGTGGCGAGCTAGACGGGGTAGAGCGAACCGCTGTGGACGGTCGTGTACGGCCATGAACGAGACGGAAACTGAGACGGACTTGGAGTCCCGGCATCCGCACGTAGCCGTTCACGGACGGCTGACAGGGCCAGGATGCGACCATGGGCGGAGCCCGCTGTGACTGACACCTCCTGAGCGACTTCACGAGGGCAGATGGGATGCTCAGTAAGGAAAGAGATCATGCGTAGTCGTACTTACTTCGTTCCGTTCTCTCCGACTCCCACCGCTTTGCCGAAAGGGCGTGTGGAGTCTTTCCTTGAATGGATTTCAAACCGTAGTGAACTTCCTGCCTCCATTCGTTCGCGGGCCCGGTTTAGGTACATCCATCTAAATGGCACTCGGTTTACGCGTCGTTTCACTCAGCGGGATATCGAGGAGAATGCCAATGCGCGCCTTCCTCAAGGCGAATCGGTTTCGTTTCGCGCAATTTGGATGGTTGAGTTCTATACGCCACCGGACGCTAGGGATATTTATAGGAGACTTCAGCAGCTTGACGGCCTTGCCCCGGCGGCGACTCGGCGGGGTTACGCAAATTGGTTCAGGTCTGCCCGAATGGCTGACGGAGGCGCTTGGATCAAACTGCCCAATTTTGCGCCTCCGGGTCAGTCGACTTTGGGGCGGGATGAGATTTTTACCGCACTTCCTGAGGGGGTCAGTCGAGTTTGGGCCAGCCTTGTAGCAGTGACGCATGGGATCAGTGCGCTCGTGCTTAGGTTTGAATATTACGAGGATTTCGCAAAGAGCTACGGGGAACTTTTGCGTGAAGATCAAGGTAAGAGATTGGAGCCTATCGGTAATGGGCACTCCATCATTTCTCCAATGTCTATGAAGTCGCGAAAGGTTAAGGAGTGGCGGCGATGTCGGGTTCAGCAGGCTAGCGCATGGGTTACCGCGCATTACCCCGGGCATTTCGCCCGACAGGCCGAAACGCACCCTGTCGTCTACTTTGTTACAACATCTAACGTAGTGCCGTGGCGAGATGAGCCATCGGGCAACAGGGCCGATGGGTACGGCGTGCTTGATTTGAGACCCGACTTTAGGTCTCAATGGGAGCCGGTGAATCTGACATCGCTACGGTTTCGATGGGCGACTGAAAACACAGATTATTGGCATGGCGGACAGGAGTTGCTCACGTGTGCGGCGCGCGAGTCGGATTTGCTATCTGCGGAACCTGTTGGAGTTGGTTCCCACTCCTCTTCGAGCATCTCCCATGCCATGCAACGCTTGGATGACGATCTTAATGGTATCGCCGTTAGGTGGAGTCTCTACTACTACGTCGACAAGCTAAGTGATCAGATTGCGGAGGTTCGAGATCAGGCCACTTCAATCGCGAACGACGCTACTCACAAGGCTTTCGTATCTCTTCGAAATCGCCTGCTAGTCAGTGGAATTGAAAGTCAGCTTGTAGGGAAAGAAATTGTCGCCTTTTCTGCGAGCAATAGATGGGTCGGGCAAAGCTTTCAGTTGAACGAAATTTTGTCTCAGGCGCTTTTGGGTCTAGGTGGGTCTCCGGGCCGGTTTCATTCCGCTCTGGCAGGACGTATCGCGAACGAGTCGGCCCGAATTGCTAGTTCGGAAAAAGAAATCAGGGATTTGGTGTCGGCTGCCGCTGACTTGACTAATGCGGCGTACGGGATTCGGTTGCAGGCGGTAGTGCTCTGGCTTACGGTGGTCTCGATAGTAGTGGCAGTTATTGCACTGGTCGTTGCCTTTTAGATCAGTTGCTTCAGAATTTCATGGGGCGTGGATGCGGTTCCCTGAACGAAGCGAAGCCGGTACCTTTTCCAGCTGAGGCGCTCTGGCCCGACCCTCAGCGTGGGACGCTTGACGCTGACGGCGGGATACGAAGAGGGAGGGTGAGTGGCGCAACAGGCAAGCCCGCGCGGGACTTTTCAGAAGATCGCTGATCAGCTCAAGGCACAGATGGATCGCGACCCGGAGTTGGTGGAGCTACCACCGATCGCAGAGGTCATACACGATCACCAGGTCTCGCGCGGTGTGGTGCTTCGGGCGTTCGCGGCGCTTCAAAGGGCTGGTGTTGCAGAGCCCGTTCCGGGCGGACGCTGGCGCTTGGTCAGGGAGGGACAGCGGACCGATCGCCGGCCCCTCGCTGAGCGGCTCACTGACGTCTTCGCGGATGACGGCCTTGAAGTTGGGGCAGCGTTCCCGAGTGCTTCTGTGCTGTGCGAGAGGTTCGGTGTCTCGCGCCCGACGCTCACCAAGGCGTTGGGGAAGCTGGAAGCCGCAGGATGGCTGTCCGAAGGGGGGCAGGGCAAGCTACGTACCGTGCGGGCCCTGCCGAATCGAGAGGAGAGTTCCGCACCGTGACGGGACTGACGGAGTGGGCGTACCCGCTCGCCGAATCGCTGCTTTCCGACCCATTGCCGCGTCGTTGGAAGCACTCGGTTGGAGTCGCCGAGCGCGCACGCAGCATCGCGCCGATCCTCGGTGCGGACGCGGAGCTGTTGGAGGCTGCTGCTGTCCTACACGACATCGGGTACGCGCCGGACCTCGCCAAGACGGGATTTCACCCGCTCGATGGGGCCCGTTACCTTCGCGACATCGCGCATGCTGACGAGCGGGTTGTGCACCTGGTGGCTCATCATTCCTGCTCATGGATGGAAGCAGAGGCCAGGGGGCTGCGCGAGGAACTTGAGGCCGAGTTCCCGCGCGAGAGCGCGCACCTCAATGACGCCCTGTGCTACTGCGACATGAACACGACTCCGGACGGCACGCCCACGAACCCGGTCGATCGGATCAATGAGATTGCCGGCCGGTACGGTCCGGACAGCCTGATCGGGACGTTCATCCGTCGGGCCGAACCGGAGATCCTCGCGAGCACATCACGCGTACTCGAACGCGTCGCCGTCGCGAAGCGTCAGCCGACGTAGGGTGCCGTGCGCGTTTGGTTTATCGCGTGCTCAATTCTGAGCTGCATGGTGGGGTGGACGTCTAGCTTCGGCAGGTCCGATGGGGCGACCCATCGGACCTGCGTCGTTTCGTTGCTCGTGCGTACCTCGCCCCCGATCGGTCGCGCGTGGAAACAGATGCTGAACTGCTGCCTGACCTCGCCGTCGTCGTACTGCATCACGTGGCCGGGGTCGGTGTAGATCCCGGAAATGTCGACGACCTCAGCCTTGATTCCTGTCTCTTCCCAGACCTCGCGAACCACTGTGTCACTGATGGATTCGCCTACATCGTGCCCGCCGCCAGGCAGCGCCCAGCGTCCATTGTCGGATCGCTGGATCATCAGCACCTGTCCCGCGTCGTCTTGCACGAACGCGACCACGGACGGCACCACCGAGTTGGCCGGCGGGGCGTCAGGGTCGTGCAGGTAGTCAATGCGTCCCATGGTCAGGCTCCTGTGATACTCGCGATGTCTTGATCTGTGATCGGTCGGGCGTTTTCCCAGGTGTGTTCGATGCTATTCGCGTACGTGTCGAACAGTCCGCCCCCAGGCAGTCGACGCAGATGCAGGACTGGGGCCATGTAGGCACCGATGCCGTAAACATGTGGGTTCACCAGCATCTCGTCATCGGACCGGTAGATGGAGTTGTAGAGCGTGGCATCGTGCAGCCGGAACCCGATGTCAGGGTGACTTCTCATGAGCGGCCGGTAGTGCACTAGGGAATTCCGAATCTTGCCGCCCATGATCCGATGTCCCTCGTCTATGCCGCGCTGCTCGACTGCCGCGCAGTCGGGGTCGCCAAGCAGGATGCGCACCTGTGCGCCTGCCTCAACCTTCGCCTTGGCGAGGTCGTGAAAGACGGGGTCCTCAGACAGAAAGAGCCCGGAGTAGACGAGTACGTCAATGTTTTGTCGCGCCCGTCCGTAGATCTCTCGCCAGAGACCGGGCGGCACCGCGTGGCGATGTGGGTAGACCGTGACGATCTCGGCTTTCGTCAGGTCGGCCGCGCTCTGAACTGCTCGATCGTCGTCCCAGAGCGTCGTGACATCGACCTTGAGAGCGGCGGCCGTCGCGTACTGATGTCGCCTATACGGAACCTTCCCCTTCGTGATCCAGCGTTCGACGGTCTTCGGATTGACATCGATCTCTTCGGCCAGCGTCTGAACCGTCATGCCGCTGGCTAACAGGGCAGACCGCAAGCGTTCGTTGGACATCTGAACCCCCGATGGGACGTCTAGGGACCTCTTGAAGGTACTCAGACGTCCTTGAGGTGTCCACGTACGGGGTGACCAAGTCCCCTGACCTGGGGCGATTCTGATGGTGCGCCAAGAAGTTCCGGCGCAAAGCCAAGAGGTTCCGCCGCTGCACTTGACGGATCCCCATGCGGTACCTGTAAAACAGGTACCGCAGCGACGTCCGGAGGAAAGCCCGAGGGGGTGAGTACGAAGGCAGCGTTCGTTCCTTGAGAACTCAACAGAGTGTTGTGAGCTGACGGGGCCTGACCCCGTCCCCGTGGCGGCCGGGTGATGACCGTCGGCCCCGGCATGCAGCCGTGAAGGGCGCGGGATCGAATCCCGCCCGGGGCGCTGGGCCTGCCGCCATGCGTGGTGACGGCCCTCATTTCCGGTGCGGCGGCACTCCCGGACAGGACAGCCCGCCGCCCGGTTCCCTCCCGACGTAGCAAGAGGAGAGATCCACCATGCGCATGCGCAACTTCGTCGCCGGCCAGGAAGCGCACGGCGACACCGAGTTCGCGGAACTGGCGATCGGCATCGACGTCGACCTGTTCCGGGGCCCGCTGGAGTTCGAGACGGACGACGAGCGGGCCGCCCGTGAGGACGCGGCCCGTGACGTCCTCGCCGACCTGTGGGAGCAGGCGGAGGCCGGTGAGGAGATCGCCGGTTGGGACGCCCTATACGCCGACGCGCTGACCCGGACGGTGCCCTTCCTGCGTGCCGCTCGCGGCCACCGCGAGGGAGCGGGGGAAGCGGCATGAGCGAGATTCGCAAGCCCCTGACAAGGGTTCAGATCGGTGTGCTGACGGCCGCGTTCGTGCCGATGCTGGCCACGGGCGTGGTCGGCGGCATCGGCACCTACAGCAACATCGGCCACGCCTACGGCACCGGCACCGCGCTCGGTGCGCTCGGTGCCGGCGAGGGCGCGACGGCGGTGCTCGCGCTGGTCCTGCTGGGGTTGACCATGCTGGGGCAGTCCTCGCCGCGCGTCGTGCGGGCGGGACTGTGGGCGTTGCCGGCCGCCGCCGCCGTCATGGGCGCGATGGCCGCCCCGGACCCGGGCCGCACGGTCGTCTACGCGCTGACGCCGATGGGCATGTCCGTCTCGGCCGAGGGCATGGCGTTCCTCGCCCGTCGGATCGTGGTCCACACCGACGGGCGTGATGCGGAGAACGAGCGGCGCACGGCCGACATCGTGCAGGCCCTCGCCTACCACCGGGCGCGCGCCGCACATCACCCGACCAGTCGGGTGCGGAAGCGTTCGGATCGGGTGTCGTGGCGTCTGGCTCGCAAGGTCGGGGTCGGGGACACGGCGTTGGGATCGAGGCTGTTGGACGTCCAGCGCGACCGGATCACCGGCGGTGCGGACGCTGCGCTCGCGGCGATGTTCGCTCCCGCCGCGCTCGATTCGATTCCGGTCGCGAATGAGGAGGAATCGTCTGGTAGTAGTCGAGAACGGTCTATGGCTGACCTGCTGGAATCGAGCGCTCCGACGGTCGTGGTGACGCGGCTTTCGGTGCCCGATCCGGTGCCGGTCGACTTCGGCAAGAGCGGCACCGGCATGAAGTCGATGCCGGCTGTCGTCCCGGCGGTGAAGCCGGTGCCGATCGCCCCGGCACCGGTCCGGTCGCTGCCGGCCGCGTCGACCCCGGCGCGTCGGGCGACGGGCCGTGTCCCGGTCGCCGCGAAATCGACCCGCACCCGCCGCACCCCCGACCAACTCATGACGGAGGCGCGGAAGGCGACGGCCGGTTGGACGGACGCGCAGATCACCGCTGAGGGCATCCGCCGGGCCCTGCGCACCTCGCCGGCGAACGCGCGGACGCTGCGGGACGCGCTGCTCGCCGAACGCGCCGCGACGGCGGTGACGCCGTGAGCACCCTCGCCGCGCTCTTACCGACCGTGCCGCCCATCCTCGGGTGGGCGGTGCACGCCCGGTGGCTGCACGCACGGCTGACCACGGCCCGCCGTGACCCGCTGACCGGGCTGTGGACGCGGGACGCGTTCACCCGGCGGGCCCGCCGCCTGCTGCGCGACCCGCGCGCCGTGGTCGTCCTCGCGGACGTCGACCGCTTCAAGCAGATCAACGACACCCACGGCCACGCCGCCGGTGACCTGCTGCTCGCTGCGGTCGCCGCCCGTCTCGCCCACGGCACCAACCCGGGCGGGGTCGCGGGACGGTTGGGCGGGGATGAGTTCGCCGCCGTCGTCGTCGACCGCGACGGCACCATGGCCGACCGGCTGCACACCCTCGCCCGCGTCCTCGCCCGCCCCGTCGACACCGCCCCCGACGTGCACACCACCGTGTCACTGGGGTGGGTGCGCGCCGTCGACCATCCGGGCGAGGACCTGTCGGCGCTGCTGCGCCGCGCGGATGAAGCGATGTACGCGGCCAAGCGGTCCGGCCGCTCCGGGCCCCGGCGTGCCCGCCTCGGTCGCCTGCTCGGGTCGGTGGCCGGCCGTCGTCCCGGACGGCGCGGCGCGGCATGAGTACCCTGCCCGTCTTCCGGTGGCACCTCGCCCCGGACGGCTATGCCACCCGCCGCCAACTGAGGGCCCGCGACCTGCGCCCCGGCGGTCAGGACGTCGCCGCCCAGCTTGAACGCCCCCGGCGGCGGGGCCGCCCGCCCCTGGTCGCCTATCTGTACCGCGTCGACCTCGCTCGCCCGGTGCGTCCGATGACGCCGGCGAAGTGGGCGGCGCTGGCAAAGGCCAATGCCGCCCGCCGCCGTTGCCCCGAGTGTGGCCAGGACGCCGGGTACGTCATCCCGCCCACGCTCGGATCCTGCGTGACCTGCGCATTTCCCGAGGAACAGCGCGTCGCGTGACCTGCGAGGGGTACAGACCGTACCCCTCCGCATGGGGGCAGGATTCCTACCCCTTACCGCCCAGTAGGGCCCTCATCATCTCTGCACCGGGTCCGGCCGCCCGACCTTCCACAGCAAGCCGGCCGGACCCTTCGACTCCAAAAAGGAGCACCTACATCGTGTCCGAGACCACCACGTTCACGCCCACCGGGGACCCCGAGGGCACCGAGCGGCCGACGGCCGACGTGCTGCCGTTCCCGCTGAAGAAGACCACCGGCCCGGCCGCGTCCGGCGAGGGCGAGGCCAAGCCGGGTGAGTGGGAGGCCGAACTCCCCGACGCCGACGACCCGGAGGCCGACGGGCTGACCGAGGGCGTCGCGGTCGACCCGCCCCGCGAGGTTTACCCGCCCTCGGTCGCGGAGTGGATGGAGGCCAGGGACAAGGCCCGTCTGCCGGTCCTGCCGGACTGGGTGAAGCTCCCCGACCAGCGCACGGCCGTCCGCAAGTGGGCCGTCCGCCACTACACCGCCGTGGCCGGCTACCACGCCGTACGCCTGCCGCTGGTCTACACCCCGAAGATCTGCATGTACTCGCCGCGCGGCGCGTGGCGCTGGTCGGCCGCCGTCGGCCGGTGGGTGGCCGACACCGAGGGCAAGCCCCTCAGGCTCGCCGCCGTCGCCGACGAGAACGCGGCCGACTACCTGAAGCTGTCCCGGCAGCGCAACGACCGGGTCAGGCTGCGGGGGATCGTCGCCGCGCTCGGAGGGTTCATCGGCCTCGCCGCCGCGCTGACCCTCTACGTCATGGCCCCGTCCTGGCTGTTGCTGCTGTCCGTGGCCGCGCTGACCACCACCCTGGGCATCGTGGGCGCGCCGGCGGATCGGCCGCTGATCGACATGGCTAAGGTGACGTTCCGCAAGCGGAAGCTGTCCTCGGACATCGTCATCCGCGCGCACGAGGTGGCGCGGCTGACCAGCAAGGATCAGTCGATCTCGTTCCCGCGTCCGATCGGGCGGGACGGCGACGGGTGGCGGGTGGTCGTCGACCTGCCGTACGGCAAGACGTTCGAGGACGCCCTGAACGCCCATGCGCGTCTGGCGTCCGGCATGGACATCGCCCCGACGCAGTTGTTCTTGGACAAGGACGACAGCAGCGGGCGGCGGGTGTCGTACTGGATCGCCGACCGTGACCCGCTCGCCGTGCCGTCGGGCAAGTCGCCGCTGCTGGGGGCGACGCGGGTGGACTTCTGGAAGCCGTTCCCGTGGGGCGTCGACGAGCGCGGCAACCCGGTCATGGCCACGATGCTGTGGCTGTCGCTGCTGGTCGGCGCGGTGCCCAGGCAGGGCAAGACGTTCTCCGCCCGCACCATCGCCCTGGCCGCCGCGCTGGATCCGCACGTGCGGCTGTACGTGTTCGACGGGAAGGCGTCGCCGGACTGGCGCACGTTCGTCAAGGTCGCTCACCGCATCGGGTTCGGCATCGTCCCGAAGAACGGGGTCGACCCGGTTCAGCATCTGCTGACCTCGCTGCGGGAGTTGAAGGCGGACGTCGAAGACCGCTATCACCGGCTGTCCGAACTGCCGCTGCACATCTGCCCGGAGGGCAAGCTGACCCCGGAGATCAGCCGGGACAAGAAGCTGAACATGCCGCTGACGCTGTTCGTGGTCGACGAGGTGCAGGAGTACCTGACCCATCCCGAGCACGGCAAGGAGATCCTGTCCCTGCTGGTCTACCTCGCCCGCGTCGCCCCCGCGGTGGGCGTCAGCGTGATGACGGCGACGCAGAAGCCGGACGACAAGGCGTGCCCCTCGGAGCTGCGCGACCAGCATCAGGCCCGGTTCGCGCTGCGCGTCGGTGCCTACCAGGTCTCCGACACCATCCTCGGTGCCGGCTCGTACAGCGAGGGCTTGGACGCGTCCAAGCTGCTGAAGTCCCACAAGGGCGTCGGTCTGCTCAAGGGCATGTCCGATGACTCGGGGATCGTGCGGACCTATCTCGCCGACGGCCGCGACGCCGAACGCGTCCTGACCCGCGCCGCCGCGCTGCGCGAGGCCGAGGGCACGCTGTCCGGGGACGCGGTGGGCGAGGCACCGGCCCCGGAGACGTCCGCGACGATCCTGGACGACGTCGCGGCCGTGCTCGGCAAGGGCGAGGCCAAGGTGTGGTCCGAGACGATCGTCGACCGCCTCGCCGACCTGCGCCCCGATGTCTACGGCCCGTGGGCGCAGATGGAGGCCAAGCCCAAGGCCGAAGCGCTCACCGCAGCGCTCAAGCCGTTCGGCGTCGGCACCGGGCAGATCAGCCGGCGCATCGACGGCGAGCAGGTCAACAAGCGCGGCATCAAGCGCGAGGACGTCGCCGCCGCGATTACACAGCGCAACGACAAGAGGGACGCCGGATAGGTCCCGAACCCTGCTACCGGTAGCGGCGGGCGTCGCTACCGGTAGCAACCCTGCTAGCAACTGAAACCGCCCCTGATCAGGCCGCTAGCAGATAGCGGCCGACCTGCGGAAACCCCCTTCAACCCCTCCGAGAGGCACCTGATGAGCCTTCCCCTCCTCGCTGCCGCATGCCTCCTCATCGTCACCCTGGGTTACGGCGTCAAGTGCTGGCTGAGCCCGTTCGGCGACTGCCGCAAGTGCGACGGCATGGGCCACGACCTCAAGACCGACCGCAAAGGACGCCTCAAGCGCGGCAAGGACTGCCGCCGCTGCCAGGCGACCGGCAAGCGCATACGCGTCGGCCGCTGGATCTACAACCGCGCCGCGCGCACCTACCGCGCCGGCACCCGCTGACCCCCTCGGAGACGCCCGTGGTCCTCACCGTCCCGCTCGTGCTGCTGCTCGCCGTCGTCGCTGCCCTGCTGCTGCGCTCCAAGGCCGTCGGTGCCGGCGCGGCCGTCGCCCTCGCCCTCTTCGGCTTCTACCTCGCCGGCACCGACGCGGCCGACACCGTCAACCAACTCGTCACCGCCCTCGCCGACGCCCTCAACGACGTCGGCCGCTAGAACGGAGACCAGGACATGAACGAACCCACCCTGTACGGCCGGACGTCCGGGCACGACACGGCGGCTGTGGAAGTCCACCGCCCCACCCCGCTCGCCCCCGCGCACACCGTCCCGCTCGTTCCCGTGCAGCCCGGCGGCATCCCGACCGTGGCGAGCGTCGTCCTGCCCGACGGCCGCGTCGTCACCGGCTACGCCATGAACCCCGTCCAGCCGGAACCGGTCGCCGCCAAGCCGGCCGTCTCCCGCGCGGCGGTGAACGTCGCCCTCGGAGGCGTCGGCTTCCTCGCCGTGTGCGGCGGGCTGCTGCTGCTGACCGCGTTCATCACCGCGCTCACGGCGCTGGTCACGCAGCTCGTCATCCTCGCGGCCGTCGTGTTCGGCGGGTGGGTCGCCGTGCAGATCTTCGGCGGACGCGGCCACGGCGGCGGGACCACGGTCAACATCCGCAAGGCCGTCATCAAGCGCAACAAGTTCTACGGCTGACAAGGGAGAACAACACCCGTGCTCCGACTCCGCATTCAGGTCTCCGACTGGCCGCGCCGCGCGCTGGTCCTGACCGACACCCCTCGCCCCGACTGCTCGGACTGCCGGGGCGAGGGCGGACACGCCTACGACTACGGCGACCACAACGGCGAGTACGCCGGCACCGAATGGGACCCCTGCCCCTGCTGGGACGAGAACCGCCGCATGACCCTGCTTCCCCTGCCGCGTCGCCGTCCCCGGTGGCTGCGCCGCCGCTCTATCGGGCGCGACCCGTGGGGCACCGACGGCTACAGCGACGAACCGCCCTTCTGACCCCGAGAGGAACGCCTGTGTTCGAGATCAGGATCATCTGCGACCCCGCCGACTCCGACCGCGTCACCGACGTCCTGGAGAAGGCGTTCAAGACCGGACGGGTCACGGTCCACACGGCCCGCGGCGGCAAGCGTCAGCGCCTCTACCTCGACGCCGATCACGCTGACGTGTGGCCCGACGCCGAGCAGGCGTACGCCACCGCCCCCAGCATCCACAGCGAACTGGACTGGATCGCCCGCACCCTCAACGACGCCGAGTGCTACACCGCGTTGAAGCGGGAGTACTACGTGCGCAAGGCCGCCGTCCTCGACCGCATCGCGCTCAGCGAGGGAGCCGACCGCCGCGACGACGACACCGCCCACGTGGCCGCGAAGTTCCTGGTCGAGCTGGACGACGCGCACGCGGACTGCGAGCCGCGCGCCTACGTCCGTCAGCAGTACGCGCTCATGGTCGCCGACGGCCGATAGCTGTGCCCGTGGGCGGCGGCACTCCCGGACAGGACAGCCCGCCGCCCACGGTCTCCGATCCCGACATTGCAGAACAGGAGACCTACAGCATGACCGAACCGCGTGTTTTCAGCGAGGGCCTCATGGTCCCGGCCACTCGAACGGGACGGGCTCTTGTCGTGGGGCTGATCTCATGAGCGCGACGCCCGAACCCCTGCGCGTCGCCCTCGCCCTCGCGGCGGCCGGTGTCCCGGCGCTGCCGTTGCGGCAGGGCAAGGCCCCGTTCGGCAACTGCCGCACCTGCAAGGACAGCGCCTGCGGTGACCGGCCCAACATGAAGGCGGCGGGCCCTTGCTGGTGTCCCGCGCCCTGCCACGGATGGGCCGCCGCCACCACCGACCCGCACACCCTCACCTCGCCCGCATGGGCCCCGGCATGGTGTCACGCCGTGGCCGTCGCGTATCACCCCGGCGGGGCGGGGGTGACCGTCGTGGACCTGGACAACGCGGCGGCTGTCGCCTGGGCCCTCGAGACCCTGCCCGCCACCCGCACCGTGCCCACGACGCGCGGCCAGCACTGGCTCTACCGGGGCGTGATGCGGTCGGCGAACGCCGTTCGGCCCGGGGTCGACGTCAAGTCGCTCATGCAGTACGCCCGTTGGCTCGGTCCCGGCACCGGCCGCATGGTCGACCTGCCGACGGCCGTGCGCGCCCTCGCGGTGAAGGAAGACACCACCCTCTCGCGCAGCGAGGTGGACTCTTCCCTCCCGACCCGCGCCACCTGGGACCGGAACGTGGCCGCCGGGTGCCGCCACACTCAGCGCTACGTCCGCACCGGCCTGGAACGCGGCCTCGCCCTCGTACGGGCCCGCGCCGAATCCGGTGCCGGATCACAGGCGTTTGGCGTCGCCCGGTTCCTCGCCGCTCAGCACGCCCGGTGCCCCGGCCCGTGCGGACTGGCCGTGATCGGGGAAGAGATCGTGGCCGTCGCCGTCTCCGTTGGGGTCCCCGGGGCCTACGCACGCCGCGCCGTGGCCAACGGCCTTGAGGCGGCCTCGGAGCGTGCCGCATGAACAATGTGCCGCATAGTCCCACAAACGGCCCTGAGAGCGCCGTACAGGGCCCGTCACGGCCGACCGTGGGCGAACCGAAGGTCGCCGCCCGCAAGGGCGTCCTTTCTGCCGTTGGTTCTGACCCGCACATGGTCACCGTCACCGGCATCACCCCGGGGCTCCAAGTCCGGTGCGAGGGCGTAACCGTCGCGGACTGGGTCTGCGCGTGCGGGCATCACGAACGCGCCCGGGGTCGTGCCGCCGTCATCCGACTGACCGCCCGCGTCCGCGTCGACGTCTGCCCGCACACCACCACCGCCGAAGGGAGGGCGGCAGCGTGAATGCACAGCCTGTGGACAACGACCTGTGGGTCGGACTGCCCGCCCTGGAAGAGCCGACCGGCGAGGACGACGCGGCACCCGACGTGTGGGAGGATCCCATGCCTCTCACCGGCCGGCGCGAGCTTGCGCCGTTCCCCGCGCACGTCTTCCCCGCATGGATGGGGGAGTTCGTGGCGGCCGTCGCGGAAGAGACGCAGACCCCGGTGGATCTCGCCGGATCGATCGCCCTCGCCGTGCTCGCCACGGCGGCCGGCGGCCGGTCCGTGGTCCACGTACGCGGCAACTGGCGCGAGCCCACCAACCTCTACACCGTGGTGGCGCTCCCGCCTGGTAACCGCAAGTCCGCCGTGTTCGCCCTGCTCACCAATCCTCTCTACGACGCGGAGAAACAGCTCAAGGCCGCGATGCAGCCCGCCATCGTCGAGGCGGAGGTGACCGCCCGACTCGCTAAGGAGGCGGCCGACAAAGCCGCCGCCCGTGCCGCGTCAGCCGACGACGACAAGCGGCAAGAGATGGTGGCCACCGCCGTCGGTCTCGCGCAGACCGCCGGCACGCTCACCGTCCCGGCTGAACCCGTGCTGCTGGCCGACGACTCCACACCCGAGACGGTTACCTCTCTCATGGCCGAGCAGGGCGGTCGGCTGTCGGTGATGAGCGCGGAGGGCGGCATCTTCGACATCATCGCGGGCCGCTACTCCGGGGCCCCGAACATGGACGCGTTCCTCAAGGGGCATGCCGGGGACCGACTGAGGGTCAACCGGCAGTCCCGCCGCGAGTACATCGACGCCCCCGCCTTGACCATCGGGCTCGCCGTGCAGCCCGAAGTGCTGCAAGACATCGGCAAGGTGAAGGGGTTCGACGGACGCGGATTCCTGGCACGCTTCCTGTTCTCCCTGCCCAAGTCCATGGTCGGCGAACGGAAGGTCGTCACCGACCCCATCCCCGAGCAGACGGCCGCCACCTACGCCGCGCGGGTCATCGACCTCACCCTGTCCCTCGCGGAATGGACCGACCCGGCCGTCATCCAGCTCACTCCGGGGGCGGACGCGGCCCTGATCGCCTATCAGGAAAAGGTCGAACCGCAGCTAAAGAAGCGCGGCGGCAAGCTGGGCCACATCACCAACTGGGCCGCGAAACTCGCCGGGGCCACCGCCCGCATGGCCGCGCTGCTGCACCTCGCCGAACACGGCGGCAACGGCTACACCCACCCGATCACCGAAGACACCATGCGCGCGGCCATCGAGCTGGGGGAGTACTACACCGCCCACGCCCTCGCCGTGTTCGACGCCATGGGGGCGGACCCGGTCATCGGCCGGGCCCGTAGCGTGCTGGACGCGGTCAGGGACAACCGGTGGGAGGACGTCAGCCGGCGGGACGTCTTCACCGCCCTGTCTCGCAGCGAGGTACCGACCGTCGCCGATCTCGAACCCGCCCTCGCGCTGCTGGAAGATCACGGATACCTGCGGTCCTACCAACCCGAGCGCACCGGCAAGCGCGGCAGGCCCCCCGCGCCCCGCCTACTCGCCCACCCCTCCCTGCGGGACGGCGGCCGGTGACCACTGGCCGCGCCCTCAACCCCTCCCGCACAAACCGCAAAATCCGCAGAAAAGCCAGGGCCCCCCGCTGACCTGCGGCGGGACCCTCGCGCCACACCGGCGAGGGAGCCGCCGCACAATCCCGCGATATTCCGCAAAAAACCGAGCACCACCCCCGAGCTGGGACCGGCGACCGGCCGCCCCTGATTTTTGCGGAATATCGCGGGTTTCTGCGGAGCACCGCCCGCCACCACCCGCACACCGCATCACCACAGGTCAGAGACCATCCCCGGTTTTTCTGCGGATATTGCGGTTTGTGCGACGGCACTTGCCCATGAACTCAGCCCCACGGAGTGAGCATTGGACGAACACCCCACCCTTCTCGCCCCCGCCGACGACGACGCGACCCTCGTACTCCTCAAGGTTGAAGAGGCCGCCCGCCGACTCCGCATCGGCCGGACGACATGCTTCGCGCTCATCCGTACCGGAGAGCTGGAGTCCGTCATGGTCGGCGGTCTTCGC
Organism: Streptomyces sp. NPDC001858; assembly: GCF_053594615.1. NCBI lineage: Bacteria > Bacillati > Actinomycetota > Actinomycetes > Kitasatosporales > Streptomycetaceae > Streptomyces > Streptomyces sp. NPDC001858. Next base: position 130,253 of record NZ_JBSFEV010000002.1, read on the forward strand.
AGGGTCCCGGTCGACGCGCCGGCAGCGTATGTGACCCGTCTCCGCACCGCCCACCGCGCCGCTTGACGACGCCCGGGGCGGCGGCACTCCCGGACAGGACAGCCCGCCGCCCCGGTCCCCATCCCGACACCGAGAAACAGGAGTCTGCCTGTGGCAGAGGAACAGAAGCGCAGTCGACAGCCCAACGGCCGTAGCTCCATCTACCTGGGCAAGGACGGCAAGTGGCACGGCCGCGTCACGGTCGGCATCCGCGACGACGGCACACCGGATCGCCGTCACGTCGAACGCAAGAGCCGCGCCGAAGTGACGGCAGCTGTACGCGAGTTGGAGAAGCAGCGCGACGCCAAGACGGTGCGGAAGCCGGGCAAGGCGTGGACGGTCAGGACATGGCTGACGCACTGGGTCGAGAACGTTGCGCCCCTCGCCGTCAACGACAACACCATGGTCGGGTACCGCGTCGCCGTGCGGAAGCACCTGATCCCCGGCTTGGGGGCTCACCGTCTCGACCGGCTCAAGCCCGAGCACATCGAGGTGTTCTACGCGAACATGCAGGCCAACGGCAGCAAGCCGGGGACCGCGCACCAGGTGCATCGCACCTTCCGAACCGCCCTCAATGAAGCCGTACGGCGAGGGCACCTCGGCAAGAACCCCGTTCAGTTGGCCAAGGCCCCGAAGACGGGGGAGTACGAGGTGGAGCCCTACAGCGTCCAAGAGGTGCAGCGGTTGCTCAAGGCCGCTGGCCGGCATCGCAACTCCGCCCGGTGGGCCGTCGCCCTCGCCCTCGGACTGCGCCAGGGCGAGGTGTTGGGGCTGAAGTGGGAGGACGTGGACCTTGAGGGTGGGTTCCTCGTTGTCCGCCGTAGTCGTCACCGGCCGCAGTACGCCCACGGGTGCGCGGAGCCCTGCGGACGAAAGGCGGCCGGGTACTGCTCGGAGCGGCGGCGAACCAACCCGGAGTTGTCCACCACCAAGTCCCGCGCCGGGCGTCGTGCGGTCGGTCTCCCCGAACAGCTTGTTGACCTACTCGGTGCGCACCTCAAGGCGCAGGAAGCGGAGCGGGAACGGGCTGGGAAGCGATGGGAGGGCAACAGCCTCGTCTTCCCGGACGAACACGGCCGTAGTCCGTCCCACCGTCGGGACTGGACCGAGTGGAAGGATCTCTTGGCTGAGGCGAAGGTGCGGGACGGTCGGCTGCACGACGCGCGCCACACGGCCGCCACGGTCCTACTCATCCTCGGTGTCCCCGAGCGGGCAGTCATGGGCCTCATGGGGTGGTCGACCACGGCCATGGCTGCCCGCTATCAGCACATGGTGGATGCCGTGCGGACGGACATTGCGAAGCAGGTGGACGGCCTGATCTGGAAGCCCGAGGCGGATCGGCCGCACGATGACGACGAAGGTGAGGCTGGCGTGCCCGTACCGACCAACTGAGATTTTGGATCAGAGCGGGCATCGCCTTTTGGGTGGTGCCTGCTACATCCCTCGATCCGTGAGCGTTATTTCTCGGATTTCATGAGTCCGTGGAGTGGCTGTGTTTTCTGTCATCCCATTCGTCTTCCACTCGACGTACTCGTGCCTCGATCTCAGGGTTCCCGTGCAGTGCTTTCGGCAGCGTTGTCGATTTAAAAATGTGAGCCCCGAGTAGCGAGTTGAGCGGTGGATTTGCTCTAGGGGACAAGTGAACTCCGAACAAGCATGCATCGCCGAAGTCGACTCTCTCCAAATTGCTCCCTCTGAAGTTTGTGTGATGAAGGATCGCGCTTTCGAAGAAAGCACGGTCTAGGTCCATATGGCCAAATCGGCATCTTGTGAATTCCGTGCTTACGGCAGACAGTTCGTGTGCTTCACCTCCGAGGAATGAGGTTTCGGTGACCTCCGAGTAGTCCAGCTCTGCTCGTTTTAGCGTGCATTTGCTGAATCGGCATCGCACAATCTTTGCCTGGGTGATATTAGAGAACGAGAGATCGCATTCCTGAAAGACGACATCGGTCAAATCTGCCATATATAGATTGAGCCTGCGGAGATCTGCGTTCCTGATGGTGCATCCTGTCAGGGTGGTTCGGCGTAGATCAATGTCGAACGGCTCTTCCCTCTCGGGGCGTCTCGCCAGAACGTCAAGCGCGGCTTGCACGGGGTCGCTTGAGAGTATCCTTTCGGAATCTATCTTGGCGTGTTGCCTTATGAAAGCGGCTAGCACCTCAACTACGGTGTCGTGATCCTTTGTGGAGTCTCGCATAATTCTTTCAAGAGAGTAGATGCCTCCAAGTTGCTCTGTCTGATTATCTGAAGCGATGAGGCGGATTGCTGAGACGTATCTTTCCGTGACCTGCCCTTCACGACTAATCTCCGCCTGTTGGGTGGAATTTCTTTCTGAATGACGTAGTGACTCTCTCGTCAATTCGGCTTGTTCCGTGAAGTTTTCTTGGGATTTGAGGAATGACTCGCGACTCTGTTTGTGGTTCAGGTGGGTGTAGGCGAGGCTTCCCGCTGCAAGGATTCCCGCGCCGAATGCGACTATCGTCGTTCGAAATCCTGTAACGACCGCCCCCTCCCCAGGTGTCAGGCCGCGTCCAAATTGGGACCCGTCTGCCCACCAAGGCCCTTTCCAGAGCAGAAGGATGAACGTGCCGAGCAGGAGGGCCGCAGATATCGCGCTGATCGATATGGTGACAATGCGTCTCTTCACCTTGAAATCTCAGCACGGCCGGGAGCCCTGTGTGGCAAGTTCCGCAAGTCTGACCCCGATGGGGTGGACGGGAGGGTGGTTGGTTGGGGCCACTCCGTGGTGGGGTTGGCAGCTCCGCATGCTGGCGACTGTGCGCTGCCGCGTGCGTGGCCGGCGGGGCTCAATCGAGACGGGAACTGAGACGGAGAGCTTCAATGGGCGGCACCCGGAGAGGTGCCGCCCATTCGTTTTGCCTGGTCAGGCATACAGAGGCCGTGGCGGGAATCGAACCCGCGTAACTCGCTTTGCAGGCGAGTCCCTGAACCACTCGGGCACACGGCCAGGTCGGGGGTGGGGGGTTGAGGCCCCGTTCCGGACTTGGTAGGTCGACCGTACGGGGCGGTTCGGACGTGGCTCAAGGGGCGCGGGCGCGCTGCAATGGGACTGCCATACGGCGTTCATGAAGCGGTGGAGCGGTGGAGCGGTGGAGCGGTGCCGTAGGCCTACGACCAAGGTCTTGGGTGCAGTCCCGTCTTCGGACAGGCGTCAACGGCGGTGGTGAACCTTACGCTGGCGGCCATGGCTGCCCTCGAACCCCGCGACGCCGGTGTCGCAGACGACCCCGTTTCCTCCGCCGTGGAACGTCACCCCGAGAGCGTTCTTGGGCGGGCCTATCGGGCGCTCAGTGTCGGGATCGTCTCCGTCGTGCTGCTCATCGCCTTCGAGGCCACCGCCGTCGGGACCGCGATGCCCGTCGCCGCGCGGGAGCTCGACGGGGTGTCGTTGTACGCGTTCGCGTTCTCCGGGTACTTCACGACCAGTCTGTTCGGGATGGTGTTCGCCGGGCAGTGGTCGGATCGGCACGGGCCGCTCGGGGCGTTGGGCGGGGGGATCGTCGCCTTCGGGGCCGGGCTGCTGCTGTCCGGGAGCGCCGGGGTCATGTGGGTGTTCATTCTCGGGCGGGCCGTGCAGGGGCTCGGGGGCGGGCTGGTGATCGTCGCGTTGTACGTCGTCGTCGGGCGCGCCTATCCGGAGCGGCTGCGGCCCGCGATCATGGCCGCGTTCGCCGCCTGCTGGGTGGTGCCGTCCGTCGTCGGGCCGCTGGTCGCCGGGACGGTGACCGAGCGGCTCGGATGGCGGTGGGTGTTCCTCGGGATACCCGTCCTCGTCGTCGCTCCGCTGGCGCTCGCGCTGCCGCAGATACGGCGGCGGGCGGGCGGGCCGGTGGCGGGGGCGGCCCGGGCGGGCTTCGACCGGCGGCGGATTCGGCTCGCCCTCGGGATCTCGCTGGGGGCCGGGCTGCTGCAGTACGCCGCCCAGGATCTGGAGCCCGTCTCGGTGGTTCCGGCCGCCGCCGGTGTCGCGCTGCTCGCGCCTGCCGCCCTCGGGCTGCTGCCGCGTGGCACCTGGCGGGCTGCCCGGGGGCTGCCGTCCGTCGTGCTGTTGCGCGGGGTGGCCGCCGGGTCCTTCATCGCCGCGGATTCCTTCGTGCCGTTGATGCTGGTGACGCAGCGGGGGCTGAGCCCGACCCTGGCCGGGCTCTCGCTCGCCGCCGGTGGGGGGACCTGGGCGCTGGGGTCGTGGGTGCAGTCGCGGCCGCGGGTGGAGCCGTACCGGGAGCGGCTCATGGCGCTCGGGATGGTGCTGACCGCGACGGCCATCGCCGCCGCGCCCAGTGTGCTGATCCACTCCGTGCCGGCCTGGATCGTGGCCGTCGCCTGGGGTGTCGGCTGCTTCGGGATGGGGCTCGTCATCTCCTCCACCAGCGTGCTGTTGCTGCAGCTCTCCGCTCCCGAGAAGGCGGGGGCCAATTCCGCCGCGCTGCAGATCTCGGACGGGCTGTGCAATGTGCTGCTGCTGGCCGTCGGGGGAGCCGCCTTCGCGGCCCTCGGCGGGGGCGCCGTCTCGCACACGGTCACGGACGCGGCCGCGACGGCCGGCGGGTCCGCGCATCCGGCCGCGTTCGTCGCCGTCTTCCTGCCGATGGCGGGCGTGGCGTTGTTCGGGGCGTGGGTGACTACGCGGTTGCGGGGCGGAATCGCGGTGACACCATCTGGTACCACGCAGTACCGTTGAGGCATGGCTGGACTGAATCTGCGGTTTTCGGACGATGAGCTCGACGCGCTGCGCGAACGTGCGGCAGCGGAGGGGCGCAGCATGCAGGCGTTCGCGCACGACGCCGTGATCGCGGCCATAAACGAGCATTCGAGACTGTTCAACGAGGCCGCTGACCACGTACTGAAGGCGAGCGCCGAGCTGAACCGCAGGCTCGCTTGATGCACTACCTCACGTTGCCCGAACTGCTGAACCTCGCGAAGCGGCTCGGGGCTGACGACGTGCGCGACTTCGGGCTCTTGGACTCGGCCCTCGCGCGCCCTCAGTCGAGCGTGTTCGGGCAGGACGCCTATCCGGACGTCTGGCAGAAGGCCGCGGCGCTGATGGAGTCCCTCGCCCGCAATCACGCCCTCATCGATGGGAACAAGCGCATCGCCTGGTACACGACCTGGGTCTTCCTGCACATGAACGGACATCCGCTGGACGCGGAGTTCGACGTGGACGAGGCCGAGGCGTTCGTCCTCGATGTCTGCCAAGGAGCCCTCGACGTGCCGAAGATCGCCGCCCGGTTGCCGCGCTTCGCGCGCTGACCCCTGCGGATGCTGTGAGCTGAGTCCCATCCCCGGGCACCCCGCCTCGTACGCACATTGACAGGACCGGGCCGCCGGTAGGGTGGCCCGGTTGTCATACGTAGCCGAGCCGCTCGACCACCCACGGAGACCGTGACTACCACCGCCGCTAACACCTCGTCGCACTCCCACCACCTTTCCCCCGCCTTCCCCGGCCGGGCCCCCTGGGGTACCGCCAGCAAGCTGCGTGCCTGGCAGCAGGGGGCGATGGAGAGGTATCTCCAGGAGCAGCCCCGCGACTTCCTCGCCGTCGCCACCCCCGGCGCCGGCAAGACGACGTTCGCGCTGACCCTCGCCTCCTGGCTGCTGCACCACCATGTCGTGCAGCAGGTGACCGTGGTCGCGCCGACCGAGCATCTGAAGAAGCAGTGGGCGGAGGCCGCGGCCCGGATAGGGATCCGGCTCGATCCCGAGTACAGCGCCGGGCCGCTCAGCAAGGACTACCACGGCGTCGCCGTGACGTACGCGGGCGTCGGCGTCCGCCCGATGCTGCACCGCAACCGCAGCGAGCAGCGCAAGACGCTGGTCATCCTCGACGAGATCCACCACGCCGGTGACAGCAAGTCCTGGGGCGAGGCCTGTCTGGAGGCGTTCGAGCCCGCCACCCGGCGGCTGGCGCTGACCGGCACGCCGTTCCGGTCCGACACCAACCCCATCCCCTTCGTGACGTACGAGGAGGGCAACGACGGGATCCGGCGGTCCTCCGCCGACTACACCTACGGCTACGGGTCCGCGCTCGCCGACAACGTCGTGCGGCCGGTCATCTTCCTCTCCTACAGCGGCCAGATGCGCTGGCGGACGAAGGCCGGCGACGAGATCGCGGCCCGGCTCGGCGAGCCGATGACCAAGGACGCGATCAGCCAGGCCTGGCGGACGGCCCTCGACCCGCGCGGCGAGTGGATGCCGAGCGTGCTGCGCGCCGCCGATCAGCGGCTCACCGAGGTCAGGAAGGGCATCCCGGACGCCGGCGCGCTCGTCATCGCCTCCGACCAGGACTCCGCCCGCGCCTACGCCAAGCTGATCCGCGAGATCACCGGGTCGAAGGCGACCGTCGTCCTGTCCGACGACACCGGCGCGTCCAACCGCATCGACGAGTTCAGCGCCGGCACCGACCGGTGGATGGTCGCGGTGCGGATGGTGTCCGAGGGCGTCGACGTGCCCCGGCTGGCCGTCGGCGTGTACGCCACCACCATCTCCACCCCCCTCTTCTTCGCCCAGGCCGTCGGCCGATTCGTGCGGTCCCGGCGGCGCGGCGAGACCGCCTCCGTCTTCCTGCCGACCGTGCCCGATCTGCTCACCTTCGCCAACGAGATGGAGGTCGAGCGCGACCACGCCCTCGACAAGCCGAAGAAGGAGGGCGAGGAGGACCCGTACGCCGAGTCCGAGCAGGAGATGGACGAGGCGAACAAGGAGCAGGACGAGGACACCGGCGAGCAGGAGCAGTTCGCCTTCGAGGCGCTGGAGTCCGACGCCGTCTTCGACCGGGTGATGTACAACGGCGCCGAGTTCGGCATGCAGGCCCACCCGGGAAGCGAGGAGGAGCAGGACTACCTCGGCATCCCGGGGCTCCTCGAACCCGACCAGGTCCAGCTGCTGCTGCAGAAGCGGCAGGCCAAGCAGATCGCGCACAGCAAGAAGCGGCCGGACGCCGAGGCCGATCTGCTGGAGCTGCCCGCCGAGCGGCGGCCGGTCGTCTCGCACAAGGAGCTGATGGAGCTGCGCAAGCAGCTCAACACGATGGTCGGCGCGTACGTCCACCAGAGCGGCAAGCCGCACGGCGTGATCCACACCGAGCTGCGGCGCGTGTGCGGCGGCCCGCCGAGCGCGGAGGCGACGGGGGGCCAGTTGCGGCAGCGCATCGCCAAGGTGCAGGAGTGGGCGACCCGGATGAAGTGAGGCCCCCGCCTCGCCCTCGCCTCGCCCCCGCCCCGCCCTCGCCTCGCCCCGTACCGGTACCTGTGACGGAGGGGGCGCATGGGGTGCCGTCACGCTCCGTACGTATCGGGATAAATACAAGTAGTCCATACCGGCCAATGACCGGATTCTGGACGGAGCCTTCCGCTCAGCGAACCTGCTTCGCTACTGTCCCGCTACGCACACGCCCCGTGGCAGCGCCGCCGCGGAGCGCAGCCGTGAAGCGACTGGGCCCGGACACGCCGGGCCCATCTGTCGATCGGCGGCCTCTGAAGCGCGTCACTGACGGGACTCGGTGACGCATCCGCCGCGACGGAGGTTGCCGACCTCACCACTTAAGGAGTGGGAGTCGTGACCGCGGAGACCTCCCAGACGCTCGATCGAGGACTGAAGGTCCTCAAGTTGCTGGCCGACACCGACCACGGGCTGACCGTCACCGAACTTTCCAACAAACTGGGTGTGAACCGGACCGTCGTGTACCGGTTGCTCGCCACCCTGGAGCAGCACGCACTCGTACGGCGTGACCTGGGCGGGCGAGCCAGGGTCGGTCTCGGAGTGCTCAGGCTCGGCCGGCAGGTGCATCCGCTGGTGCGGGAGGCCGCCCTGCCCGCGCTGCGCTCGCTGGCCGAGGACATAGGCGCGACCGCGCATCTCACCCTGGTGGACGGGACGGAGGCGCTCGCCGTCGCCGTCGTCGAGCCGACCTGGACGGACTACCACGTCGCCTATCGGGCCGGGTTCCGGCATCCGCTGGACCGTGGCGCGGCCGGCCGGGCGATTCTCTCCGCGCGGCAGAAGCCGGCGCCGCCGCAGAACGAGCCCGGCTACACGCTGACCCAGGGCGAGCTGGAGGCCGGCGCGAGCGGCGCGGCCGCCCCGCTGCTGGGCGTGACCGGCGTCGAGGGCAGCGTGGGCGTGGTCATGCTCGCCGACGCGGTCCCGGAGCGCGTGGGCCCCCGGGTCGTGGACGCGGCACGGGAGGTGGCAGAGGCCCTGCGCTGAACGGAGCCGCAGGCCGCGGCCCGCGGCGGGCGACAGCGACCGTCGGCCACGCGCCGCGGCCTGCGGTCGGGTGACGGCGGCCGTCGGCCACGCGCCGCGGCCTGCGGTCGGGTGACGGCGGCCGTCGGTCACGCACTGCGGCCCGGGGCCGGGCGCCGACGGCCGGCCACGCACTGCGGCCCGGCCGTCGGCCACGCGCCGCCGCCTACGGCCGGGTGACGGCGGCCTCCGGCCACGCACCGCCGCCCGCGGCCGGGCGCTGACGGCCGTCGGCCACGCGCCGCGGCCCGCGGCGGGCGACAGCGACCGTCGGCCACGCGCCGCGGCCTGCGGCCTGCGGCCGGGCGACGACAACCGCCGGCCACGCAGCGCGGCCTGCGGCGGGCCGACAGCGACCGTCGGCCACGCACTGCGGCCCGCGGTCGGGCGACGGCGACCGTCGGCCACGCACCGCCGCCGGCGGTCGGGCGACGGCGACCGTCGGCCACGCACCGCCGCCCGCGGTCGGGCGACGGCGACCGTCGGCCACGCACCGCCGCCCGCGGTCGGGTGACGGCGGCCGTTGGCCATGCGCCGCGGCCTGCGGTCGGGTGACGGCGGCCGTCGGCCACGCAGCGCGGACCGCGGCGGGCGACGGCGCACGTCCGCCATGCACTGCCGTCCGTGGCCGGGCGACGGCGGCCGCCGGCCGTCGGGCCCGCACGCGGCCTGCCGCCGCCGCGGGGCCGTACGCGGGGGCGCGTTAGATTGGGGCCGTGCTTTCACGCCTTTCACGCCCCCAGGCCCTCGTCGTCTGCGCGCTGCCCGTCGTGGCGCTGCTCGCCACGGCCGCGTTCGCGCCGCTGCCGTTCGCGGTGGCGCAGCCGGGCATGACGGCGAACGTCCTCGGCGAGAACCAGGGCGCCCAGGTGATCACGATCTCCGGCGCGCCCACCCGGGACACCAGCGGGCAGCTGCGGATGACGACGATCGAGGCGACCAACCCCGACACGGACGTCAGCCTCGGCGATGTCATCGACGGCTGGTTCCGGACCGACCAGGCGATCATGCCGCGCGACTCCGTCTACCCCAGCGGGGAGAGCACGAAGGAGATCGAGCAGCACAACACCGAGCAGATGGAGCAGTCCCAGGACGCCGCGACCGAGGCCGCGCTGAAGTATCTGAACCTCTCCGACGACGACATCAAGGTCACGCTGAAGCTGTCCGACGTCGGCGGCCCGAGCGCCGGGCTGCTGTTCTCGCTGGGCATCGTCGACAAGCTCGACGGCGACGGCAGCGGCGGCGACCTCACGGGCGGCCGGTCCATCGCCGGCACGGGGACGATCGAGGCCGACGGCACGGTGGGCGCGGTCGGCGGCGTCGCCCTGAAGACGCAGGCCGCCCGGCGGGACGGTGCGACCGTCTTCCTGGTGCCGAAGGACGAGTGCGGCGACGCCAAGTCCGAGCTGCCCAAGGGTCTGCGGCTGATCCCGGTCACCACGCTCAAGGGCGCGGTGAGCTCGCTGGTCGCGCTGGAGAAGGGGACCGGCTCGGTCCCCGCCTGCTGACCGGGCCGACAGCGGGCCCGCTTCACCTACTTCACGAACCCCTCCTTCTTCATCCAGTCCAGCGCCACCTGGTGCGGGTCCTCCCCGTCGACGTCCACCTTGGCGTTCAGCTCCTGCGCCACCTTGTTGGTCAGCTTCTTCGTGACGGGGTTGAGGACCTCCGCGATCGCCGGCCACTTCTTGAAGGTCTTCGAGTTGATGGCGGGCGCCGCGTTGTAGTTGGGGAAGAACTTCTTGTCGTCCGCCATCACCACCAGGTTCATGGACCTGATGCGCCCGTCGGTGGTGAACACCTCCCCGTAGGTGCAGCTCCCCTTCTGCACCTGGGTGTAGATGATCCCGGTGTCCATCTGCGTGATCTTGGACTGCGGCACGTTCATCCCGTACGCCTTCTGCATCCCGGGCAGTCCGTCCGCCCGGTTGGCGAACTCGCTCTCCACGCACAGCGTCACCGCGCCGGGGTCCGACTTGGAGAGAGCGGCCACCTCCGACAGCGTCTTCGTGCCGTACTTCTTGTAGGCGGCCTGGTTCATCGCCAGCGCGTAGGTGTTGTTCAGCCGGGACGGGGGCAGCCAGGTCACCCCGTTCTTCAGGTCGGCGTCGTGCACGGCCTGCCACTGCGCCTGGGGGTCGGCGATGGGCTCGCTGTTGCCCTGGTAGGTGATCCAGGCGGTGCCGGTGTACTCGTACATGCCGTCGGCGTCGCCCTTGCGGACCGCCTCGCGCGAGCCGATGGAGCCCTGGATGCCGGTGCGGTCCAGGACGTCCGCGCCGGCCGCCTCGAAGGCGATGCCCATGATCGCGCCGAGGATGAGGTTCTCGGTGAAGGACTTGGACGTCACGGTCAGATGGGCGCCCTTGAGCGGCTCGCCGCGGCCGATCGAGCCGGGCGAGACGTCGTCGACCATGGGCGAGCCGCTGGTCAGCCCGCAGCCGGCGAGCAGCGCCAGGGCGAGTGCCGCTCCGGCCATCGGGCGCTTCACCGGCCCACCTCCAGCCCTCGTGGCCGCAGCAGCACTTCGGCCAGTGAGGCGAGCCAGTCGACCAGCAGGGCCAGGGCGACGGTGAGGATCGAGCCCAGCACCAGCACCGGCATGCGCTGGTTGGTGATGCCGGTCGTGATCAGCACGCCCAGTCCGCCGCCCCCGCCGAAGGTCGCCAGGGTCGCCGTGCCGACGTTCAGGACGAGGGCGGTGCGCACGCCGGCCAGGATCAGCGGGACGGCCAGCGGCATCTCGATCCTGCTGAGCACGCCTGTCGGGGACATGCCGATCCCGCGCGCCGCCTCCAGCAGCGTCGGGTCGTTGGCCTTCAGCCCCGCGACGGTGTTGGAGAGCACGGGCAGGATGGCGTAGGCGATGATGCCGATCAGGGCGGCCTTCATGCCGGTGCCCAGCCAGATCACCAGCAGGGCGAGCAGCCCGATCGCCGGGGTGGCCTGACCCATGTTGGCCACGGTCATGACGATCGGGGTGGCCTTGCGGAACGCCCGGCGGGTCAGCAGGACGCCCAGCGGGATGGCGATGATCAGCACGAAGAACGTGGAGATCGCCGTCAGCTCCACGTGCTGCCACAGCGCCTTCGACACCTGCCCGTCGGACAGCGCGTTCCTGGAGATCGCGTCCAGGTCCGCCTGCACGAACCACAGCCAGGTCGCGAGCATCAGGGCGACGATGAAGGCGGGCACGAGGGTCAGCTGCTGCCAGGTGAGGCGTCGCAGGGGCGACGGCGGGGGAGGCGGGGGCGGCGGGACCGCGGTCTCCTCCTGCTCCGGCCGGAGCACGCCGTCCGGTCCGAGCACGCCGTCCGGCCCGGGAGTCTCGTCCAGCTCCGGCGTGCTCATGCCTTCGCCTCTCCGGCCGGGCCCTCCTGTTCCGCGTGCGTCTGCGCGGCCCGGGCCTCCTCCAGCTCGTGCTGCGCCTCCAACGCCTCCAGCCGGTCGGCCTCCAGCAGTTCGTGGACGGAGTTCATCAGCGTCTCCATGTCGACGACCCCGGTGTACTCGCCCCGCCGCCCGGTGACCACGACCCGCCCGGTGTTGTCCGTCAGCACCGCCTCCAGCGCGTCGCGCAGGGTGGCGTCCCGGGTCACCGTGTCGCTGACCAGGGTTCCCGCCCGCGCCAGCGAGCCCCTGGCGCGCATCAGATCGCCGCGGCGCAGCCACTTGTAGGGCCGGCGCCGCTTGTCGAGGAGCAGGATCTCGTTGGTGCCGCTGGAGCGGAGCCGGTTGAAGATGGTCTGCAGCGGGTCGTCGACGGTCACCGTCGGGTAGTCGGTGATCTCCACGTCCCGCACCCGGCTGAGGTTGAGCCGCTTCAGCGCGGCCCCCGCCCCCACGAACCCGGAGACGAAGTCGTCCGCCGGGTTGGTGAGGATCGCCTCCGGGGTGTCGAACTGGGCGATGTGCGAGCGTTCGCGCAGCACCGCGATGCGGTCGCCCAGCTTGATCGCCTCGTCGAAGTCATGGGTGACGAACACGATCGTCTTGTGCAGCTCGCGCTGGAGCCGGATCAGCTCGTCCTGGAGATGGTCGCGGGTGATCGGGTCGACGGCCCCGAACGGCTCGTCCATCAGCAGCACCGGCGGGTCCGCCGCCAGGGCCCGGGCCACGCCGACCCGTTGCTGCTGCCCGCCGGACAGCTGGCGCGGATAGCGGCCGTGGAACTCGCCGGGGTCGAGCCCGACCAGGTCGAGCATCTCCTCCACGCGGTCCCGGATCCGGGTCTTCGACCAGCCGATCATCCTCGGCACGAGGGCGATGTTCTGGGCGACCGTCATGTGCGGGAAGAGCCCGGAGGACTGGATCGCGTAGCCGACCTTGCGGCGCAGCTTCACCGGGTCGATGTCGGTGACGTCCTCGCCGCCGATCCGGATCCGCCCGCCGGTCGGCTCGATCAGCCGGTTGATCATCTTCAGGGTGGTCGACTTCCCGCACCCGGAAGGCCCGACGAAGATGACCGTCTCCCCGGCCTTGATCTCCATGTTGACGCTGTCGACGGACGGGTGGGGGTTGCCGGGATACCGCTTGCTGAGGTTCTCCAGCTCGATCGACGCGCCATGGGATTCGGACCGGGCGTCAGACACGGATCCCCCTGGGAATCGTCAGCCGTCCGAGAAGGACGTACGCGGCGTCGAACAGCAGGGCCAGGACGATGATCCCGAGCGTGCCCGCGAGGACCTGGTTGAGCGCGTTCTTGCTGCCCAGCGAGGCGAGACCGCGGAAGATCTCGTTGCCGAGGCCGGGCCCGGAGGCGTACGCGGCGATGGCGGCGATGCCCATCAGCATCTGGGTGGAGACCCGGATCCCGGTCAGGATCGGCGGCCAGGCCAGCGGCAGCTCGACCCGGGCCAGCCGCGTCAGCCGGGACATCCCGATGCCCGTCGCCGCGTCCACCAGGGCGGGGTCGACGCCGCGCAGCCCCACGATGGAGTTCCGCACGATCGGCAGCAGCCCGTACAGGGTCAGCGCGATCACCGTCGGCGGCACGCCCAGGCCCACCATCGGGATCAGCAGACCGATCATGGCGAGCGAGGGGACGGTCAGGATGGTGGAGGTGGCGGTGGTGGCGAGGCCGCCGCCCCAGTTGCTGCGGTAGGAGACGACCCCGATCAGCACGCCCAGCAGGGTCGCCACGACCATGCACTGGAAGACGACGCTGGCGTGTTGCCAGGCATCGGTGAGCAGCTGCTGGTGACGGTTGTCCAGGTACTCCCAGAAGCTCACACGCTCTCACCGCCCGACATCGACCAGTTCGACTGGGTCTACTCCCGTGCGTCCTCGGCGGCCTGTTCCACCAGCGGGATGATCCGCAGCGGAACGGGGTTCTCCATCACGATCGCGGTGGAGGCCCGGACAATCCCATCAAAGCCGACAACCCGGTCGATGACCCGCTGGAGATCTGCGTTGGACCGGGCCACCAGTCGGCACAGCATGTCCCCGCCGCCGGTGGTGGTGAGCAGCTCCAGCACCTCCGGCACCGATCCCAAGTGCGCCCGTACGTCGGGCCCTTGCCCCTGCCGGATCTGGAGGGTGGCGAACGCGGTGACCGGATAGCCGAGGGCCGCCGGATCGACCTGCGGTCCGAATCCCCGGATGACTCCGTTCGACTGAAGCCGGTCGAGCCGCGCCTGCACGGTCCCCCGGGCCACTCCCAGCCGCCGGGACATCTCCAGCACCCCCAGGCGCGGCTCCCGTGCCAGCAGCACGATGATCCGGCCGTCCAGCTGATCGATCGCCATATGCGTCGCCTCCGAGATGGTCATCCTGTACAGAAAGCCCGCCGCAACCGGTGCGTCACTGAGCATATTGTCCAGCCGATACGGGAACTGTTGCGCACCTTGCGAGCCGGAGCGAGGCTTTCGCTATGACGCAGACCACACACCGCACCCCCGACACCGCCCGGCAGGCCGACCCCTTCCCGGTGAAGGGAATGGACGCGGTCGTCTTCGCCGTGGGCAACGCCAAGCAGGCGGCGCACTACTACTCCACCGCCTTCGGCATGCGGCTGGTCGCCTACTCCGGACCGGAGACCGGCAGCCGCGAGACCGCCTCGTACGTGCTCACCAACGGCTCGGCCCGGTTCGTCCTCACCTCGGTCGTCAAGCCCGCCACCGCCTGGGGCCACTTCCTCGCGGAGCATGTGGCCGAGCACGGCGACGGCGTCGTCGACCTCGCCATCGAGGTCCCGGACGCGCGCGCCGCGTACGCCTACGCCGTCGAGCACGGCGCCCGCTCGATCGCCGAGCCCTACGAACTGAAGGACGAGCACGGCACGGTCGTCCTCGCCGCGATCGCCACCTACGGCGAGACCCGGCACACCCTCGTCGACCGCTCCGGCTACGACGGCCCGTACCTGCCGGGGTTCGCGGCCGCCGACCCGATCGTCGAGCCGCCCGCCCACCGCACCTTCCAGGCGATCGACCACTGCGTCGGCAACGTCGGACTCGGCCGGATGAACGAATGGGTCGGCTTCTACAACAAGGTCATGGGCTTCACGAACATGAAGGAGTTCGTCGGCGACGACATCGCCACCGAGTACAGCGCGCTGATGTCGAAGGTCGTCGCGGACGGCACCCTCAAGGTCAAGTTCCCGATCAACGAGCCCGCGATCGCCAAGAAGAAGTCCCAGATCGACGAGTACCTGGAGTTCTACGGCGGGGCCGGCGTCCAGCACATCGCGCTCAACACGGGCGACATCGTGCAGACGGTACGGACGATGCGGGCGGCCGGCGTGCGCTTCCTCGACACCCCGGACTCCTACTACGACACCCTCGGCGAGTGGGTGGGCGACACCCGCGTCCCCGTGGAGACCCTGCGCGAGCTGAAGATCCTCGCCGACCGCGACGAGGACGGCTATCTGCTGCAGATCTTCACCAAGCCGGTCCAGGACCGCCCGACCGTCTTCTTCGAGATCATCGAACGGCACGGCTCGATGGGCTTCGGCAAGGGCAACTTCAAGGCCCTGTTCGAAGCGATCGAACGCGAACAGGAGAAGCGCGGCAACCTCTGAGGGGCAGCGCCCTGAAGGGGCGCGGGGCGCTGACATCTGCGGCTCCGCCGCGTGGGCGCGACCAGCCACGACGGCGCCGCAGCCTGACCCGCTCAGCGGCCCCTCGGGCGGGAGGCGTCACTCCGGCAGGGGCCGTTCGGGGACCTCGCCCAGCTGCGCCAGCGCCTCCCGGGCCACCGGGCCGAGCAGCGGTGAGAAGTACGGGTTGATCTGCAACGCCTCCCGCAGATGCCGCCGGGCCGGCCCGTCCCGGCCCAGCTTCCGCTCGATCATCGCCAGGTGGTAGAGGTACGGCGCGCTGTGCACCGCGCCGCCGTGCACCCGGTCGGTGGCGATCAGGGCGAACCCCAGGGCCGCCTTGTCGTCGCCGGCCCGGTGCAGCGCCCAGCCCAGCGCGTCCGCGACCGCGATCCCGGGCTGGCGTCGCCACTCGGCCCGCAGCCGCCGCACCGCCGAGACCGGGTCCCCGTGGTCCGCCTCGAACCGGCCGAGCAGCAGCTCCCCGTCGACCCCGCCCGCCGCCTCCTGCCGCACGCGTGTCCGCAGCAGGTCGTACTGCACCTGCGCCGCCTGGGTGAGCCCCAGCGACTCGTACAGCTCGCCCAGCTCCAGCGCGTAAGTCGGCAGTGGCTGCCTCGCGAGCGCCGCCCGGTACGCGCTCAGCGCCTCCGAGGTCCGCCCCAGCGCCGCCAGCGCCCGCCCCTGTCCGGCCTGCGCGGCCCGCTGGTCGGGGTCGAGCCGGACCGCCTCCTGGAAGTGCCGCAGCGCGTCCTCCCGCTCGCCGCGCTCCCAGGCGAGCTGCCCGGCCCGCTCCAGCCAGGCCGCCTGCTCGGCGGGGGTGGAGGCGCCGGCCGCCGCGTCCGCCAGCGCCGCCTGGGCGTCCTCGCGCCGGCCCTGCTCCCAGTAGACGCCCGCGGCCCGCGCCCGCACGGCCGGCCCGGAGCGCAGCGCCAGCAGCCGGTCGAGCGACCGGCGGGCGTTCTTGTAGTCGCCGAGCCCGGTGTACGCGTCGATGAGCTGCGGATACGTCGTCCAGCGCTTCGGCGCCAGCTTGCGCGCGGCCTCGCCCCAGCTCAGCGCGGCCCGGAAGTCGCGGCGCGCGTTGGCCAGCGCGGCCAGCCCGTCGAGGGCGTCGGCGTTGCGCTTGGGGCGCACCTTCAGCGAGGTCCGCAGCGCCTGTTCCGCCTTGGGGTACTGGACGGCCACGTCGGCGGTGCGGCGGCCCTGTTCGACATAGGCCGCGGCCAGCACCGCCCAGGACCACGCGTCCCGCGGCTGCTCCCGCACCCGGCTCTCGCGCTCGTCGATCAGCACCGCCAGGTCGGACAGCGCGGCCGGCACCCCGGCCCGGACCGCCGTGGCCGCCTGCGCCCCCGCGGCCGGAGCGGGCGCCCGCTGCCCCGAACCCCCGCCGGGCAGCCACATCAGCACCCCGCCGCCCAGCACCAGACACCCCACGAGGGAGCCGACGACCAGCCGCCGCCGCGGCCGGAACGCCTTCCCGGTGCGCTGTTCGTTCTCCATGGCGTCGTTCTCCATGGCGCTCACTGTGCGCCAGTACGACGACCGTATGACGGCAGCCGAAGCATCCGGCGGACGGGGTTCACACCGATGGCCCCGGGTGCGAACCTGTGATCATGAGCCGTAGCCTCGTAGAACGTCTGCTCACCGGCCTGCCCGCAGAGGCCGTCCTCACCGACCCGGACGTCACGCTCTCCTACGCCAACGACATGGCCGGTTTCTGCCCGGCCGGCGCCCCGGCCGTGGTCGTCCTGCCGCGCACGGCCGAAGAGGTCCAGCACGTCATGCGCACAGCGACCGCACTGCGCGTCCCGGTCGTTCCGCAGGGCGCCCGCACGGGCCTGTCCGGCGGCGCCAACGCCTCCGAGGGCTGCATCGTCCTCTCCCTCGTCAAGATGGACCGCATCCTGGAGATCAACCCGGTCGACCGCATCGCCGTCGTCGAGCCGGGCGTCGTCAACGCGGCCCTCTCCCGGGCGGTCGGCGAACTCGGCCTGTACTACCCGCCGGACCCCTCCAGCTGGGAGACGTGCACGATCGGCGGCAACATCGGCACCGCCTCGGGCGGCCTGTGCTGCGTGAAGTACGGGGTGACGGCCGAGTACGTCCTCGGCCTGGACGTCGTCCTCGCCGACGGCCGGCTGATGACCACCGGCCGCCGCACCGCCAAGGGCGTCGCCGGGTACGACCTCACCCGGCTGTTCGTGGGCTCCGAGGGCTCGCTGGGCGTCGTCGTCCGGGCGATCCTGGCGCTGCGGCCGCAGCCGCCGCGGCAGTTGGTGCTGGCGGCCGAGTTCGCCTCCGCAGCCGCCGCGTGCGACGCCGTGTGCCGGATCATGGCGGGCGGGCACGTCCCGTCCCTCCTCGAACTCATGGACCGTACGACCGTGAGAGCCGTCAACGACCTCTCCCGCATGGGACTTCCGGAGTCCACCGAGGCCTTGCTGCTGGCGGCCTTCGACACCCCCGACCCGGCCGCCGACCTCGCCGCCGTCGGCGCGCTGTGCGAGGCGGCCGGCGCCACCCAGGTCGTGCCCGCCGACGACTTCGCCGAGTCCGAACTGCTGCTCCAGGCACGGCGGTCGGCGCTGGTCGCCCTGGACGCCGTCAAGGGCACGACGATGATCGACGACGTGTGCGTGCCCCGGTCGAGACTCGGCGAGCTGATCGAGGGCGTCGAACGCATCGCGCACAAGCACGAGTTGACCATCGGGGTCGTCGCCCACGCGGGCGACGGCAACACCCACCCGACGGTCTGCTTCGACGCGCAGGACCCCGACGAGTGCCGGCGCGCCCGCGAGTCCTTCGACGAGATCATGGGCCTCGGCCTCGAACTCGGCGGCACCATCACCGGCGAGCACGGCGTGGGCGTGCTGAAGAAGGAGTGGCTGGCGCGCGAGATCGGCCCCGTCGGGGTGGAGATGCAGCGGGCCGTGAAGGCGGCCTTCGACCCGCTGGGCATCCTCAACCCGGGCAAACTGTTCTGATCGCCCACCCTCGATCGCCCACCCTCGATCCCTCTCCCTCGATCGCGCTCCCTCGTTCACTCTCCGTCCCGCGAGCCGTCCCCCGGCCACGGGTCGGAGAGCCACAGGTCCTCCGCGGGCGTCGCGGCGAGCAGCTCCGCCAGACCGTCGTCGATGCCGAGCTGATCGGCCTCGGTGCCCGGCGGCACCACTCGCAGCGTCCGCTCCAGCCAGGCCGAGACCTGCGCCGCGGGCGCCTGGAGCAGGGCGTCGCCGTCGGGCGAGCTCAGCGCCATCAGCACCACGCTGCGCCCGTCCGCCTTCGTCGGCCACACCCGCACGTCCCCGTGCCCGCACGGCCGGAACACGCCCTCCACCAGCAGTTCACGGGCGAACGTCCAGTTGACGGGCTGTTCGGAGTTGATGTGGAAGGCGACGAGCACGGCGAAGGGGTCGTCGCTGCGGAAGCTGAGCCGGGCCGGGACCGGGATGCTGCGCTCCGGCGACAGGATGAGCCTGAGCTCCAGTTCGCGTTCCACCACCGTGTGATGCATGTCGGTTCTCCTCTCGAGACGGGCCTCGCACGGGCCCGCGGGTGGGCCCGTACGAGTGGAGAGCGAGTGGAGCCGGAACCATTACGCGGGTTCGGAGAACTTTTTTTCCGCGCGTTCTCCTCCCCGGGCGCCGACGGAGGACAGGGTCCGGTTCCGAACGTGTGAAGAGCCTGCACGGGGTTGCCCGGAAACGAGCGGGTACGGCAGGACTGGCGGTGCGGCTTGCGTCGGTCTGATAGATGTGGAGCCCCCCATCCCACCCCCGAGCAGATACGGGACGACGGACATGAGCGCCCCAACCCCGGCCCCCGGCGACGACCGGCCCCGCGAAGGGTATTACCCGGACCCGTCCATCCCTGGATACGTCCGGTACTGGAACGGTGCCGCCTGGGTACCGGGCACCAGCCGGCCGGCGCCGTCCGACGGCCGGCCGCTCACGCCCCCGCCCGGCGGCGGGCCCGCGGCCTCCGTGGAGGAGACCGGCCCGCACTTCTTCGACGAGGACCCGGCCGCGGCTCCGGCCGACCCCTACGGCGGCGGCCCCGAGCCCGCCTCCGCGTGGGGCGCCGACCGCTCCCGCCAGTCCGGCTTCGGCGGCGACCAGGACCGCCGGGTCTCCTGGGGCTCCCCGCCGGCCGCCGACCCGAGGGTGCCCGCCCCGGCCCAGCCCGAGGGCCGGTCGACGAGCACGGACGGCATGACGACGATCCCGCCCGCCGAGCCGGCCGACGGCGCCGGGGACGTGGTCTCCGGGGGCACGTTCGTCTTCCGCCGGCCGACCGCGGGCGCCGAGGGCTCGGGCGCGGCCCCCTCCGGTCCCGCCGGCCCCGTCCCCGACGAGGGCACCGTCACCTTCCGTGCGCCGGCCCCGCGCACGGGCCACCAGGACGGCGCGCCCGGCGCGTCCCCCGGGGGCACGCCGGCCCAGGGCGGGGCCTTCGCCCCCGGGACCCAGGGCCCGACGACGGCTCCGGCCGCGCCCCCGGCGACGCCGGCCGCCTCCGCCAAGCCCGGCTTCGGCGCGGGCAAGGCCGCCGCCGACCGCGCCGCGGCCGCCCAGGCGGCGGCCGTCCCCGCCCCGCAGGGCCCCGCGGCCTTCCCGGCCGCCGCCGCCCAGCAGGTCGCCCCGATTCCCACGCAGCCCCAGCCGCAGCCCCAGCCCCAGCCGCAGTCCGCCGCGCCGATGCTCCCCGGCGCCGGCGGCGGGCAGCCCTCGTGGGCGCAGCAGGTGCATCGGCTCGCCGGCGAGGACGGGCCCGTCGCACCGTGGAAGCCGCCGGTCGAGGACATCTTCCAGGCGGCCGCGCGGCGGCAGTCCGAGGCCCGTCCCGCCGGTCTCGGCAGGCGGTTCACGGCCCGGCTCGTCGACACGCTCGTCCTCGCGGCCGTCACGGGCGCCGCCGCCGTGCCGCTCGGTCTGAAGGCCCTCGACCACGTCAACGACAAGATCGACGCGGCCAAGCTCACCGGCGAGACCGTCACCGTCTGGCTGCTCGACGGCACGACGGCGGTGTACCTGGGCATCGTCCTCGCCGTCCTGCTGGTGTTCGGGGTGGTGTACGAGGCGCTGCCGACCGCCAAGTGGGGCCGCACGCTGGGCAAGAAGCTGCTCGGGCTGGAGGTGCGGGACATCGAGGGCGGTTCGCCCCCGTCGTTCGGGGCGGCCCTGCGCCGCTGGCTCGTCTACAGCGTGCCCGGTCTGCTCGTCGTCGGTGTCGTGGGCGTCGTCTGGGGCCTGTTCGACAAGCCGTGGCGGCAGTGCTGGCACGACAAGGCGGCGCACACCTTCGTCGCCGGCTGACGTCTGACGCCCGCCTGACGTCTGACGTCTGACGGCGCGTCCCCCGGACGGCCGCTCGCCGGATGCGGAGCCGGGGGGTTCGCGGTCGACTCGGGGGCATGACCACCGAACCGCCCCCCGGCTCCGGCGGCGGCGAGCCGCCGGAGGACGACCCGTTCAGGAAGCGGCCGCCGCACGAGCAGCCGCAGCCCCCGCACGAGCAGGGCTCGCCGTACGACACCCCGCACGGCCCGCAGGGACCGGAGGATCCGTACGGCGGCGGCGGTTCGCCCGGTGGCGGCCCGTACGGAGGCGGCGGCCCGTACGGGGGCGGCCCCTACGGCGGTTACCCCGCGGACCCGCTCGCCGGGATGCCGCCGCTGGCCGACGGCGGCAAGCGCACGCTGGCCCGGCTCATCGACATGATCCTGGTGTTCATCGTGGTGGCGCTGCTGGCCTGGGCCTTCGGGGTCGGTCAGTACAGCGTGGACACGGACGACGTCGAATTCGGCAAGACCTTCGGGCGGGAGCTGCTCGCCGCGATCCTGTACGTCGCGTACGACACGATCCTGATCGCCCGGACCGGCCAGACGCTGGGCAAGAAGTGGCTCGGCATGCGGGTGGCCAACCTCGACAACGGCTCCACGCCCTCCGCGCAGACCTCGCTGATCCGCGCGCTGGTGCTGTGGGTGCCGTTCGCGTTCTGCTGCGCCTGTCTGTGGACGGCGGTCTGCGGCGGCTGGAGCTACTTCGACAAGCCCTACAAGCAGGGCCTGCACGACAAGTCGGCCAAGACGGTGGTGGTCAGCACCGGCTGACGCACCGGGTCGGCGGCAAGCACGGCAAGCACGGCAAGTACAGCCAGGGGCCGGCGCCTCGCGGGAGGCGCCGGCCCCTGGCCGTACGTACGTAGGCCGGGTGTCAGGGGGCCGTGCGCTCCCGGACGGGCTCGGGCGCCGAGGCGACCGAAGCCGGCACGGGCGCGTGCACCGCAGCGACCACGGTGACCGGGGTGACGGGAACGGAGACGGGCTCGGGCCTGCTCGCGGGCTTCTTCGCCGCGGAGCGGGCCACGACGGTCCCCCGCGACTTCGGCGCCGGTACCGTCATGGCGACGAGCACGCCGAGCGCGACCGCGGCGACGACGATGACGGCGATGCCGGGGCCCGAACTCGTCTGTGACAGCAGCAGCATGGCGAGCGTCGAGAGGATGACGGTGCAGGAACCGTACGTGAGCTGTGCGAGGTTCGGACGAGGCATGGCAATCGTGTCCTCGGAAGCGGGGGCGGTCTCGACTCTATTCGGCTGCATGCCCGAGCGGAACGAACGGTAAGCGTGACCTAACCCACGGTGCCGGTGCACAGGGGGCGCACGGAGTCATGACGTCCAACCGGTGGACTGGTGTGCGCGCCCGTCATGTAACAGTCATATGTCCGCAATGCGAACAGCCGGTCCTGATAATGCAATTGACTTGTTCAAGTCAAGGTCTGTCTTTTCTTCCCAACCAGTAGTCAAATGGCGTCACTTGACTACACGCGTATAACAGCGCGCGGACCTTCCCAGACCGGGAATCCCCCCTACCGCGCGCACGGGCGCGTGCGTGGGAGGACATCAAGTGAGCAGTAGAACCTGGACGTTCAGAACGGCCGCGACGGTCGTCGCCCTGGCGGCGGCCTCGGCGACGTTCACGACGTTCGCCGTGGCGCAGGCCGCCGAGAACGGCTCGGCGAAGGCCCCGGCGGCGGACCGGCAGGACCCGCAGCCCGAGAAGGCCCACGAGCACGACTTCGACGGGCCGCTCAGCAAGACCCAGGAAGCTCAGCGCGAGGAGGCCCTCAAGCAGGTCATATCCGGCGAGGCCACGGTCAAGGACCGGGACGGCTCCAAGGTCGTCCAGCTCGCCAGCCGCAAGGGCGACAGCAAGTACGTCGAGCTCGGCCGCGAGAAGACCGACAAGATCTTCACGATTCTCGTCGAGTTCGGCGACCAGGTCGACCCCCGCTACGGCGGCACCGTCGGCCCGCTGCACAACGAGATAGCCGAGCCGGACCGTGCCACGAACAACACCACGGCCTGGCAGGCGGACTACAACCAGAAGCACTTCCAGGACCTGTACTTCGGCACCGGCAAGAACACCGAGTCGCTGAAGAAGTACTACGAGAAGCAGTCCTCGGGCCGCTACTCGGTCGAGGGCGAGGTGACCGACTGGGTCAAGGTCCCCTACAACGAGGCCCGTTACGGCTCCAACGACGCCTCCACCGGCGCCTGGTACGCGGTCCAGGACGGTGTCAACGCCTGGGTCGCCGAGCGCGAGGCGGCCGGCGCCACCGCCGCCGAGATCAAGGCCGAGCTGGCCGAGTTCGACCAGTGGGACCGCTACGACTTCGACGGCGACGGCGACTTCAACGAGTCCGACGGCTACATCGACCACTTCCAGATCGTGCACGCCGGCGAGGACGAGTCCGCGGGCGGCGGCGCCCAGGGCGCGGACGCCATCTGGGCCCACCGCTGGTACGCCTTCGGCACCGACGCCGGCTCCACCGGCCCGGACGGCAACAGGCTCGGCGGCGCCCAGGTCGGCGACACCGGCATCTGGGTCGGCGACTACACCATCCAGCCGGAGAACGGCGGACTCGGCGTCTACGCCCACGAGTACGGCCACGACCTCGGTCTGCCGGACGAGTACGACACCTCCGGCGGCGGCGAGAACTCCACCGGCTTCTGGACGCTGATGTCGTCCGGCTCCTGGCTCGGCACCGGCAAGCAGACCATCGGCGACCTGCCCGGCGACATGAACGCCTGGGACAAGCTGCAACTGGGCTGGCTGGACTACGACGTCGCCAAGGCCGGCGTGAAGTCCACCCACACGCTCGGCGTCGCGGAGTACAACACCAAGAACGCCCAGGCCCTCGTGGTCCAGCTGCCGGAGAAGGAGGTCACCACCGAGGTGGTCGCCCCGGCCGAGGGCGCCACGCAGTGGTGGAGCGCCAGCGGCGACAACCTGCGCAACACCCTGACCCGCACGGTCGACCTGACCGGCAAGACCTCGGCGTCGCTGACCCTCGACGGCTGGTGGGACATCGAGCAGGACTACGACTACCTGTACACCGAGGTCTCCACCGACGGCGGCGCGAACTACACGCCGATCGACGGCACGCTGCCCGACGGCAGCGCGATCCCGCGGGACGGCAGCGGCAAGCCGGCCCTCACCGGCACGGTCGACGCCCACCAGAAGCTGACGTTCCCGCTGGACGCCTACGCGGGCCAGCAGATCAGCCTGCGCTTCCGCTACGCCACCGACGGCGGCGTGGCCCAGAAGGGCTTCACGGCCGACGAGATCACCGTGACGGCGGACGGCGCGACGCTGTTCTCCGACAACGCGGAGAGCGCGGACGCGGCCTGGACGGCGAGCGGGTTCTCCCGCATCGGCGCGTCCATCACGGACGACTACGCGCAGTACTACATCGCCGAGAACCGCCAGTACGTGTCGTACGACAAGACCCTCAAGGTCGGCCCGTACAACTTCGGCTTCTCGACGACGCGCCCCGACTGGGTCGAGCACTACCCGTACCAGAACGGCCTGCTGATCTGGAAGTGGGACACCTCCCAGGCGGACGACAACACCAGCCAGCACCCGGGTGAGGGCCTGATCCTCCCGATCGACTCGCACCCCACCGCGCTGAAGTGGGCGAACGGCACCGCGATGAACGCCCGGCTGCAGAGCTACGACTCGCCCTTCAGCCTGTACCGCACGGACGCGATCACGGTCCACAAGGCCGATGTCGCGGTCAAGGTCAAGTCCCGTCCGGGCGTCGGCGTCTTCGACGACGGAAAGTCGACGTACTCCGACCCGCTGACCCCGCTCGCGGGCGTCAAGGTCACTGACACCAACACCTCGATCAAGATCGTCAAGGAGGCCCTGAACGGCTCCACGATCCAGGTGAAGGTCGGTCCGTCGGCGAAGTAGCCGACATCGTTGCAGGTCAAAGGCGCATCGGCGGCAGCCCCCTGGCGGGTTGCCGCCGATCGTGTTTAGGTGCCTCCTGTGATTCTCTTATTGACGCCGACTCGCACGGGGGTGTGACCGCATGGCCGCAGGAGGCTTCTGCAAGCTGCCCGACGGCATGGTGGTGGTGGCGGTCAACCTGCCCAGCCCCACCGCCCGAGAGGGCCTCCCAGGGCCCCTGGCGGACGTCCGCGTGCTCGTCCACGCCCAGAACCGGGCCCGAGCCCTGACCCGGCTCCGCAACCTGGGCCTGCGCGCCGTCTACCTGCGCGGCAACGCCGCTCCGCCGACCCCCGACGAGATCACGGCCGTCCTCCACCACCCGGACGGCCTCATATGGCGCACCGCCCCCGACAACGCCGTCCCCCTCGACGTGACGGTCGTACCGGAACTCTGGCGCCCCATCCGAGCCCTGCTGCGAAAGGCAGCGGCCTGAGCGCGGCGGACCCGAGGGCAGGCGCCTGTGCTGCTGCTCAGTAAGCCTCGACGACCTGGACGTCTTCCTCCGTGACCACCGCGTCCACGATGCGGAACGAGCGGAACTGGAACTCGCCGCCGCCGTCGGTGTCGGCCGTCGACACCAGGACGTAGTGCGCGCCCGGCTCGTTCGCGTAGGAGATGTCCGTGCGGGACGGGTAGGCCTCGGTGGCCGTGTGGGAGTGGTAGATGATCACCGGCTCCTCGTCGCGGTCGTCCAGCTCGCGGTAGAGCTTCAGCAGGTCACCGGAGTCGAACTCGTAGAACGTGGGCGACATGGCCGCGTTCAGCATCGGGATGAAGCGCTCGGGGCGGTCCGCGCCCTCCGGCCCCGCGACGACGCCGCACGCCTCGTCGGGGTGGTCCTTGCGCGCATGCGCGACGATCTTGTCGACGAGCTCCTGGGTAATGGTCAGCATGCCCGCCAGGATAAACAGCCCGCCCCGCGCCCCGGAGCGAAGCCGACCCCGCTTCGGCAGCGCCCTTTAGGGGCGCGGGGAACTGCGCGACCGGCCACGATGGCGCTGTAGTCGAGCGACGGCCCATCGTGGCGCATCCGGCGGACGAAGTCGCCCGCGGTGCGGCAGCGCCCTTATAGGGGCGCGGGGAACTGCGCGACCGGCCACGATGGCGCCGCAGCCGAGCGACGGCCCATCGCGGCGCATCCGGCGGACGAAGTCGCCCGCGGTGCGGCAGCGCCCTGAAGGGGCGCGGGGAACTGCGCGACCGGCCACGACGGCGCTGCAGCCGAGCGACGGCCCATCGCGGCGCATCCCGCGGACGAAGCCGACCGCGCTTCGGCAGCGCCCTGAAGGGGCGCGGGGAACTGCGCGACCGGCCACGATGGCGCCGCAGACGAGCGACGGCGCATCGTGGCACAGCGCGGCGCAGCCGGCCGAGCGGCTAGCCGAGCTTCGCCGGTTCCCGCTCGTGCCGGTCGGCGATCTGCGGGTTGCGGCCCTTGAGGATCTTCCAGCCGATGCCGAGGGCGGCAGCCCAGCCCGCCATGACATAGAGGCAGACGCGCGAGTCGGCGTCGTACGCGATCAGGCAGGTCACGAAGAGCAGGAACGCGATGGCCACCCAGCTGAACGCCGAACCGCCCGGGGCGGGGAAGCTCGACGCGGGCAGCCGGCCCGCGACGACCGCGCGGCGGTACAGGACGTGGCTGATCAGGATCATCAGCCAGGTCCAGATGCCGGCCGCGGTGGCCACCGAGGTCACATAGCCGAAGGCCTTCTCCGGGACGATGTAGTTCAGGACCACGCCGATGCCCATGAAGGCGACCGAGACCGCGATGCCGAAAGCAGGGGTCTTCGTCGACGACAGCTTGCGGAAGACCGCGGGGGCCTCACCGCTGTCGGCCAGGTTCCGCAGCATGCGGCCCGTGGAGTACATGCCCGAGTTGCAGGAGGACAGGGCCGCGGTCAGCACGACGAAGTTGACGATGCCGGCGCCCGCCGGGATGCCGATCTTCGCGAAGGCCGCCACGAACGGCGAGACGCCCGGCGCGAACTCGGTCCACTTCACCACGCACAGGATGACGGTGAGCGCGCCGACGTAGAACAGCGCGATCCGCCAGGGAAGCGTGTTGATCGCCTTGGGGAGGGTCTTCTCCGGGTTCTCCGACTCACCGGCCGTCACACCGACCAGCTCGACCGCGAGGTAGGCGAACATCACGCCCTGCAGCGTCATCAGCGACGAGCCGACGCCCTTGGGGAAGAAGCCGTCGAACTCCCACAGGTTCGAGACCGCGGCCGTGTCGCCGGCGCTGCTGAAACCGAAGGTCAGCACGCCCAGGCCGATCACGATCATGCCGATCAGCGCGGTGACCTTGACCATCGAGAACCAGAACTCGAGCTCGCCGAAGAGCTTCACGGAGATCAGGTTGACCCCGAAGAGGATCACCAGGAAGACCAGCGCGGTCACCCACTGGGGGACGGCCGGGAACCAGTAGTTGACGTAGATCGCGGCGGCCGTCAGCTCGGCCATACCGGTGACGACCCACATCAGCCAGTACGTCCAGCCGGTGAAGTAGCCGAAGAACGGGCCGAGGAATTCACGGGAGTACTCCGCGAACGAACCCGAGACGGGCCGGTAGAGCAGCAGCTCGCCGAGCGCCCGCATGATGAAGAAGACGATCGCGCCCGCGAGCGCGTACATCAGGATGAGGCTGGGACCGGCCTTGGCGATGTTCGCCCCGGCGCCCAGGAAGAGGCCGACGCCGATGGCGCCGCCGATCGCGATCATCTGGACCTGGCGGCTGCCGAGCCCGCGCTCGTATCCCTCTTCGGGCGTCCGGTCCGGGCCGTTGCCGTCCGCGCCGTTGTGTTCCGTGTCGACCTGAGCGGAGGTCATGTGTGTGGTGCGCCTTTCTCCGAATCCCCCCGGGTACAGGAGCTGCCCGGCCGACGGTCCGTCGGCCACACGGCGCACCCGGCGGGACATGGGTGGCGTCCGCCGGGTGGTCGTGAAGATTTATCACGCCCGCAACATTGATCACCGGCGGAACATGTGGCGCACACCATAGGAAGAAGCGGACAAAACGCATCCCCGGGCGGCATAACCGGCCGGGGAGGTAATGCGATCGTTATCCGGATTTGAGTGTCCGCTGAGCGAACAGCGCGATCGGCGAATTAGCGCGAACTACGGCAAAAGGGTCGCCACAAGGGTCTCCTGGAGCCCGCCCAGCCACAGATACGCCATCACCATCGGCTTGCGCGGGTCGTCGTCCGGCAGCCGGTACAGGAGGTCGGTGTCGTCCTCCTCGGTGATCTCCAGCCGGGAGCCGATCGCCAGCCGCAGGTCGTTCAGCGCGCGCAGCCACCGCTGGGACTCCGCCGGGGACAGCTTCAGCACCGCCCCGCCCTCGCCGGCCGCCTCGGAGGCCAGCGCGTCCAGTGAGCGGACCATCGCGAGGGCGTTCTCCCGCTTGCCGGCCCGCAGATCGTTCTCGGTGAAGCGGCGGAACTCGGCCGAGTATGCCTTCTGCTCGTCCGCCTGCTTCGGACCCGAGGAGCCCTCCGGGTCGGTGTAGGCGTCCGGGAACAGGCGCCGCAGCACCGGGTCGGCGGGCGGCTCGCTCGGCCCCTCGGCGAAGAGCTCGGCGAGCGGGTCGTCGGAGGCGTCCTCGGCGGGGCCGGGGCCGATGAGCTCCAGGAGCTGCACGGCCAGCGACCGGATGATCGAGATCTCGACGTCGTCGAGTGCGACGGCCGCGCCGCCGCCGGGGATCGGTTCGAATTGTCCAGGCATCAGTGAGGTCGTTTACTCCGGTCTGCTTCCGGTCTGCTTCCGGTCTATTTCCGGTCCTGCTGGAGGGTGGCCCACAGGCCGTAGCCGTGCATGGCCTGCACGTCGCGTTCCATCTCCTCGCGAGAGCCGCTGGAGACGACCGCCCGGCCCTTGTGGTGGACGTCCATCATGAGCTTGGTGGCCTTGTCCTTGGTGTACCCGAAGTACGACTGGAAGACATAGGTCACGTAGCTCATGAGGTTGACCGGGTCGTTGTGGACGATCGTGACCCACGGGACGTCCGGCTCGGGGACGGCGAAGACCTCCTCCGCCGACTCGGTGCGTTCGATCTCAAGGGGAGCGGGTGACGTCACATGGCCCATGCTGCCACGCATCCCGGAAATCGTCACACTGACGAAATGGGGGTACGATGCTTGCCATGCTGCATACACCGGGGGACAACCCCCGGACCCCCGGCCGACGTCGGGGGCACCCGGAGATACAGGGCTAGGAGTGCTTTCGTGGACGTGGCGGACCTTGGGCTCCCGGTGGACGTTCCCTCTACCGCGCTCTTCACGGACCAGTACGAGCTGACGATGCTGCAGGCCGCCCTCAAAGCGGGCACGGCCGAGCGGCGCAGCGTGTTCGAGGTCTTCACCCGGCGGTTGCCGGACGGCAGGCGCTACGGAGTCGTCGCCGGCACCGGGCGCGTCCTGGACGCCGTCGAGAACTTCCGCTTCGACGCGGCCGTCCTCGGCTTCCTGCGCGAGCGCGACATCGTCGACGCACAGACCCTGGACTGGCTCGCCGGATACCGCTTCTCGGGTGACGTCTGGGGCTACCCGGAGGGCGAGGTCTACTTCCCGGGCTCGCCGATCATGCGCGTCGAGGGCTCCTTCGCCGAATGCGTGCTCCTGGAGACCGTGATCCTCTCCATCCTCAACCACGACTCCGCCATCGCGGCCGCCGCCTCCCGCATGTCCTCCGCGGCCGGCGAGCGGCCCCTGATCGAGATGGGCGCCCGCCGCACCCACGAACTCGCCGCGGTCGCCGCCTCCCGCGCCGCCTACGTCGGCGGCTTCGCCACCACCTCCGACCTGGCCGCCGGCTTCCGCTACGGCATACCCACCGTGGGCACCAGCGCCCACGCCTTCACCCTGCTGCACGACACCGAGCGCGACGCCTTCCAGGCCCAGGTGAACTCGCTCGGCCGCGGCACCACCCTGCTCGTGGACACCTACGACGTCGCCGAAGCCGTCCGCATGGCGGTGGAGGTCGCCGGGCCCGAGCTCGGCGCGGTCCGCATCGACTCCGGCGACCTGCTGCTCGTGGCCCACCGGGTCCGCCGGCAGCTCGACGAGCTGGGCGCGCGGGACACCCGGATCATCGTCACCTCCGACCTCGACGAGTACGCCATCGCCTCGCTCGCCGCGGCCCCCGTCGACGCGTACGGCGTCGGCACCCAGCTGGTCACCGGCTCCGGACACCCCACCTGCTCGATGGTCTACAAACTGGTCGCCCGCGCCGAGTCCGCCGACCTCAAGGCCCCGCTGGTCCCGGTGGCGAAGAAGGCGTCCGGCGGCAAGACCTCCGTCGGCGGCCGCAAGTGGGCGGCCCGCCGGCCCGACGCACAGGGCGTAGCCCAGGCCGAGGTCGTCGGCACCGGACCGGTCCCCGCCGCACTGGCCGACCACCAACTCCTCGTCGAACTGATCAAGGGCGGCGAGGTCGTCGCCCGCGAGCCCCTCGACGTCGCCCGCGACCGCCACACGGCCGCCCGCGCCCGCCTCCCGCTCTCCGCGACCCAGCTCTCCCGCGGCGAACCCGTCATCCCGACGGAATACGCCACGGAGTAGGCCCGTCCGCCGGGCCCTCTCCTCAGGGCCCGTTCCGCCGGGCCCCCTCCCGCAGCGCCGACAAAGTCTCTAGGCTCAATTACTTCATCCTCAGTCGAAGGACACCGACCATGCGCCGCGCCTTGATCGTCGTAGACGTGCAGAACGACTTCTGCGAGGGGGGCAGTCTCGCGGTGACCGGCGGTGCCGACGTGGCCGCCGCCATCACCGAGCTGATCGGGCAGGCCCCCGCCGGATACCGGCATGTGGTGGCCACCCGCGACCACCACATCGCGCCCGGCGGCCACTTCGCCGACAACCCCGACTACGTCCACTCCTGGCCCGCGCACTGCGTCGCCGGCACCGAGGGCGTCGGCTTCCACCCCAACTTCGCCCCGGCCGTCGCCTCCGGCGCCGTCGACGCCGTCTTCGACAAGGGCGCCTACTCCGCCGCCTACAGCGGCTTCGAGGGCGCCGACGAGAACGGCGTCGCACTGGGCGACTGGCTGCGCGCCCGCAGAATCGACGAGGTCGACGTCGTCGGCATCGCCACCGACCACTGCGTGCGGGCCACCGCCCTGGACGCGGCCCGCGAGGGCTTCCGCACCCAGGTCCTGCTCGACCTCACCGCCGGAGTCGCCGAGGAGAGCACCGACCGCGCCCTGGAGGAACTGCGCGCGGCGGGCGTGGAACTCACCGGAAAGCCGGTCGTCTGACACGCGACCCCCGGATACCGTCTCCGTATCTCTCAGTCCGACTCGGCCCCACGGAGACGGTGTTGACGCAACGCTCGCACGCACGGCGCCCCACGCTCGACGATGTCGCCCGGCGGTCGGGGGTCTCCAAGTCGACCGTCTCACGGGTGATCAACGGCGAGGCCCGGGTCCGGGCGGAGGTCGCCGACCGGGTCCGCCACGTCGTCGCCGAACTCGGCTACGTGCCCAACCAGGCCGCCCGGCAACTCGTCACCCACCGCACCGGCGCCGTCGCCGTGGTCGCCGCCCAGCCTGAGAACCGGCTCTTCCTCGACCCGTTCTTCGACCTCCTGCTGCGCGGCATCCGCCGCGAACTCGCCCTGCACGGCGCCCAGGCCGTCCTGCTGTTCGTGGAGGAACCCGACGACTACGCGCGCGTGGCCGACTACCTCGGCGGCGGCCACGTCGACGGCGCGATCCTGTTCTCCCTGCGCCCCGGCGACCGACTGGCCGAGATGACCGACCGGCTCGCCCTGCCCGCCGTCTTCGGCGGCCGCCCCCTCCTCCGCGACGGCGACACCGTCCACCGCCACGCCTACGTCGACGGCGACAACCGCGGCGGCGCCCGCCAGGCCGTCCAGCATCTGGTCGCGCTCGGACGGCAGCGGATCGCCACCGTCGCCGGCCCCTACGACCAGGAGAACTCGGCGGCCGACCGGCTCGCCGGCTACCACGACGTCCTGCTCGACGCCCCGGCCGAACTCGTCGAGCGCGCCGACTACACCCGCCAGGGCGGAGCCGACGCCATGGCCGCACTGCTGGACCGCCGCCCCGACCTGGACGCCGTCTTCGTCGCCTCCGACCTCATGGCGACCGGTGCGCTGCAGATCCTGCGCGAGCGCGGCCGCCGGGTGCCCGAGGACGTCGCCGTCGTCGGCTTCGACGACCTCGCCTCCCTCGCCGAGTCCACCGACCCGCCCCTGACCACCGTCCACCAGGACGTCCCGGAGATGGGCCGGCTGCTGGCCCGGCTGCTCCTGCGCGACGACACCCCGCAGCCGCCCTCGGTGGTCGTCCCGACCCGCCTGGTGCACCGCGCCTCCGCCTAGGCCCTGTCCAGGGATCTCAGTCCCCGACCGCAATCCGTCCATCATGTGGGATCACACTCCGGCAGCCGGACCGGGAATCGATACGATGAGCCCATGGTTCTGAACGACGTGAGCGAGAAGACGCCGGGCACGCTGCTCGTGGCGCGGCTGCACGTCGACCTGTGCAGGCTCGCCAGCGCCATCTGTTGACGCCGGCCCTGCCGCCGTAGGCCGTGAGCCGCGGCGCCTCACACGCACGTTCCGCGCCGCCCACACCTTCCGACAGGAGTCCTCAGCCATGGCCATCGAGGTCCGCATCCCGACCATCCTCCGCCAGTACACCGACGGTCAGAAGGCGGTGGAGGGAAACGGTGACACCCTCGCCGCGCTGTTCACCGACCTCGAGACCCGGCATGCGGGAATCCACGCCCGCATCGTGGACGACGGCAAGCTGCGCCGCTTCGTCAACGTGTACCTGAACGACGAGGACGTCCGCTTCGTCGACGGCATCGACACCAAGCTGACCGACGGCGACACCGTGACGATCCTGCCGGCCGTCGCCGGCGGCATGGCCTGACCCCGGCATGCGTTACGACTCCCCGCTGGCCGCGGTGGGCAACACCCCTCTGGTGCGCCTGCCGCGGCTCTCGCCGTCCGCCGAGGTCCGCATCTGGGCCAAGCTGGAGGACCGCAACCCCACCGGCTCGGTCAAGGACCGCCCCGCGCTGCACATGGTCGAGCAGGCGGAGAAGGACGGCCGGCTCACCCCCGGCTGCACCATCCTGGAGCCGACCAGCGGCAACACCGGCATCTCCCTCGCCATGGCGGCCAAGCTCAAGGGCTACCGCATGGTGTGCGTGATGCCCGAGAACACCTCGCAGGAACGCCGGGACCTGCTCCGCATGTGGGGCGCCGAGATCATCCCCTCCCCGGCCGCCGGCGGCTCCAACACCGCCGTGCGCGTCGCCAAGGAACTCGCCGCCGAGCACCCCGACTGGGTGATGCTCTACCAGTACGGCAACCCCGACAACGCCGGCGCCCACTACGCGACGACCGGCCCGGAGATCCTCGCCGACCTCCCCTCCGTCACCCACTTCGTCGCGGGCCTCGGCACCACGGGCACGCTCATGGGCGTCGGCCGCTACCTCCGCGAGAACAAGCCGGACGTGAAGATCGTCGCCGCCGAGCCGCGCTACGACGACCTGGTCTACGGCCTGCGCAACCTCGACGAGGGCTTCGTCCCGGAGCTGTACGACGCCTCCGTGCTCACCACCCGCTTCTCGGTCGGCTCGGCGGACGCCGTCACCCGCACCCGGGAACTCCTCCAGCAGGAGGGCATCTTCGCGGGCGTCTCCACGGGCGCGGCCCTGCACGCGGCGATCGGCGTCGGCAAGAAGGCGCTGGCGGCCGGCGAGAGCGCGGACATCGTGTTCGTCGTCGCGGACGGCGGCTGGAAGTACCTGTCGACGGGCGTCTACACGGCGGCGACGACGGAGGAAGCGATCGAGACGCTGCAGGGCCAGCTCTGGGCGTAGCCGCCGGCCGCTGAAGCGGTGAAGCGGTGAAGCGGTCAGGTGGTGAGGTGACGGACCTGGTCCCACAGGAGCGGGTCCACCACCCCCACCCGCCGCCGGAAGTCCCACACCCGCACCTCGCGCAGCTCGCCCGTCTCCAGGAAACTGGCCCGCCCCTGCGCGTCGCCCACCGCACCGGGCGGCAGCGGGATCACCCCGGCCCGCTCCTCGTGATACTTGCTGGTGATCTTCGCGACGGTCACCCGGTCACCGCGCACCGTCAGCACCAGACACGGCCGGTCCTTGTTCCCGGGCAGCCCGTCCTCGAACGGCACGTTCGCCCACCAGATCTCCGCCGGCCGCGGCTTCCCGGCGAGCCCGCGCCTCCGGCTCGGCCGTCCCGCCGCCCGGCCCGGCGGCCGCGTCCGCCGCCTCCGCAGCCGCCCCCGCCGTCCCCACCCGTCGACGAGCGTGGCGACCAGCGCGAGCAGCACCAGCGCCGCGAGCGCGAGCCACCAGGACGTGTCCATAGGACGACGTTACCGGCGCGCGACGACCACCGCGCGCCCTCTTCGTGGCCCGCGCGCCTCGGGTCCAGCCGAACCGGTGACACCACAGGTGAGTTCCCCCACAACAGCCCCTGGCGGAGGAGCGACCCGGGGTTTTGCGCCTTACGCTCGACAAACCGCACGACCCCCGTCGCCCCATTCACGATCATTCGTCCCGCCAGCGGAGGTTTCTGCTTTATGAAGCTCACCGTCGTCGGCTGCTCGGGGTCGTTCCCGTCCGCGGAATCGGCCTGCTCGAGCTACCTCGTAGAGGCCGACGGCTTCCGGCTGCTTCTCGACATGGGCAACGGCGCCCTGGGCGAGCTGCAGCGCCACTGCGGTCTCTACGACCTCGACGCGATCTTCCTGAGCCATCTGCACGCCGACCACTGCATCGACATGTGCGCGTACTTCGTCGCACGCTACTACCGCCACGAGGGCGGCCGCTGCGCCCCCATTCCGGTCTACGGACCGGAGGGCACCGAGCACCGTCTGACCACGGCCTACGCGGACACCCCGTCGGCCTCCTCGATGAGCGAGGTCTTCGACTTCCACACGGTCAAGCCGTCCACCTTCGACATCGGACCGTTCACCGTGCACACGGAACGCGTGGCGCACCCGGTGGAGGCGTACGGCATCCGCGTCGAACACGGCGGGAAGTCGCTGACGTACTCCGGTGACACGGGAGTGAGCCCGGTCCTGGCCGACCTCGCCCGCGACACCGACCTGTTCCTGTGCGAGGCCGCCTTCACGCACGGCAAGGAGAACATCCCCGACCTGCACCTCAACGGCCGCGAGGCGGGTGAGACGGCGAGCCTGGCGGGGGCGCGCAAGCTCGTGCTGACCCACATCCCGCCGTGGACCGACCCCCAGGTCAACCTGGCGGACGCCCGCGCGGTCTTCGACGGCCCGGTGGAGCTGGCGGCGCCACGGGTGACGTACGAGATCTGACGAGCACGTCATGCAGAAGACCCCCGAAGCAGTTCAGGGCTCCGGGGGTCTTCGCGTCGCTGCAGAGGCCTACTTCGCCTCCGCCGCCTGCAGCTCGGCGAGTTCCTCGTCGGACTCGCGGCCCGGCGTGGGCAGGTTGAACTTGATGATGGCGAAGCGGAAGACGAAGTAGTAGACCGCGCCGAAGACCAGGCCGACGGGTATCAGCAGCCAGGGCTTGGTGGAGATGCCCCAGTTGATGAAGACGTCGATGAAGCCGGCCGAGAAGCTGAAGCCCATGTGCATGCCCAGGGCCCAGGTCACGGCCATCGAGATCGCGGTGAGGACCGCGTGGATGGCGAAGAGCACCGGGGCGATGAACATGAACGTGAACTCGATCGGCTCGGTGACACCCGTGAAGAACGAGGTCAGGGCCATCGACATCATCATGCCCAGCACGACCTTGCGACGCTCGGGACGGGCGCAGTGCGCGATCGCGAGGGCGGCGGCGGGCAGACCGAACATCATGATCGGGAAGAAGCCGGTCATGAACATTCCGGCCGACGGGTCGCCGCCGAAGAAGCGCGGCAGGTCGCCGTGGAAGGCCGTGCCGGCGGAGTTGGTGAAGTCGCCGATCTGGAACCAGGCCACCGAGTTCACGAACTGGTGCATGCCGATCGGGATCAGCGCGCGGTTGATGAGTCCGAAGAGAGCCGCGCCGAAGGAGCCCAGGCCGGTCATCCACTCGCCGAAGTCGGTGATGACGTCGCCGATGGGCTCCCAGCCCACGACCACCAGGACGCCCAGGACGGTACCGAGGGCGGCGGTGATGATCGGGACGAGCCGACGGCCGTTGAAGAAGCCGAGCCAGTCGACGAGCTGCTTGCGGTGGTAACGCTGCCAGAGCACCGCCGTCAGGAGACCGAGGATGATGCCGCCGAGCACGCCCGGGTTCTGGAAACTCGCGGCCTGCGCGGCCTCGTTGCCCTTCTGCCAGAAGCCGCCGCCCAGCCCGGTCGCCGTGTAGGTGGCGCCCTCGTGCCCGTCCTTGATCGGGTACTGGTGGATCACCGCGTAGTAGCTCAGGAAGCCGACCACCGCGGCCAGCGCCGTCGAGCCATCGGCCTTCTTCGCGAAGCCGATGGCCACGCCTATGCAGAACAGCAGAGGCAGACCGAAGGAACTGTCCAGCAGGGCACCGCCGGCTCCGGCGAACACCTTCGCCACATCGGCCGGGATGTGGAACCTCTCCTGGGAGTCCGCTTGACCGAGGCGCAGCAGCAGACCCGCTGCCGGCAGTACGGCGATCGGGAGTTGGAGGCTGCGGCCGACCTTCTGCAGGCCCTGGAACAGACCGGATCCCCACTTCCTCGCGGGGGCCGCCGTGGGCGCGGTGGCGGTGCTCATAGACTTCCTCCATCGGGTGGTGGTCTACACCACTCAGTGGTGTAGACCATGTTGTAGCACGATGAAGGCGGCATAAGGAACCCACTGTTCCCGCAACCGTTGAACTACGTTGAGCTACCGCTCCACTACGCCTTGGTGACGTCCTCCCGCTCGTCCTCCGGCTCCCGCCCCGGCGTCTTCAGATCGAACTTCGTGATCGCGAAACGGAAGATCACG
This sequence comes from Streptomyces sp. NPDC001858, assembly GCF_053594615.1. Classification (NCBI taxonomy): domain Bacteria; kingdom Bacillati; phylum Actinomycetota; class Actinomycetes; order Kitasatosporales; family Streptomycetaceae; genus Streptomyces; species Streptomyces sp. NPDC001858. The sequence goes on from NZ_JBSFEV010000002.1 coordinate 166,846, forward strand.
TAGTAGACGACGGCGAAACACAGACCGATCGGGATGATCGCCCACGGCTTCGTCGCCAGGTTCCAGTTGATGACGTAGTCGATGAGCCCGGCCGAGAAGCTGAAACCGTCATGTACGCCCAGCCCCCACGTCACCGCCATCGACACACCCGTCAGCACCGCGTGCACCACATACAGCAGCGGCGCGATGAACAGGAACGAGTACTCGATCGGCTCGGTGATACCCGTGACGAACGACGTCAGCGCCACCGACAGCATCAGACCGCCGACCTCCTTGCGTCGCGCCGGCCGCGCGCAGTGCGTCATCGCCAGCGCCGCCGCCGGCAGCGCGAACATCATGATCGGGAAGAAACCCGAGGTGAACTGGCCCGCGTCCGGGTCGCCCGCCAGGAACATGTTGATGTCACCGTGCACCACCGTGCCGTCCGGCTTGGTGTACGTCCCGAACTGGAACCAGATGGGCACGTTCAGGAACTGATGCAGACCGATCACCAGCAGCGCCCGGTTCGCGAGGCCGAAGATGCCGGCGCCCCATGAACCCGCGTCGCTCAGCCAGTCGCTGAAACTCTCCAGCCCGTCGCCGATCGGCGGCCAGATCCACAGACACAGCGCGGCGAACCCGATCGCGACGAACGCCATGATGATCGGCACCAGCCGCCGCCCGTTGAAGAAGCCGAGCCAGTCCACCAGCTTGGTGCGGTGATAGCGCTGCCAGAAATAGGCCGTCAGCAGCCCCATCACGATCCCGCCGAAGACCCCCGGATTCTGGTACGTGAACGCCACCACCGTCTGGTCGACGGTCGCCTGACAACCGATCCCGACGACCGCCTGCGCCCCGCTCGGACAGTCCTCCGGGAACTGCCGCAGCACGCTGTAGTAGACGAGGAACCCCGCCACCGCCGCCAGCGCCGTCGAACCGTCCGCCTTCTTCGCCATGCCGATGGACACACCCACGCAGAACAGCAGCGGCAACCCCAGCTGACCGTCGAGCAGTGCGCCGCCCGCCCCCGCCATCACCTTCGAGACATCGGTCCAGCCCAGTCCGTCGTCCCCGAACACATCAGGCTGCCCAAGGCGGTTGAGAATGCCCGCGGCCGGCAGCACGGCGATCGGCAGCTGAAGACTGCGGCCCATCTTCTGCAGCCCCTGGAACGCGGTGTTCCAGTGCTGACGTGCGGGACCGACCCCGGTCCCCGCGCTCTCGGCACTCATCGTTTGGCGACCGCCTGTCAGGTGGTGTAGACCAGCTACGGACGATTGGGTTGCTGTGAGGTCATCCTTCGGTACACACAGCGCAATCGCTCGCGAAGATGGGCCAACTGTGCGTCACGTGTAAGGAGACCGAAATGGCCACCAAGGCTGAGAAGATCGTCGCCGGACTCGGCGGCCTCGACAACATCGAAGAGATCGAGGGCTGCATCACCCGGCTGCGCACCGAGGTCAACGACCCCGCACTCGTCGACGAAGCCGCCCTCAAGGCCGCCGGCGCCCACGGCGTCGTCAAGATGGGCACCGCCATCCAGGTCGTCATCGGCACCGACGCCGACCCGATCGCAGCGGAGATCGAAGACATGATGTGAGCCGCCCGGCTCCCCCCGGCAGGGGCTCCCTCCCACGCGGGCGGAGCCCCTCCCGCATGTCCCGCTAGGCTCGACGCCATGTCACGCATCGACGGCCGCACCCCCGAACAGCTCCGCCCCGTCACCATCGAACGCGGCTGGAGCAAGCACGCCGAAGGATCCGTCCTCGTCTCCTTCGGCGACACCAAGGTCTTCTGCACCGCCTCCGTCACCGAGGGCGTCCCCCGCTGGCGCAAGGGCAGCGGCGAGGGCTGGGTCACCGCCGAGTACTCCATGCTCCCCCGCGCCACCAACACCCGCGGCGACCGCGAGTCCGTCCGCGGCAAGATCGGCGGCCGCACCCACGAGATCAGCCGGCTCATCGGCCGCTCGCTCCGCGCGGTCATCGACTACAAGGCCCTCGGCGAGAACACCATCGTCCTCGACTGCGACGTCCTCCAGGCCGACGGCGGCACCCGCACCGCCGCCATCACCGGCGCGTACGTCGCCCTCGCCGACGCGATCACCTGGGCCCAGGGCCGCAAGCTGATCAAGGCCGGCCGCCAGCCCCTCACCGGCACGGTGAGCGCGGTCTCGGTCGGCATCGTCGGCGGCGTCCCGCTCCTGGACCTCTGCTACGAGGAAGACGTCCGCGCCGAGACCGACATGAACGTCGTCTGCACCGGCGACGGCCGCTTCGTCGAGGTCCAGGGCACCGCCGAGGCCGAGCCGTTCGCCCGCGACGAACTCAACTCCCTTCTCGACCTCGCCGTTTCCGGCTGCGCGGAACTCGCTGTCCTGCAGCGCACGGCACTTGATACGGTCCTGGAAAAGTAAAGAGAACACCAAGACGTCCTGGCGGCGCGGGCAACCGGCCCGGCCGTCAGGGCGTCTTCGCCAGTACACCGACGGGGAGGAACACTCATATGTCCACGGCCGCGAGCCGACGCCCACACCGGCGTCGTCGTACCGTCATAGCCGCCGCCACGGCGGCCGTCGCCCTGAGCCTGGGCCTGACGACGACCGGCTGCGACGCAGTCAACAAGGCCCTGGACTGTGTCCAGACCGCCGACGCCATCGCCGACAGCGTCACCGACCTCCAGCAGGCCGTGGAGAACGCCGCGAACGACCCCACGCAGACCGAGGAGTCGCTCACCTCCATCGAGAACAACCTCGACGAGATCGGCGACAAGACGGACGACACCGACGTCAACAAGGCCGTCGACGACCTCCAGGCAGCCGTCACCAACGTCCGCAAGGCCGTCGAAAGCGGCGACACCACCCCCGACCTCAGCCCGGTAACGGACGCAGCAGGCGAACTGACAAAGGTCTGCACACCGTAGGAAACGCATCGGGCGACTGGCGATACTGGGGAACATGACCCGCCTGATCCTCGCCACCCGCAACGCCGGAAAGATCACCGAACTCAGGTCGATCCTCGCCGACGCAGGCCTGCCCCACGACCTCGTCGGCGCGGACGCCTACCCCGAGATCCCCGACGTCAAGGAAACCGGAGTGACGTTCGCCGAGAACGCCCTCCTCAAGGCCCACGCCCTCGCCCAGGCCACCGGCCACCCGGCCGTCGCCGACGACTCGGGCCTCTGCGTCGACGTCCTCAACGGCGCCCCCGGCATCTTCTCGGCCCGCTGGTCCGGCACCCACGGCGACGACAGGGCCAACCTCGAACTGCTCCTGGCCCAACTCTCCGACATCGACGACGAACACCGCGGCGCCCACTTCGCCTGCGCCGCGGCCCTCGCCCTCCCGGACGGCACGGAACGCGTCGTAGAAGGCCGCCTCACGGGCACCCTCCGCCACACCCCCACCGGCACAAACGGCTTCGGCTACGACCCGATCCTCCAACCGTCCGGCGAGACACGCACCTGCGCGGAACTGACGGCCGAGGAAAAGAACGCGATCAGCCATCGGGGGCAGGCGTTCCGGGGGTTGGTACCGGTGGTGCGGGAGCTGCTGGGCTGAGCCATGGCACGGAAACGGCCTGCGCATCGATCCTTCGATTCGCAGGCCGTTCATGTGCGGCGGAAGGGATTCGAACCCTCAAGCCCGATCAAGGGCCACAGATCCTAAGTCTGCTGTGTCGCCAGTTGCACCACCGCCGCTAGCTGCCTGTCATCGTACCGGGAGTTGCTTGCCGCCTTTTGCCTCCCCTGCACCACGTGCTGGTGACCGCATGACAGTTGGGGCACAGCAACCGCAGGTTCTCCCGCCGATCGTCGCTCCAGTCCCCGTCATGGGCTTACCGAGCCACTCGGGGGCGGTGCCGCGTTCGGCGCAAGCCTCGGTCACGACGAAGCGTTTATCGGACAGTCACGCCTGGAAAGGGGAAGCGGCCTGTGGCGGGGGTCACCCCGGCACAGGCCGCTGAAGGGAAGGAGAAAGGGGGCTCAGATGGCCAGGTCTTTGATGATCTTGGCTACGTGGCCTGTGGCGCGGACGTTGTACAGGGCTCGTTCGACCTTGCCCTCCTCGTCCACGACGATCGTGGAGCGGATGACGCCCAGGTACGTCTTGCCGTAGTTCTTCTTCTCGCCGAACGCGCCGTACGCGTCCAGCGCGGTCTTGTCGGGGTCGGCCAGGAGGGTGACCCTGAGGGACTCCTTCTCGCGGAACTTGCCCAGCTTCTCGGGGGTGTCCGGGGAGATGCCGATGACGTCGTACCCGGCGCCGGCCAGGAGGTCCAGGTTGTCCGTGAAGTCGCAGGCCTGCTTCGTGCAGCCGGGGGTCAGGGCGGCCGGGTAGAAGTAGACGATGACCTTGCGGCCCTTGTGGTCCGACAGGGACACCTGGTTGCCGTCGGCGTCGGAGAGGGTGAAGGCGGGGGCCACGTCCCCAGGCTCGAGTCGCTCGCTCATCGGTCCAGCGTAACGGGGGGTCCTGACAGTGCGGTGACGAGAAGAACTGACAGACTGTCCGGAGCAGCAGGAAAACGCAGTAGCTGACCTTCGGAGGCCGAGACCGTGGCGGAGACGTCGGACACCAGAACCCCGGCGCAGATCGAGGCGGACATCAGGGCCCGCCGAGACGTGCTGGCGGAGACGCTGGACGAGATCGGGGTGCGGGTGCATCCGAAGACCATCGTCGGGGATGCGAAGGCGAAGGTCGTCGCCAACGTCGATCACACCCTGGGGAAGGCCTATGTCCAGGTCAACCGGGTGGTGAGCGAGGTGCGGGCGCAGTTCGTGGACGAGGAGGGCGCGCCGCGGCTGGAGCGCGTCCTGCCCGTCGCGCTGGTGGCCGTCGGCGTCGTCGGACTGCTTGCGCTGGGCGCCCGTCGCCGCAAGGGCTGACCTCGCGCTCACGTTTCCGCTTCGGGCAGGTAGGTTCAGTGCTGTGAGCGTCAACAGAATCGACCCCAGTTCGCAGCACGACAAGCTGCCCATCCGGATGCTGCACGATCGTGTGCTCGTGCGGCAGGAGGCCGGCGAGGGCGAGCGGCGTTCCGGTGGCGGCATCCTGATTCCCGCCACCGCGGCCGTCGGTCGTCGGCTGGCGTGGGCGGCGGTCGTCGCGGTGGGGCAGAACGTCCGGACGGTGGAGCCGGGGGATCGGGTGCTGTACGACCCCGAGGACCGTGCGGAGGTCGAGGTGCGGGGTGTCGCGTACGTGCTGATGCGGGAGCGCGATCTGCATGCGGTGGCGGCGGACCGGTTCGAGGGGTCCGAGGACACCACCGGGTTGTATCTGTAAATCTGTGGTCGTAGGGGCCGGTGACCGTCGTCACCGGCCCTTTTTGTCGTTTCTTTGCTACATTCGAAGGAGCCCGACGAGACGCGCCGTACCGGGATGTTCCGCACAGCGGACCGTGCAAAGACGACGCACCCCTGATGGATTTCGTGTCTCGGAGGTGCCTGTCATGGCCTGGGTTCTGCTTGTCGTCGCCGGTCTGCTGGAGGTCGGCTGGTCGATCGGGATGAAGTACACGGACGGGTTCACCCGGCTCGTGCCCAGTCTGTTCACGGGCGTCGGGATCGTCGCCAGCATGGTGTTGTTGTCGCAGGCCGCCAAGACGCTTCCCATCGGCACCGCCTATGGCGTGTGGGTGGGGATCGGGGCGGCCGGGGCGGCGGTGCTCGGGATGGTGGTGCTGGGGGAGCCGGCGACCGCCGCCCGGATCTTCTTCGTGTGTCTGCTGCTGGTCGCCGTGGTGGGGCTCAAGGCGACCAGCGGGCATTGACCCCAGGTAACCCGGCAGCCCGGTAACCCGGCAGCCCGGCGCGTGCGCCGGGAACGCTAGGGGCTTGCGCCCGTCGTCGTTCCGGCGTTGGCGCCCGGGGTGCCTCCCGTGGTGCCGACGATGGTGCCGGTGGAGGTGTTGCCCTCGGTCGTGCTGCCTTCGGTGGTGGTGCCCGCGCTGGTGTCGCCCGCGCTGGTGCCGGTCGAGGTGTTGCCCTGGGTGGTGCTGCCCTGGGTGGTGGTTCCGGCGGAGGTGTCGCCCGTGGTGGTGCCCGCGTTGCCGGTGCCGGTCGTGGCGCCCGGGGTCTGGCCCTGGCCCTGGGTCTGGCCCTGGGCGGTCTCGGTTCCGGTGGTGGCGCTGTCGTCCGGGTCGGGGCTGGCGTCGTCGTCGGCGGGCGGGGCGGAGGGGTAGGCGGATTCCTCGCCGCCCTCCTGGATCTGGAGGTTGAAGTCGGTGGCGGGGGTGCCCTTGAGGGCGTTCTTGGTGAACTGGGCCCAGATCTGGGTGGGCGCGCCGCCGCCGTTGATGCGGGGCAGGCCCATGACGCCCTTGAGGGACTTGTGGTGGGCGGTCTGCGGGTCCTGGCCCATGACCGCGACGACGGTGGCGAGGTCGGGGGTGTAGCCGGCGAACCAGGCGGCCTGGTCCTCCTCGGCGGTGCCGGTCTTGCCGGCGGCGGGGCGGCCGGCGGCCAGGGCCTCGGTGGCGGTGCCCTGCTGGACGACGCTGCGCAGGATGGAGGTGGTGGTGTCGGCGGCCTCGCGGCTGATGACCTGGGAGGCGGTCTGCGCGGGCAGTTCCAGCACGTCGGAGCCGTCCTTGGTGACCTTGTCGATCATCGTGTACATGCCGTGCTTGCCGTGGTTGGCGAGGGTCGCGTAGGCCTGGGCCATGTCCAGGACGCTGGCGTTGGCCGTGCCGAGGGCGATGGAGGGGTAGGGCTGGAGTTCGGGGGTGTCGGTCGGCAGGCCGAGCTCGATCGCGGTCTGCTTGACCTTCGCGGGGCCGACGTCGACGGCCATCTGCGCGTACACCGAGTTCACGGACTTGTCGGTGGCGGTGCGCACGCTGATGTCGCCGTAGTTGACGTAGTCCTCGTTCTCGGGGTCGTAGACGCTGCCGGACCAGCCCTGCACGGGGCGCCTGTTGGTGCCGTCGTAGATCGTGTTGGGGGTGATCCGGCGGTTGTCCTGGGTGGTGGAGTCGTTCTCGACGGCCGAGGTGAAGACGAACGGCTTGAAGGTGGAGCCGACCTGGAAGTCCTGGCGGGTGGCGTTGTTGGTGTACTGCTTGACGTAGTCGATGCCGCCGTACATGGCGAGGATCTTGCCGGTCTTGGGGTCGACGGCGGCGCCGCCCGCGCGGACGTACGAGTCGACCTTGCGCTTCTTGGGGTCCAGCTTGGACATGAGCTGGTCGTTCACGGCGTCGACGAAGGCGTCCTGCTTGGCCTTCTCCATGGTGGTGGTGATGCGGTAGCCGCCGCCCTCCAGCTCCTCCGAGGTGACGATCTTGTTGTTCTTCAGGTAGTCCTTGATCGCCGTGACGAGGTAGCCGCGCTGCCCGGACATGCCGGTGTCGGCGCCGGAGGTCTCCTTGACCGCGGGGAAGGCCATGCCCGTGCGCTTGGCCTGGGTGAGCCAGCCCTTGGTGACCATGCCGTCGAGGACGTAGTTCCAGCGGTCCTCGACGGCGGCCTTGTTCTCGGGGTGGGCGATGATGTCGTACTCGCTGGGCGCGTTGACGAGCGCGGCGAGGTAGGCGCCCTGGGCGGGGGTGAGCTTCGCGGCGTCGATGCCGTAGTAGGCCTTGGCGGCGGCCTGCATGCCGTAGGCGTTGCGGCCGAAGTAGCTGGTGTTGAGGTAGCCCTCGAGGATGTCGTCCTTGGACTTCTCGCGGTCCAGCTTGATCGAGATGAAGAACTCCTTCACCTTGCGGGTGACGGTCTGCTCCTGTGCGAGGTAGTAGTTCTTCACGTACTGCTGGGTGATCGTGGAGCCGGACTGCTTGCCCTTGCCGGTGGCGGTGTTCCAGCCGGCCCGGAGCATCGCCTTGGGGTCGATCGCGGACTCGGTGTAGAAGTCGCGGTCCTCGGCGGCCAGGACGGCGTGCTGGGCGTCCTTGGAGATCTGCGCGAGGTCGACGTTCTCGCGGTTGACGGTGCCGTCGCGGGCGATCTCGGTGCCGTCGGCGTAGAGATAGACGTTGGACTGCTTGGTGGCGAGCGCGTTGGCCGGCGGGATCTTGACCAGCGAGTAGCCGAGGACGAACAGGCCGCCGAGCAGAGCGATGCCGAGGACGAACAGGCCGAGCACCATCCGCCAGGTGGGCAGGAGCCGGCGCCAGCCGGTGCGGCGCGGTCGTTTCCCCACTGCGGTGCTCCCCCCGTCCGAGGCCTCCGGCCTTCCGGGTGCTGAGCCCTCGGTCGGCTGCTGCGGCTGTGGCTCGTCACTCATGTGCTGCTCGAACTCCCGTTTAGCGCCGTACGTTTCCGTACGTCGTGGTTCGTTCCCATACTTCTCGTACGCGTTCTGCGCCCCCTCTTGAAGACTCTCGCACCAAGCGTTCCGTTCCCGACAATCGGCGCGTGTTGCGCCGGAAAAGGCGTGGCACGCGGCCGGACCGGCGCACTAGGCTCCTGCGCTTCGGCGTCGAAGAGGGTGCCTGGCAGGCCCTTAAGGGTGAGGAGGACGGTTGCCTTGGGATCGGCGCGGTTGTACGCGGCCGTCGCGGCGGGGGGTTTCAGAAGGTACGCGACGTATCGGGTGGCGACGGCCGCCGGAGTGTTCACGAACACCGTTTTCGGCCTGATCCTCGTCTACACATACCTGGCGTTGTGGGACGAGCGGCCGCACCTGGGGGGCTACGACCAGGCGCAGGCGGTCACCTATGTGTGGCTGGGGCAGGCGCTGTACGCGACGCTGGCGATCCAGGGCGGCGGCTTCGAGGCCGACCTCATGGCGCGCATCCGTACGGGTGAGATCGCCATCGACCTGTACCGGCCCGCCGATCTTCAGGTGTGGTGGCTGGCGAGCGACATGGGGCGGGCGGTGTTCCAGCTGCTGGGGCGCGGGGTGGTCCCGTTCGTGTTCGGGGCGCTGTTCTTTCCCACGGCGCTGCCGGACGATCCGGTGACCTGGCTGGCGTTCCTGGTGGCGGTGGCGCTCGCGATGCTGGTCAGCTACGGGATCCGGTTCCTGGTGGCGCTGAGCGGGTTCTGGCTGCTGGACGGCACGGGCGCGTTGCAGGTGCTGATGGTGACGGGCATGTTCTGTTCGGGGATGGCGCTGCCGCTGAACGCGTTTCCGCAGCCGTACGGGGACATCGTGGCGTTGCTGCCGTGGGCGGCGCTGTTGCAGATGCCGGCCGATGTGCTGATGGGCGAGGCCGATCCGCTGCCCGCGTTCGCGTTCCAGGCGGTGTGGGCGGTGGTGCTGCTGGCGGTGGGGCGGGTGCTCCAGGGGGCGGCGACGCGGCGGGTGGTGGTCCAGGGTGGGTGAGAGCGGGCGGCTGGCGGAGGGGTTGCGGGCGTATCGGCTGATCGCCGGGATGTGGATCCGGTCGACGTTGGCCTACCGGGTGTCCTTCGTGATGACGGTGGTGGGCGGGCTGCTGGTGACCGGTCTGGACTTTGTCGCGATCTTGCTGATGTTCTCGCAGGTGGACACGTTGGGCGGGTACACGCTGCCCGAGATCGCGTTTCTGTACGGGCTGTCGGCGATGTCGTTCGGGCTGGCGGATCTGGCGATCGGGTCGGCGGGCCGGCTGGGCACGCGCGTGCGTGACGGCACGCTGGACACGTTGCTGGTGCGGCCGGCGCCGCTGCTGGCGCAGGTCGCGGCGGACCGGTTCGCGTTGCGCCGGATCAGCCGGATCATGCAGGGCGCGCTGGTGCTGGGCTACGCGCTGGTGACGATGGATGTGGCGTGGACGCCGGTGAAGGCGCTGCTGGTGCCGGTGACGCTGGTCTGCGGCGGGGTGATCTTCTCGGCGGTGCTGGTGGTGGGCGCGGCCTTCCAGTTCGTGGCGCAGGACGCGTCGGAGGTGCAGTCGGCGTTCACGTACGGCGGTCAGACGCTGTTGCAGTACCCGCCGACGGTGTTCGGCAAGGAGCTGGTGCGGGGGGTGACCTTCGTGTTTCCGCTGGCCTTCGTCAACTGGGTGCCCGCCGCCTATGTGTTGGGGCGGCCGTACCCGCTGGGGCTGCCGCAGTGGGCGGCGTTCGCCCCGCCGCTGGTGGCGGCCGGGTGCTGTGCGGCGGCGGGACTGGCTTGGCGGACGGGGCTCAGGTCGTATCGGAGTACGGGGAGTTAGTGACGATGGGCACGACGGGCACGAACGGCACGATGGGCACGACGGGCAGTGGGGACAGCATGGGCGCCACGGACGCCGCGGAGGCCGCGGAGGCCGCGGACGCCAGGGACGCTTTCATCGAGCTGGACCGTGTCGAGAAGGTCTTCGACGTGCGGAAGAGGACCGGCTTCCTGAGGCGGGAGCTGCGGCAGGTGCGGGCGGTCGACGCGATCTCCTTCACCGTGGCGCGCGGCGAGATGGTCGGTTACATCGGTCCGAACGGCGCGGGGAAGTCGACGACGATCAAGATGCTGACGGGGATCCTGACCCCGAGCGGCGGCCGGCTGCGGGTGGCCGGCATCGACCCGTCCCGCGAGCGGACGCGGCTGGCGCACCGCATCGGGGTGGTGTTCGGGCAGCGCACGACCCTGTGGTGGGATCTGCCGCTGATCGACTCCTACCGGCTGATGCACCGCATGTACCGCATCCCGGACGCCCGTTACCGGGAGAACCTCGACAGCCTGGTCGAACTCCTCGACCTCGGGGCCCTGTTGGACGTCCCGGTCCGTCAGCTCTCGCTGGGTCAGCGGATGCGCGGCGACATCGCGGCGGCCCTGCTGCACGATCCCGAGGTGCTCTACCTCGACGAGCCGACGATCGGTCTGGACGTCGTCTCCAAGGGGCGGGTGCGGGAGTTCCTGCGCGAGCTGAACGCCGAGCGCGGCACGACGGTGCTGCTCACCACGCACGACCTCCAGGACATCGAGCAGCTCTGCTCCCGGGTGATGGTCATCGACCACGGGCGGCTGGTCTACGACGGCGCGCTGGCCGGGCTGCACGAGGCGGGCGACAGCGAGCGGACGCTGGTGGTGGACCTGGAGCGGGAAATGCCGCCGATCGATGTGGGGGAGGCGGCGCGGGTGGTGAAGGTGGACGGTCCGCGGCAGTGGCTGGCGTTCCCGGCGTCGGATTCGGCGGCGCCGCTCGTCGCCCGGATCGCGGCCGAGTATCCGCTGGTGGACCTGTCGGTGCGGGAGCCGGACATCGAGGCGGTGATCGCGAAGATGTACGCGGAGCGGGAGCCGGAACGGGAGTCGGAGCGTGGGGCGGGGCGCGAGGCGGCGCGGGAGCGTGGCGGGGCGGCGGCCGGACGGCCGACCGTAGTGCCCGGGCCCGGGAAATCGTAGGCTGCTGACATGAGCGACGACGCAGTCCCGGGCCTCCCTGACCTCCGTGCCTCCGACGCCGATCGTGAGCGGGTCTCCGAGGTCCTGCGCGATGCCCTCGCGGAGGGTCGTCTCGACATGGCGGAGTTCGAGGAGCGGCTGGAACAGACGTACAAGGCGCGCACCTACGGGGAGCTGGCGCCGATCACCCGTGACCTGCCGGTCGCCGGAGTCGCGCCTCCGCCGGTCCTGTCGCTGCACAAGGAGCCGGTGGCGGACGGGAGTTGGGCCGCGCGGGTGGTGGGCGGCGAGGGTTCGTCGACCTGGGGCGTGGCGGTGATGTCCGGTTTCCAGCGCAAGGGCCGCTGGACGGTCCCGCGGCGCTTCAACTGCTTCGCGTTCTGGGGCGGCGGCGAGATCGACCTGCGCGAGGCGGACTTCGCCGCCGAGGAGGTCGTGATCAACTGCGTCGCGATCATGGGCGGGATGCAGATCACGGTGCCGCCGGGCGTCGAGGTGGTGGTCCGCGGCATCGGTGTGATGGGCGGCTTCGACCAGCGGGAGAGCGGTGTCGTGGGGGAGCCGGGGGCGCCGCGGGTGATCGTCACCGGGTTCGCCTTCTGGGGCGGGGTCGGCGTGGAGCGCAAGAAGACGCGGGCCGCCCGGCGGCAGGAGAAGCTGGAGCGCCGGGCGGCGAAGCGCGAACTGCGCTCCAACGAGGACTGAGTTCCGACGAGGACTGAGTTCGGGCGAGGACTGAGTTCCGACCAGGACCGAGTTCCAGCTAGGGCTGAGCCCCGTCCGCTTACAGCCGGGCGGCCACGGAACCGTTCAGCCCGGCCAGGTCGACGGTCCGCGCCATCCTCCGGTAGCCCAGGTCGCTGGGGTGCAGATGGTCGCCGGAGTCGTACTCGGAGCGGAGGCTGCGCGGGTCGTACGGGTCGCGCAGGGCCTTGTCGAAGTCGACGACCTCGTCGAACAGTCCGCCCGTGCGGATCGCCCGGTTGATCTGCTGCCGGACGTCCTCCCGCGCGGCGGTGTAGCGGGCGTGGCCGCGGAACGGCGTGAGGGTGGCGCCGACGACCTTGACGCCGCGGGCGTGGGCGCGGTCGACGAGGGTGCGCAGTCCGTCCACGATGCGCTGCGGGTCGGCGAGGGCGCGGCTGCGCAGGATGTCGTTGACGCCGAGATCGATGACGACGACCTTCACGTTCGCCCGGTCGAGGACGTCGCGTTCGAAGCGGTTCAGGCCGCTGGCGCCGCGGGCGTCGTCGTCGACGAGGACCTGGTTGCCGCTGATGCCGGCGTTGACCACGCCGTAGCGCGGGGCGTCCCCCTCGGCGTCGGCGGTGGTGCGCAGCCGGTCGGCGAGGACGTCCGGCCAGCGGCGGTTCTCGCCCACGGTGGAGGTGACGCCGTCGGTGATGGAGTCGCCGAACGCGACGACGGTGCCGTCGGCCTCGGTGCCGAGGACGTCCAGCGCGGTCAGGTAGCGCCAGTGCGTGCCGGCGGCGGTGAACGCGGCGCCGGTGACGTCCTCGGTGGCCTCGCCGACGGCGACGTAGCCGGTCTGTCGGCTGTTCGGGTGGTAGGTGACCGGTCCGGCGGAGGCGGGGGAGTAGGTGCTGACCAGCACGTCGGCGTCGGCCGGGACGGCGACGGCCACGGCGTCGCTGACGGCCTCCCGGCCGGCCGGGACGACGACGGTCGTGGCCCCGCCGAAGGTGAGCCGGCGCAGGCGCTCGGGGTCGGCCGCCGCGCTGTTCTCGGCGGCCGCGACGGCGAGCGTGGCGTGGGTGACGGTGAGCGGGCCGGTGCCGTAGAGGTTCGAGAGGGTGACCCGGGCGCTCGTGCCGCCGACGCTGGTGTGCACGACGTTGCGGACCGTGCGGCCCGCCATGCCGTCGGCCTCGGTGCCCGGTTCGCCGCCGACGGGCGCGGCGGCCCAGCTGCCGGCCCAGACCCCGGTCGACACGGGCGCGGCGCGGCCGGGGCCCCCGGCGGCCGGGTCCGCGCTGCGGGGGTGGCCCGGACCGCGATCGGCGCCGGCCCCGACGTAGCCGGCCCCGACGTATATGGCCGCGGACAGGGCCACGACGAGGGCGACGAGCGCCGACAGGAGGGCATAGCCCTGGTGCTTGACGGTCACCACCTGACAGACGCCGGGAACTCTTGATTCGTTCCGGGAGTCGGTCAGGAAGGGACAATGTGCGCGGGATCACCGAACGGGTGGAGCAAATGGAACCTACCGAAGCGGCAGCGGCAGCGGCAGCGGCGGAGGCGGCGTCAGAGGCGGAGGCGGCGGCGCCCGGCGGGCCGGCGTCCTACAAAGCCATGACCTCCTTCACCCCCGCCGACGAGGAGAAGCAGCGCGGCGTGCGCCGGATGAAGCTCACCGCGGTCGGGCTGCTGCTCTTCGTGGCCGTGGTGTACGTGCTGGCCGAGGTCGCGTCCCACCATGGCGCGGGCGCCTGGGCGGGCTATGTGGCGGCGGCCGCGGAGGCCGGCATGGTCGGTGCGCTCGCCGACTGGTTCGCGGTCACCGCGCTGTTCCGTCACCCACTCGGCCTCCCCATCCCGCACACGGCGATCATCCCGAACAAGAAGGACCAGCTGGGCGTCTCGCTGGGCGAGTTCGTCGGCGAGAACTTCCTCTCCGAGGACGTCGTACGGCAGCGGCTGCGCACGGTCGGCATCGGCACCCGGCTGGGCGCCTGGCTGGCCGAGCCGGAGCACGCCGACCGGGTGACGGCGGAACTGGCGACGGCGCTGCGGGGCGCGCTGACGGTGCTGCGCGACGCGGACGTCCAGGCGGTCGTCGGGGAGGCCATCACCCGGCGCGCGAACGCCCAGGAGATCGCGCCGGGCATCGGAAAGCTGCTGGAGCGGATCGTCGCGGACGGCGGCCACCGGCGGGCGGTGGACCTGGTGGTGACCCGGGCGCACGACTGGCTGGTGCTGCACGCCGACTCGGTGATGGACGCGGTGCAGGGCGGCGCGCCCGGCTGGACCCCGAGATTCGTCGACAAGAAGGTCGGCGAGCGCGTCTACAAGGAGCTGCTGCGCTTCTGCGCCGAGATGCGGGACATGCCCACCCACCCGGCCCGCGGCGCCCTCGACCGCTTCCTCACCGACTTCGCCTCCGACCTGCAGTCCGACACCGAGACCCGCGCGCGGGTGGAGCGGCTCAAGGGCGAGGTGCTGGGCCGGGGCGAGGTCCAGGACCTGATCGCGTCCGTCTGGACCGCCGTCCGCTCCATGATCGTCGCGGCGGCGGAGGACGAGCGCAGTGAGCTGCGGCTGCGCGTGCGGGCCTCCCTGCTGTCGCTGGGCGCGCGGATGGCGACCGAGCGGAAGGTCCAGGACAAGGTCGACAGCTGGGTCGAGGGCGCGGCGGTGCACGTCGTGACGACGTACCGGAAGGAGATCACCTCCCTGATCACCGACACGGTCGCCAGTTGGGACGCGGAGCACACCACCCGCAAGATCGAGGCCAACATCGGCCGTGACCTGCAGTTCATCCGGATCAACGGCACGGTGGTGGGCTCACTGGCGGGGCTGGCGATCTATACGGTGGCGCGGTGGCTGGGGGCGTAGGGGGCTGTTCGGCCTCGGGGTCTCGGGTTTTCTACTCGGTCGTGTCCCGGGTGCGGCCGCGGCGGCGCAGCAGCAGCAGTCCGCCGGCCAGGGCGGTGAGGCCGGTGGTCGCGGTCCAGGCGACGAGGTCGGTGGAGCCGGTGGAGGCGAGGTCGCCGCTGTTCCCGGCGGGGGAGAGGCCGGGGGCGGAGCTTGCGGTGGGGGAGGGGGCGGGCGCGGCGGTGGAGGCGTCCGTGGCGTCCGACGCGTCCGTGGCCGGGGAGGCAGAGGCCGAGGGGGTGGGAGTGGGCGTCGTGGGGGCGGCCGTCGTCGCCCTGCGTTCCGCGTCGCGGGTGAACGCCAGTGTGCCGAAGCCGAGTTGGTCGTAGCCGCCGCTGTTGGGGCCGTAGTCCCCGCCGCCGCCCTCGGGGGCCGCCTTGGCGGCGATGCGGGTGAGGTAGGGGGCGGAGAGCCCCCGGCGCTTGGTGTAGTGGTGGGAGATCATCGCCCAGATCGGCCGGGTCATCGCGGGGTCGACGGCGGCGGCGTCGGACGCGGTCTCGCTGCCCGACCAGCCCCCGATCGCGCCCTTCCTGCGGGTGTTGGCGGTGTAGGGGACGTCGCCGCCGAGGCTCCATTTGGCCACGTACTGGGCGCCCTTGAGGAAGCGGTTGTCGTCGTGGCCGTAGAGGTCGATGCCCTGGTTCCAGGCCATCTCGCAGAAGGTGCCCATGAGGCCGACGCCGAGCAGTGCGTGGCCCTGGTCGCGGCCGGCCTCCAGCCACTCGGCGAGGCCGTCGTCGTGCACGACGGGGATGGCGTTCCTGACGGCGCCCAGCCCGGAGCCGCTCTTGAAGTACTCGACGGCCTGCTCCACCTTGGCGCTGTCGTCGCAGAAGACGCCGGTGGCGAGGACGCAGGCCATGGCGGTCAGGTCCCAGTTGGGCCAGTAGTTCGTGACGACGGCGTTGTTGTGGCTGACGAGGAAGCTCTCGCTGAGCGGGGAGAAGACCGTGCTCAGCAGCTTCTGGAACCGTTCGAGCTCGAAGTCGGGCCGGTCGCGGACGAGTTCGGCCGCGTTGGCGGCCTGGTAGCCGTACAGCCCGGCCGCGAGGAACCGGTCGGCCGAGCCCGCGAGCGAAGTGAGCTTCGCCGACCAGGCGTTGAGGATCGCGACGGCCGTGTCGGCGTACCGGCTCTCGCCGCTGACGTGGAAGCGCAGGCCGTTCTGGTAGGCGGCGTGCAGGTCGTGGTAGAGGATCGCGTAGTTCTGGGGCGAGCCCGCGCCCCGGTACACGGTCGGCTGCGGATTGGCCGTCCAGCCGCTCTGCGCATGCCGGTTGGCGGTCAGCCTGGCGTACCCGGCGGTGTAGGGCGCGGCGCCGGCCTTCACCTTGGCGGCCATCCGGGCCAGGTCGGCGCGGGTGTGCAGGAGACCGGGGTGGGCGTAGTCGGCGGCGGCGGCAGGGGTCGCGGGGACGGCCGCCGCGAGGCCGGCGGCCCCGGCCGCGACGCCCGCGGCCTTCAGCATGCTCCGGCGGCTGACGCTGTTCATTGGCGGTCGAGTCAGGTGCATGACCGGGAGACGGGCGCAGGGCGCGGGGATAACGAAAAGTCGGGAAGCCGTGCCCCCCGGCTACGCGCCCCCCGGCTACGCGCCCCCCGGCTACGAGTCCCCGGCTACGCGCCTTCGGCTACGCGCCTTCGGCTACGCGCCTGTGGTCGACCCCGGCCGGACGATCATCAGGATCGTCACGGTCGCCCACAGCAGGTTGAACACCCCGGTGAACATGCCGAGTTGGACGGTCGTCTCCCGCGTCCCCGCCGCGCTGTCCTCGACGAGGACCTCCTGCCGGGGCAGGACGAGGACCAGCAGCACCCCCGCCGCGACGACCGTCAGCACGATGGACACGATCAGCCACGGGTCGCCCATCACCCCCATCGCGCCCGCCGTGGCGAACCCGAACACGGGGACGGCGATGCCGACGGCCGCGTACACCCGGCAGATGCGGTGCAGCAGCCGCACGGTCTCGCTCGCGCGCGCGTCCTCGGGCGCGGCCAGGGCGCGACGCGCGGCGGGCGGGAACATGCTGGCGGCGACGGTGACGGGCCCGATGGCGATGATCGCGGCGAGGACGTGGACGGCGAGGAGGAACTTGGTCACGGTCCGACGCTAGGCGGCAGGGGGATCTCGCAGAAGCGGCGGAAATGCCAGAGGCCGACGGATTCCCGCCAGACCATGCCTCCGAGGCCAGGGGCGGGAGGGGGCCGCGTCGGCAGTAATCCGTCGTATGCCTACGCTCTCGCCATGCACACCGTCGCCGTACTGGTCCTGGACGGGGTCATCCCGTTCGATCTGTCCGCCCCGATCGACGCCTTCGGCTGGGCGCGGCTGCCCGACGGCCGTCCCGCCTACCGGGTGCGGGTCTGCTCGCCGTCCGCCGCCGGGGAGGTGAGCGCGGGGGCGTTCACCGTGCGCGCGCCGTACGGGCTGGAGGCGCTGGCGGAAGCGGACACGATCGTCCTGCCCGGGGTCGAGAGCCCGCCGGACGAGCTGCCGCCCGGGGTCGCCGAGGCGCTGCGGGACGCGGCGGCGCACGGCACGCGGATCGCGTCGGTCTGTGTCGGCGCGTTCCTGTTCGCCGCGACGGGCCTGCTGGACGGGCTGCGCGTGACCACGCACTGGATCGCGGCGCGGGAGCTGGCCGAGCGCTACCCGAAGGTGGTGGTCGACCCGAACGTCCTGTACGTCGACAACGGTCAGTTCCTCACCTCGGCGGGCGCGGCCGCGGCCCTGGACATGTGTCTGCACATGATCCGCGGCGACTACGGCTCGGCGGTCGCCGCGCAGGCGGCCCGGATGTCGGTGATGCCGCTCGAACGGGAGGGCGGCCAGGCCCAGTTCATCGTCCAGGATCTGTCGCCGGCGCCCGCCGGGGCGACCCTCGAACCCCTGCTGGTCTGGCTGGAGGACAACTGCGGCGACGATCTGACGCTCGACCGGATCGCCGAGCGAGCCGGGGTGAGCACCCGCACCCTCAACCGCCGCTTCCGCGAACAGACCGGGACGACGCCGCTGAGCTGGCTGCACCGGGCCCGGGTGCGGCGCGCGCAGTACCTGCTGGAGTCGACGGCGTACCCGGTCGAACGCATCGCCGCCCAGGCGGGGTTCGGCTCCCCGACGGCGTTCCGGGAGCGCTTCCGCAGGGTGGTGGGGACGAGCCCGCAGGGGTACCGGCGGGCGTTCCGGTCGGGGCAGGAACCAGCGTCCCCGCACCCGTCGGAGGCCGTAGGAGGCCGTCGGCACCCGTGAGCGGCCGTCGGCGGGCCGCCGGTAAAGATCGGATAAGGTGATCCGTCGTGGCACGTGCGAACACGTGAACCACCGTCACGTACTCGGGGGAGACGTCACAGTGAACACCAGGCGCACAGGACTGTCGGCCGCGCTGCCCTCCTCGCTCAACCCGTTCAGGGCCGCCGCCGCGATCGCGGCCGCGTCCCGTCCCGACCGCGTCGGGGACCCGACCGTCCAGCGGCTCCAGTCCGGTCGTACCTGGGCGGGGGTCGTGGCGTCGGTGTGGATGCTGTTCGCCTACCCGCTGGCCGAGAGCGGCCAGGACCTCCTGCTGGGCAAGCTCGTGGACGTGCTGATCGGCTGCGGGATCGCCTTCGTCGCCGGGGTGATCACCCTGAGCGTCTTCATCGGCATGTCCGACGTCTCGCTCCGCGCCGTCTACGTCCGGCGCCTCACCGGGCCGGGCACCGCGCTCGGCGCGATTCTGCTCGGCGCGGGCGTGTGCGGCGCCGGCGCGGTGCTGATGACGAAGCTGCTGCACGCGGAGATCATCCCGTGGGCCGACATCCGGGCGGCGGGCAACCTCGCCTGGCTGCTGTCCTTCTTCGTGTTCGTCATCGCGATGCTCATCGCCGCGCTCGTCCTGGGCGTGGTGGCGCTCTTCACCCTGGTCGCCGCGGTGCACGCGCTCAACTGCTGCTTCCGGGTCGGCGACGTCCACGAACTGCTGCCCGCGCTGATCTCACCGTTCCTGGTGTGGGCCCTGTTCGTCCTGAGCCTGTTCGACGGCCCCGACGTGGCCGCACCCCCGATGGTCCTCTACACCTTCCTCCTGGGCGGCCCGCTCTCGGTGACGGCCCTGTCGGTGTGGGAGATCCGGCGGCTGAACGGCCGGTACGGCGTGACGATGCGATCGGCACTGGGACGCGACGTGGACGGCGAGCGCCGGCCCGAGCCGCAGCGGGCACCGGAGCCGCAGTGGGGTCCGGGGCCGGTCCCGGGGCCGGTCCCGGGTCCGGAGGGAGGACCGGCGCACCTGCTGCCGGGCCAGACCTCCGGCTACGGCTTTCCGGCGCAACCCCCCGGCTACGGGACGCCCCCGTCCCCGTCCCCCTCCTCGTCCCCGTACGGTGCCTACCCGCCGTACTCCTCCTGAGGCCGAGGGCTGAGGGGGCTGAGGGGGCTGAGGGGGCTGGGACCGAGACTGAGGCCGCCGGCCGATCAGAGGCTCTTCCGGTCCGCGACCGCCCACGAGGCGACCGCCACCGCACCCGCCACCCCGAAGACGGCCGGCCACGCGCCCACCTTCTTCGCCAGCGGATGCGACCCCGCGAAGGCGGCGACGTACACAGCCGTCAGCGCCCCGGCCGTCTTCCCGCCCGCCCGCTGCTGCCACTGCCGCGCCGCGGCGGCCCCGGCCACGGCGAGGACGGCCCCGCCCAGCGGCCGTTGCTTCGTCCACCGGGCCACGGCGTACCCGCCGACCAGTCCTCCGGCGGCGATCACCGCTCCGGGCACGTCCGCAACTTTCGCGAGCTTCGCCATGCCTGTCTGCCTCCTGATCGGTCCCGTATCCCTTACACCTGCGAGGCTAACGCGCAGGCATGACACCCTCGGCTCGCGGGGGCATCGACCGCGAGCCCACAACCGTTGCGCGAGGCGATGACGAACTTCCTGGACCCCACCTCAGAACCATCCGAGCCGTCAGACTCGTCCGAACCGTTCGATGCGTCCGAACCCCCGGAACACGCGAGGTTCGCCGAGTACGTGCGGGCCCTCGACGCGGCCCCGGCGGCAGCAGAGGCACCGCTGATCCGCCGCATCCTCACCGAGGACCCGGACCGCCTGATGGCCCGGGCGGCGGTGGTCCGACACGTGGACAAAAGGGCGGCGAAACTCGCCGGCTCCGGCTCCGGCTCCGGCGCCGAGACGTGGCACACCTGGACAGCCGCCCTGACGGAGGCCATCGGCGACGACCCCTTCCTGACCCTCCGCCTACAGGAGTGGACGCTCGTCCACGAGGCCACCACCACCCACGCCTGGAGCCCGTCCGCCCTGTCCGCCGCCTCGGACTGGTTGCAACGCAGACTCACCGAGACCCCGGGCGTCCCGGCCCCCGTACTGGCGTTCCTGGCGGAACACGGCCGCACAAAACGCGTCCGTGCGGCGGCGAGACGCCCAAGGACGAACCCGGACGCCCCCTAATCCCTTAACGCCCCCCGGGTCAACTCCTCCCCGCCCGCCGACGCTCGCCGGGCTCCTGCCCCCGCTTGCCGACGACGGCCCGCTCCAGCACGGCGCTGGTGAACAGGACCGTCCCGGCCTCGGCCCGCTCGGTGTCCCGGCTGAAGACGGTGCGTTCGCCGAGGTAGCCGAGGGTGGCGCGGTCGAAGATCCACTCCGTGCGGGTCCCGTCCACCGTGTCCTCGCGGGCGATCGCGATTCCGTGCCGTCCGGCCGCGTCGACGGCGTCGGGCAGCTCGGTCACGCCGGGAATCCGCGCGGCGGCCCGGTAGAAGGCGGCGGCGGTGGCGGGAGGCATGATCTGCTCCCTGATCAGATCGCCGATCTCGTTGAAGACGGCCTGGCCCCGGTCCTCACGGGTCTCGTCCTGGGGCGTCTCCACGTAGAGCAGCTTCAGCAGCGCCTCGGGATCGGTGGGCAGGGAGGCGAGCCAGGCGTAGGTCGGCCGGTCGACCCCGGCGGGAATCCCGGCGTCCTTCGGATCGGTCCCGTCCGGCACGCCCACCTCGATCGGCCAGTCCTGCCCGTCCTCGTGGATCAGCCCGACATCGATCGTGGCCCCCGCCTGCTGCGAGAACCACACCTGCCGTTCGTGCGGCTTCCCCGGCTCGACGGGCCCGTCGAAGACGCCTTCGTTCCCGGCCGTCCTGCTCCGCACGTACACGAACTGGTCCTCGCCCACCGCTTCGACGTCGGTCCGCAGGGCGACGGCGGCGATCCGGTCGAGGGTGACGACGGCGCCGGCGCCGCCCTGCGAGGGCGCGCCGCCGACGCCGGCCCGCACCGACGACGTATCGCCGCCACCGTGGCTCGCCACCCCGACCCCCGCGACCAGCGCGACGGCCACGGCGCAGGCGAGGGCACCGGTGACGAGGGCGGGCCGCGCGGGCCGGGCGAACGTCCGCCTTGCGGGGGGCATGGCTGTGTCACGGTCGATGAGCTGCATCAGAACGTCCTTGTGATGGGAGTGACGTTCAGGAGGCAGCACCTGCGGGACGCCCCCGGAGGGCAACAGCAGAGCCACGTCCTCACGTGCCTCCTCAAGCTCCCGCTGCGGCTCGCGCTCGGTGGAGTTCATCGGGCTTCCTCCTGAATGGGCAGGACCGCGAACGCGGTCTCACGCTCTACCTCTCCGCGACGCCCCCGAAGTTCCGTATGCGATTCCGTACGCGATTCCGCATCCGCGATGATCTCCCGAAGCCGCGCCCGAGCCCGCGAGAGCCGAGACCGGACGGTCCCCACGGGCACCCCGAGCGCCTCGGCGGCCTGCGCGTAGTCGAGCCCCGCCCAGACGCAAAGGGCGATGACCTCGCGCTCATGCCGCCGCAATTGCTGCATCACCCGCCGCACTTCGGCGAGCCGCCGGGCGTCGTCGACCCGCCCGACGACGTCCTCGGCGAAGTCGTCGATCGTCTCGGACTCGGTGCGCCGGGCAAGAAAGGCGAGCCGCCGCCGAAGCCCCCGATGGGCGTTCCGCGCCTTGTTCGTGGCGATCCCGAACAACCAGGGCCGCAACGACCCGCCCTCGACGGCCACCTCCCCGCGCCCCCGCCAGGCGGCCAGAAACGTCTCGGACATGACCTCCTCGGCCACCGACCAGTCACCGGTCAGCCGAAGCGCATGCTGGTACACGGCCGTGGCGTACAACTCGTACAGCTCGGAGAACGCGGCACGCTCCCCGCCCCGCACCCGCTCGCGCAAACGCCCGTCGTCGTCATCGTCGTCGTCATCGTTGGACCTCACACCTGTACCTCTCCGGCCCCCCGACGGAGTTCCCGTGGTGTGGCTCACACCTACCAGGGAAGCGGCCCGGACGCGTCGAAGTACCCACCGGTGGGACCGTCGACCCCCACCCGCGCCATGCGGACGACGATCTCAGCGCCCTCCTCGACACTCTGGACGCCGGTGTTCCCGTTGAGGTCGGTCTTCGTGAACCCGGGCTCCACCGCGTTGATCCGCATGCCCGGGAACGCCTTCGCGTACTGCACGGTGATCATGTTGACCGCCGTCTTCGAGGCCGGATAGGCGACGCCGGGATAGGCGTACGCCGGAGTACCCGCGTCCGTGACCCGGCTCAGGGACCCCAGCCCACTGCCGACGTTGACGACGACGGGAGCGGCGGAGCGTCGCAACAACGGCAGAAAGGCATGGGTGACACGCACCATGCCGAAGACGTTCGTCTCGAACACCTCCCGCATGTGCTCGGCGGTGACGTCCGCGGCGCCGACGATCCCGTTGTCGGCGCCACGGCTCTCGATGCCCGCGTTGTTGATCAGCACGTCCAGTCCGCCGTCGGCCTCGATGGCCGCGGCCGCGGCCTCGACGGAGACGTCGTCGGTGACGTCCAGCCGGACCCACCGCGCCCCCAGCCGCTCGGCGGCCAGCCGCCCACGCTCGGCGTCACGACTCCCGACGTAGACGATGTGGCCGGCGCCGACGAGCTGCCGAGCGGTCTCGAAGCCGAGCCCTTTGTTGCCCCCGGTGATCAGTGTCGTGGTGGTGTTGCTCGTCGCAGTCATGCCCCCAGGCTGCGAGGGACGGCGGGGAGCAGCCAGGAGCCCGGTCTTCCTGGGACCACCGGTACCAGGAAGACCGGGCCGGGCCGGGGCACAGTGGTGACATGGCGAGCGCGAGCACGGACTTCGGCCGGACGATACGACGATGGCGGGACCGGGTCTCCCCAACGGCGGCCGGACTGCCCTCGGGCGGCCACCGACGCGCCCCCGGCCTGCGCCGCGAGGAACTGGCGATGCTGGCGGGGATCTCGGTCGACTACGTCACCCGCCTGGAACAGGGCAGGGCGGCGAACCCCTCGGAGCAGGTGGTGGAGGCCCTCGGCCGCGCGCTCCGCGTCTCCCCGTCCGAACGAGAACACCTGTTCCACGCGGCCGGCCTGGTCCCACCCGGCCAGGGCACGGTGCCGGCGTACATCGCCCCGAGCGTCCACCGCATGCTGGACCGCCTGACCGGAACCCCGGTCGCGGTCTCGGACGCGACATGGACACTCCTCCTCGCCAACCCCCTCTACACGGCGCTGATGGGCGAACGCCACGGCCGAGAACGCAACGGCGCCTGGCGCGCGTTCCTGGGCTCCGGCGACCGCGTCCGCCACACACCGGAGTCCCGCCGTGCACTGCAGGTCGCGGTGACCGCCGACCTGCGCACAGCGGCAACCCGCTACCCGGCGGACCAACGCCTGCGCACCCTGATCGCCGACCTCCGAACCAACAGCCCCCGCTTCGCCGAACTCTGGGACTCCGCAGCCATCGGCCACCACCACTCCTCCCGCAAAACCATCGACCACCCCCACGTAGGCCCCATAACCCTCGACTGCGACACCCTCACGGTCACCGGCACCGACCTCCGCATCATGCTGTACACAGCAGAACCAGAAACAGCGGACGCGGAACGCTTGGAGCTGCTGGCGGTACTGGGCTCACAGCCACTTGTTGAGGAAGGGCAGGCGAATCCACTCTCTGGAGAGCGGTGAATTGGCGCTTCCCACGGGTCCATGGAGTCGCCGGGATGCCTTGCCGGCGTCTGACGCGCTGCTACGGTCGCCTTCATGACGCTCTCGGTCTCCGCTGGTCGTTCTGTTGATCTGCGCCTCCAGCCAGTAGATGAGGTTCTTGAGCGTGTCGAGCGTTCCTTTCAGGTGCGCTTGGGTTTGGACACCATCGTGCGTAAGCGCCGTTCCGTGGGAGCCCGTACGGATCGTGACACGTGGATCCGGGTGGAACGTCGCCCGCTCGACAAGATCGGTGACCAGGGATGGAACGGCACCGAGTGCGCCGCGTGGTTGAACAGCGTTGCTCAGCCCGCATGGCGGGGATGCGCGGTCTGGCAGGACTCCGACGAGCCCGCGATGTGGCGTGCTGACGAGACCGAGCTTCTGCCCGGGACTCCGGTGGGCACCGCCGTACTGAGTGAAGATCCGAAGCTGACGGACGCGTGGTGGCAGGCGTTCAACACCTCGCTGGACGGGCTCGCGGCTCAGCGAACGAGCCGCATCGCGACGCCGGACACCGTCACCATCACCCAGGCGCTCGTCACCAAGTCCATTCGCACCGCCTTCCCGGACGACTTCGACACGACCGTCGAGCAGTGGGCACCGGCTCACGCGGACCTGAACTGGGCCAACATGACCGCGCCGACGTTCTGTCTCTTCGACTGGGAGGACTGGGGGAACGCCCCTCGGGGTCTGGACTCCGCGTCACTGTGGGGGAGTTCGCTCGCAGTCCCTGCGCTGGCCGCGCGTGTCCTGCACGAGCGGCACCGCGACTTCGAAAGCAGGGACGGCCGACTGATGACCCTGTTCACGTGTGCCAAGATCCTCGGGCCTGGAGCGCACCCCGAGGACCCTCGCTCGGCCTCCGCGCGCCACATGGCGGAGCGGCTTGTCATGGAGCTTCAGGCCGGCTGACAGCTCATACCTGGTGCAGCGGATCGCGCATCATCGAGGCGAAGACCGGGGAGTCCTCGAACGGCTGCTGTTCGCCGATCTTCTCGTAGCCCCAGCGCTCGTAGACAGTTTGGACCTTGCCGTCTCCCGCCTTCGGATTGACCAGCAGCGTGACCCGGTCCTCCTCTCTGCCGGCCAGAAGTTCCTCGTGGATGCGGAGGGCGAGGCCGGTCCCGCGCCATGCGCGCCGGACCACGATCTCGTTCAGCGCGAGCGTGCGCTTGCCCGTCTCTTCCGTGTACCCGTCGGGCAGTGGGGTCGTCATGGCTCGCCACCAGCGAGTGCCGGGGCCCAACGGGGTGGCGTACGCGAAACCGGCGGGCTCGGTCCCGTCGTACGCGATGACTGTCTCCCATCCCGGCAGCGAGCTGTGTCCTGTCAGGCGCTCGTGGAAGCGGTCGGCGGAGTAGAAGGGGCTGGTGAGGCCCAAGTCGCGCTGACGGACCTCGACATGGATGTCGACGATCGTCCGGCGCACGGGCTCGACGGCTGTGTGGTGGCGCAACTCAAGGCTCACAGGAGCTCCGTTTCGAACCACTCGCGAGTGGCGGGGGCGTCGGGGACGAGGGCGTGGAGGCGGTGTCCGAAGGTGTTCAGCAGACGGGCGGTGCGTCCGTGTCGAGCCTGAGCAGGGATCTTGTTGGCTGTGGGCACGGCGAGGTCGGGCTCGTGCTGGCCGAGCTGCGCGTGGGCGAGGTAGGCATGGGTGAGGGCCCGGTTGCGTTTCAGGTCCGGCCGAAGTGTCGCAAGCGTGTGGTGAGCGTGTGCCTCTGCCTCTTCCCACAAGCCGAGCGTGGCGCTGGTCGTCAGGGCGAGGAGGTGGAACTCGGCGGAGTCGTAGAACCGCAGCCACGCGGGGCGTTGCGCCCCCGCCTCAGCCCGGCTCAGATTGGTCTCGGCGACGCCGAGGGAGCGCAGGGCGGCCTGGCGGTCGCGGAGATCGGCGTGGTGCACGGCGGCACGCGCGTGGGCGAGAGAGGCGTAGAGAGGGTCGCGGGCGGCACGAGTACGTTTTGCGGCTTCGTCGGCCGCGAGAGCATTGGCGTACTGGCCCTGATGCCGGTAGTACGCCCCAGCGTGTCCCCAGACACGGAACTGGATTGCGGAGTCACCGGAAAGGCCGGCGAGAGCGATCGCCTCGCTCAGATGCTGACGGGCCTGGTCGAGCCGCCCGCCGTCGATCGCGGCCCACAAGGCGGAGCCCGTGAAGGCCGCGGCAAGGCCGTAGAGCTGACCGCGTACGCGCTGTGAGGCGGGTCGTGTGTCCTGGAGGTGCAGCACACGTTGCGACCAGACGAGTGCTGCCGCCTCGACCTGATGGGTTCCGCCTGCCTTGTTGTCGTTGGCGATGATCAGTGCGAACTGGGCGGCGAGCCGGTTCACATCGGACTGACCGATGCGCCCCGACAGGCTGGAGGAGCCCGCGATGGGCGCGAGGGCGGAGGCGGAGGCGCTGGTGAGGAAGGTTCGGCGGAGCACGGGCTCCTCCTTGTGGTGCCGACTGCTTTCGGGTGTTGGCTGTTCGACCGAAGATCTGGCGTGGGGAGTGAACCCCAGCTCGATCGTCGTACACCCGAATACTGCCTCCAGTGCCAGTCGTTGGCGGACCTGTGGCCATCGGGTTCTTCCCGTCGCCAAATTGTGGATCGTGCGGACGGAGACGGTTCCTTGCCTGCCGGTGACCTGCTCGATCGCCCTGTTGATCGCCTCCGCCAACTCTTCCTGCGTGAAGCCGAGTTCGCGCATGCGCGCCTTGAACTTCTCGTTCGCCTCCGCCACGCGACCACCGTAAGGGCGGGATGCCGTGCTCATCCTGGCGCGAGTAAAGGAAGGGTCAGTTTTTCCGGTTGAGCGCGGAGTGCGCGAGCACGGTCTTTCCTGCCGATCAGCGCCGCTCCTGCCGTTCACTGAGTGTCACAGCATGAACACGACCCATCAAGGAGAATCCGTGGCCCACACGAAGCCGCACTGGATCACCGCTACTCACCCATGGGGAGTCGGCCGACTGGCCCCCTATCCGACGACGGTGAAGCTGCCGTTCGCCACGGTCACGGTCGATCCGGCCACGCAGACCGGCGTCTTCCGCGACCATCGGGGCCAAGTGGTCGAGATGGGCAAGCACGGCACCAGCTCCGGCACCGAGACGTCCACCTCCACCAACCTGGACTCGCAGCCCGATCAAGGACACGACCAGGACAGCAACAAAGACTGATGACCGTGACCGAGGAGAGGCCCGTGCTGGTGGCCACCGAGGAGAACGACATCACCGCCGACATGGTGATCACCCACCTCAACCGGCGCGGCGTGCCGGTGGTCCGTTTCAACCCTGCTGACATCGGTCTCGACCTGACGGTCACAGCACGACTCGGCAGCTGCCCGGCCTCGGTGGCCGGGCACATCCGAACTCCATCGCGTACGGCCGGCCTGGAACACGCGCGAGCGGTGTACTGGCGCCGCCCCGTCTGGCCGGAATTCGAGCACCTACGGGACGTCGACGCATTGTTCGCCGCCGCGCAGGTCCGCTACGGACTCGGTGGAATCCTGTACGCCTTACCGGGTTGCCTGTGGGTCAATCACCCACTCAGGAACGCGGCCGCCGACTACAAGCCCGCCCAACTGGCACTCGCCCACCGAATGGGCCTCACGGTTCCGCCCACGCTCGTGACGAACGACCTCGACGAGGCGCGTCGGTTCATCCGCGAACACCGTGAGGTGGTCCACAAAACGCTGCGATGGACGCCGTACCAGCGAGACGGTGTCGGCCTCACTTCGTGGGCGGAGCCGGTTCGCGCAGAGGAACTGGACGACTCCGTCCGCGTCACACCGCACCTGTTCCAGGCATGCGTGGACAAGGTCGCAGATGTGCGAGTTCTCATCGTCGGACGGCGGGTGTTCGCCGTACGCATCGACTCCGGCCTCTTGGACTGGCGCAAGGACTACGGCCGGCTCAGGTACGGCGTGGTAGACCTGCCGGACAGCCTGGTGAAGGCCCTTCTCGCCTACCTCGACCACCTCGGTCTCGTCTCTGGATCCTTCGACCTCGCCCTGGATCACGGCGGCGAGTTCCACTGGCTGGAGCTGAATCCCAACGGCCAGTGGGGATGGCTGGAGGAGAAGACCGGACTGCACATGGCCGCCGCGTTCGCCGACCTGCTCACTCAAGGAGAAGAAGATGTCTCTGTCCGATAGCGCTCCACAGCGGCGCGCCCTCGCCGACCGGCTGGAGGCCGCCGGAATCCTGAGGAGTCCCCAGTGGCGTGCAGCGGTCGAGACCGTCCCGCGTGAGCTGTTTCTGCACCCGGGTGTGTTCCTTCCTGTGGATGGCGGACGCTGGCGCCCGATCAACGCGCTCGGCACGGACGCGAAGGAGTGGCTCGACACCGCGTACAGCGAACAATCCCTGGCCACCCAACTGGACGGCTCCCTGACCGCCGACCAGAGCGCCGACTTCGTCACCGGGACTCCCACATCGTCGTCCACCACACCCGTGACCGTGATCGGCATGATCGAGGACCTGGAGCTCGAAGACGGCCACAGCGTGCTGGAGATCGGCACCGGCACCGGCTACTCCACCGCTCTGATGTGCCACCGCCTTGGTGAGGACAACGTCACCACGGTCGAAGTGGATCCGCAGGTGGCCGCCCGTGCGGACGCCGCGCTGGAGGGGGCCGGATACTCCACGTGGACGGTCACCGGTGACGGCCTTCTCGGCCACCCGGCCCGGGCTTCCTACGACCGAGTGATCGCCACCTGCGCCGTACGCCGTATCCCCTACACCTGGGTGCGCCAGACCAGGCCCGGCGGCACCATCCTCAGCACCGTCGGCTCCTGGTCGTACGGCACCGGCCTGGCGAAGGTCGCCGTGAACGAGGACGGCAGCGCCGAGGGGCGGATCATCGGACGCTCCTCCTTCATGCACGCCCGCTCACAGGCATCACTTCCGCTCGCCGGGGACCTGTCTGCCCGCACTGCCTACCCGGACACGGAACGTCCGGTGAAGGTACCGCCCACCCTGCTGGACGAGTGGATGCCGGCCTTTCTCGCTCAACTCGCCGCACCGGCCGCCCAGCTCGTACGCGCCACGGGCAGCGACGGCACCCTGGCGCTCTACCTGTTCGACCCTGACCGCGAGGCGTTCGCGGCATTCACGGAGGCCGCCTCCGGCTGGACGGTCAGCCAAGGAGGCCCCGTCGCGCTGTGGGACGACATCGAACAGGCCCTCATGAGCTGGCAGGACGCCGGGCAGCCCGACATGAGCGCGGTACGGCTCCACATCACAGACCGCGTGCACACCTACTGGATCGGCGGCAGGAAGATCACGACCAAGCACCGCTCGCACTGGATCGGGGAGAGTCCTTTGCTGCGATGGGAACACAGGCTTGCCTGATCCGGTCGGCGACGAGGCTGATGCGACTACGACACCTGGCTGAGCACGGGCCGGAAGGATGTGGATCTCACCTCGGAATGCTGGGCACCCTGGGTCGACCTGCTCTCGCGAGCGGCGGCCCGAGGTGGGTTCCTGCGAGGCAGTCCCCACCTCGTCCGGACGCGCGGAGTCCCGAGCTCGATGTCAGTGCGGGCTCCTAAGCTTGTGTCATGGACGAGACAGGGATGGTCATGGGGGAAGCTGTCGGACGTGCTTGGTCGTTCCTGATCGCAGGTGAGGATCGACAGTTCCAAGGAAACACCGGCTACGAGGACGTCGTCGAGGAGTCCTACAGCTACGACTCCACCGTGGGTAACCATCGACGTGTTGCACTGGACGACCTCGTTGTGGTCCGAAGTGGACGTGAAGCTCTCGGTATCGGCTACGTCGAGCAGCTGGAGATCTTCCCGAACCAGGAGAAGCTCCGGAGCAGATGCCCTGGTTGCGGGAGCACCGGCTTCAAGGAGCGGACCTCTACGCTCCCCAGATTCAGGTGCAGTCCGTGCGGAGAAACATTCGACGACCCTTCGACCGAAACGATAGAGGTGACCTCCTATCGGGCCCATTACGGAGGAACCTGGCAGGCTCTTGAGGGCTGCCTCGAAAAGACCCTGCTCTCCGAACTCAGCTTGACCAATTCCGACCAGCAGTCGATCAAAGCCCTGGACTACTCCGGGGTCCTTGCGGCCGTGGCCTTCAGAGGCGTCCGACTTCCTCGCAGGAGACCGGCATCCGCCGTCACTCGGCCTCGCCCCTTCGAGCTTCCTGGCGGGCGCCGGCGGACAACGGTGGCCGTGCGACGGGGGCAGGATGCGTTCCGCCGAGCGTTGGTCCGTCGATACGGGATGATCTGCGCGGTCACGGGGCCTGCTCCCGCGGAAGTACTCGAGGCTGCCCACCTCCGCTCCTTCGCGATCACGGAGCGGCACAGAGAGGAGGAAGGCATTCTCCTCCGCTCGGACATCCATCACCTCTTCGACAGCGGCCTCCTGGCCATCAGGCCTGAAGACTTCATCGTCCAAGTCGCCCCGAGCCTCGGCGGCTACGCCATGTACAGCGAACTGGACGGCACCTCACTACGGATCCCGAACACGGACCTGATCGACCGGAGCGCCGTGGAGGAGCACTATGCGTCGACCGTGGCGACTTGGTGAGGGGCACTCTGCGAGATGATCTGAGGAACCCTCAGCCGTCGGCATCCTGCCTGACAGCACGTATGAACGACAACCAAGCCCCGCTTCGGACAGCGATCCGAGCGCCTGCCGCACGCTTCGAGTCGCGAACAAGCGCGCCGTCGTCCGTGAACGCGCACTCGACGCACTCCCCTCCCGCACCGTTGCTGTACGACGACGTGAACCACGTCGGCCGGCTGTTCTGGCTGGGCGCTGCAATGCTCACCTTGCGTATTCCTTCAAGACTGTTTCGATCAGGTGGGCCGAGCGCTGAGGGCTCAGGGCGGCGGCTCGCAGGCCGTCGAACGCTCGGCTGTACTCACGAACATGATGCTCGCCCTCCAGGTAGACGGCATCGGTGATGCCGTCCCGATAGACGATGTCGGGATCCTCCTGTGCGGGAAAGCCCAGCATGGTGAAGGAGCCCGTGGTCGGATAGGTGCCGGAGTCGAAAGGGAGGACCTGAAGGGTCACGGCGGGCAACTGGGCAGTGCCCAGGACGTGTTCGAGCTGGTCGCGCATCAGGGCACGGTCCCCGATGACATTGCGCAACGCCCCTTCGTTCACGATGAACCAGGCTTCGGGGGCGTCGGGCTGCTTCAGCAGAGCCTGACGCTCCATGCGTACTCGTACGGCCCTGTCGATGTCCTCGGCGGACATGTGCGCGCCGGTTTTGTGGAGCTCGGAGGTGTAGGCGTGGGTCTGCATGAGGCCGGGCACCAGCTCGCACTGGTACTGGCGGAAGGTGGAGGCCTCCTGTTCCAGGCCGATGTAGATGTTGAACCACTCCGGTACGCCTGAACCGTGAACCTGCCACCAGCCGCGCATCTTGGCCTGCCGGGCGAGCGACTTGAGAAACTCGCGGAGCTCGTCGCTGGTGCTGTAGAACCGGCACAGGGCGTCGATGTCCGACGGCTGCACCCGACCGCTGCCCGTCTCCATGCGGTTGACCTTGGAGCCGCTCCAGTCCAGAGCCGCGCCGACCTGGGCGCAGGTGAGAGTGGCCTCCTCACGGAGCTTCTTCAGCTCGTACGAGAGGCGACGACGGCGTGCCGTGGGCGATCCGGCCATTTCAACCCCGTTTCGGATAGCGGGCGTTCAGTCTCACGCCAAGGGACGTGCTTGCCAATCACTCGGAAGTGGGAATCTCGCTGTGCACATTGCATGAAGGGATCCGCCGGCTGCACTCTGATGGCGATGCAACTCATCGTGACGCCACGTGACAGTGCGTGGCTTTCCGGGGTGTCACCTGCGACCAGAGGGGTCTTCGTGGGACAGGAAGCCTGCATGACGCGCAAACCGTGGGACCTGGCCTTCACAGCCGAGCCGAGAGAGGTGGCGGCCCTGCGCCGGGTCATGCGGCTGCACCTCGGCATCTGGGGTCTGCACGACGTCACTGACGAAGCCCAGCTCTGTGTGAGCGAGTTGGCGTCCAACGTCATCACGCACGTCGGCCCCGGAACACCGGCCACACTCGCGGTGTCGATGAACGGGGTGCATCTGCGTATCGAGGTCCACGATCCCGATACGCGCGCCCTGCCCACCCTCCTGGCCGCGAACGTCGACTCGGAGGGTGGGCGAGGCATGGCCCTCGTCGACACGGTCGCCGCCCGCTGGGGCGTGCAGCTTCGGCTCGACCGGAAGGTCACGTCGTGTGAGCTGGAAACGGGCCTTACGTCCCCGAACGGCCATGTGGAAGGCCCTGGTGTGCGGCGGGCTGAGGCATTGCTGGCGCTCTACCCGGGTGTGAAGCCGCCCCTCCAACGTGGCCCGGGAAGACTGGGAAGGGCCGTGGTCGAGGACTCGGTGATCACGGCCATCGCGGACTTTCTTCACTGGCTTCGCGCCCACGGTTGCGACGTGGACGAGGCTTTGGATCGTGCTCAAACCCGCTACGACGCCGAACTGAACAGCTGAGGATCACGGCCTCGCCGTGCGCGGCGAGCGGGAGTGCATCGTGCAGACTCCTGGTACCCCGCCCTGGGGAGGATGGGCTTGCATCAAAGGCAATCCACTGCTCGTCGGTCCCCGCGTGCATGGATGCAGAGGCAGGGACCGGACCGTGGCGTCAGGTGACGTGCTCCTCCCTGCTTCTGCCGAGGCGGCGGCGGTCGAGAGCGTCGTTCGCTGTCGGGGCCCACGGCCTGCCGGCTGTCACTGCGCCAGCACTTTCGCGAAGAACCCCAGGTGCGGATCTTCCGGAGTTCCGACGAGCAGCGCCCGGTCCAGCAGGACGTTGTTGTGCTCGCAGCTCGTCTCCGGAAGCATCACGCATGCGTGGCAGGCGGCCATGTTCGTGCCACCGGTGCCGGACACTCCGCTCTCCATGCAGAGGGGGTCGGAGGAGCACCACTCGGCACGGAGGACGGCCGAGCGGACCGCACGGTCCAGCAGGTGCGGTTCGCCCTGTGCGACCAGGCCGCCGAGACTGCCCGCCGAGTCGCTCGTCGCCGTGTAGATCAGGACCCCGGCCATGTCGTCGTCCGCGTACAGACGCTCGCGGAGCGCCGCCGCCGGGTACCCCGCCTCCAGACTCCACTCGTTGATGAGCACATGGGCCAGCGTGTGGAGCAGCACCATGCGGGGGGAGGCAGGGGACCGGACGGCCTGGCGGCGGTCGCCCGCCCGCTCCTCCAGCACCCGCTGATGGGCCGTGCGCAGACGTTCCGCGCGAGCCGCCACGCCGACCGTCCGCTCCCAGGAGCCGAGCCGTTCCTCGTCCAGACGGAGGAACACTCCCTCGCCGTGGACCTCCATGGCCGGGAGCCACGGCACGGGACCGCCGGCGAGCGGCATCTCCTTCGCCTCGGTGGACGAGTCGGGGTCGGCGAGCCGGGTGAAGGCCTTCAGCGCGCGCACCTCGCGGAGCCGCTTGACCAGCATGGGGTCGGTCACGCCGAGCGGTTTCAGCACGGCCGTGTCGCCCACCGGGGGTTCGCAGAGGAACTGCTCGTCGTGCGTGTGCTCGCTGTCTTCGTTGCCTGCGCGGAGACGCTCGTACTCCTTGTTCCGCAGAGCGCGATAGCGGTGGTCGAAGGTGGGAGCTGTGTCGCCGTCGGGATCCTCCTCGCGCTCCGCGTCCAGGAGCGTCATCACCACTTCCAACGGAATGGGTGTCTTGCCCTTGAGGACGGCCTTCAGGTACCCCGCCACCTCACTGCGGTCGGCGCACTCGCGCAGCGAGTCCCAGTGCTCGGCCAGCGGGTCCGAACGGCCGTCGCTCCAAGGCGGGATGGACAGCGCCGACTTCAACACCGGCTGCCATACGGTGGAAGAGCCGCGCTGGAGGGTGCGCAGGGGCAGCCCACACGCCTCCTTGGCCGAATCGCCCAGCCAGGGACGAGCGCCCTGACACCTGAGACCGAGGTCCTTGAGCGTCTCCTTGCGGAAGGAGCCCTCCATCGAGACCTCGGGCTTCGGGGCGCAGTCGCAGGAGACGACGATCGAGCGGAGCGAGGACGTACGACCGGACGAACGCAGCCTGAGCTGCCCGCCGCACCGCCCGGCCTTGGTCCCCGGCTCGGTGGACCGGTGGACCCAGTGCCAGTACGGGAACTCGTCGAGGTGCCCGTCCTCGCAGGCGACGACGAAGCGGGAGGGGACCAGGTCGACCTCGCAGGTGCCACAGACGCTGCGCCCCTCGGGCGGGTTGAAGTCGCGGTGTCGCTGGAGCTCGTCGCAGTCGGGGCAGGAGTGCATCTGGGGGAACCGGCGGACCCGCATGCCGTCCTTGCTGTCGTCGGCGGACGCGGGCGGCAGCCGGAAATAGCCGACGCCGAGCAGGCGGGCCAGACGCCGTTCGTAGATCCGGGGCGCTTCGTCCGCCCGCCAACTCCTCTCCGCGTCGTCCAGACCCGAGACGACGAAGGACTCCTGGTCGACCGCGATGAGCGAGCCGACACCGTAGGTGGTGATGGCCTGGGCGCGGCGGACCGAACCCCGCCGGGGCAGGTTGTGGGCGGGCGCACCGCTCTGACCCGTACGGCGGCGGCGGGCGGGGGGCGGGGTCATCGGTTTCCCTCCATGAACAGTGCGGACTCGGCGTCGACGTCGCGCAGGCTCCACAGCGTGGGCCATGCCTCGCGGTCCTCGGTCTCGTCGTCGTACGACTTCAGGATCGACGGGGAGCGGCTGCCTCGCTGAGGTTCGAAGAGCAGGCCGCTGTGGACATCGGCCTCTTTGCACCACCAATCCACGAACTCGTCGAACGCCCTGGACACGGCGGTGATCTCCTTGCTGTC
Organism: Streptomyces sp. NPDC001858; assembly: GCF_053594615.1. NCBI lineage: Bacteria > Bacillati > Actinomycetota > Actinomycetes > Kitasatosporales > Streptomycetaceae > Streptomyces > Streptomyces sp. NPDC001858. The sequence continues at coordinate 201,474 of NZ_JBSFEV010000002.1, forward strand.
GACGGTGCCGGCGCGGTCGAGGACGATGTCCTTCACCTCGTTCCTGAGCACCGCCTCGTACGACTCCACCTTGGCGGCACCGTCGTTGGGGCGGGCGGCCGGGATCAGGATGCGGGCCAGGGCCACGATCACCGCGTGCAGGCCCCGGTCGCGGGAGCGCGCGGAGAACGGGGTGACCGAGGTGGACTCGACCTCCCGGTAGAGAGCCGAGTGGAAGTGCTGGAAGCTCTCGTAGTGTGAACGGTCCCGGGAACGGGAGGAGTTGAGCATGACCGCCACCAATCCCGGGTGTGCGCGCCCGACGCGGCTGGTCGCCTGGATGTACTCCGCCGTGGTCTGCGGTTGGCCCATCACGGCCATGAGACCGAGCCGGTCGACGTCCACACCGACCGCGATCATGTTGGTGGCCAGAAGCACGTCCACCGCGTCCTCGTCGGGGTAACGCTTCTCGATGCGCTTGAGGCGGGTCGGGATCTCGCTGGCGTCGACGCGGCTCGTCAGCTCCGAGTAGTTCGGGATCGGTCGGACCTCCCTTCCCTCGCGCTCGGCGAGCAGCTCCAGGTACGCCACCACGTCGTCGTGGACCTGGAGTTCCGCGGCCGAGAGCAGTCGCAGGCTGTTGAAGTAGCCGACGAGGCTCCAGTACGTGTCCTTCACCCCGTCGTCGTCCGTGTCCGCGTGCATCGCCCGGTGCAGCAGGGTGGCGTACGTACGGATCAGCAGCGTGGACTGGCTGGTGCCGGGTGCCAGGAGGCCGACGTAGCGGCGACTCGCCTTCTCCTCGCGAGGGGTCTCCACGGCGAACCAGGAGTCGCGGGAGTCCAGTCCGGCAGGGGGAAACTGACGTACTCCGCGGGCGAAGAGGTGCTTGCCCTGGTCGGCGGCGCGGCGGATGGTCGCGGTGGACGCGATGACCTTGGGCTTGTTCGCGAGGGCGTCCACGGCCGTCTCGTAGAGGCCGGTCAGGGTCCCCAGCGGTCCGGAGATCAGGTGGAGTTCGTCCTGGACGATCAGTTCCGGCGGCGGAGTGGGGTCGGTCGTGTCGTCCCGGTTGAACAGTGCCGCGGTGGCCGGGCGCCACGGCATCGAAGCGAATTTGTCGACGGTGGCGATCACCAGCGTCGGCCGGGCGGCGTACACCGCCTCGTCGACCAGGTGGACGGGCAGGCCGTCGGCGAAGTCGCAGCGCTCGCCGGGGCAGCGGACGAACATCCGTGCGGCCTCGACGTCGGCGTCGTAGTCGCGCGCGTCGAGCCGCTCACCGCACCACGGACAGGCGTGCAACTGGACGGGATTCTCCTTGGCGAGGCTCTTGCCGAGGTTCCGGCGCAGCTCGACGAGCTTCTCGTCGGCCTTCTCCAGCGTGTTGGGAGTGGCCGAACGGCCGACCCACATGCCGACGGAAAACTCTTCCTCACCCAACTCGGGTTCGCGACGCCTCAGTTGTTCCATCGCGCAGAGCAGGATCGCCGCGCGCTCGAACTGCTGAAGGGTGAGCAGACGAAGCGTGTACCGCATGATCACCGTGACTCCGGCGCCGGCTGCTCCCTTACGGATGCGGCGCAGGAACGACGTGAGTGCGATCAGGCCGAGATAGGCCTCCGTCTTGCCACCACCGGTGGGGAACCAGAGCAGGTCGGAGAGCGCACGGTCGTCGTGGCGGGGGTCGTCGATCCCTGCCAGACACAGCAGCACGAACGCGATCTGGAACGGGCGCCAGCGCCCCTTGGTCAGGTCCGGCGTGCCGATCCGTCCCTTCCGCACCCAGTCGCTGCGGGCGCGCTGATCGGCCATGGCACGGTTGGCCAGGCGGAACGCCCGCATCACGTCGGGCTTGGTCCGCAGCAGCTCGATACCCTCACGGATGCGTCCGAGAGCCTCGTGGCAGGCCCTCACCTGATTCCGCGCGGCCTCATCGTGCTGGGTGCCGGCCAGGGCCTCGGCCTCGGCTCGCTTGCGGTCGATCCACCGCTCGTACCCCGAGGCGAGACCTTCCAGTGCGGCCAGGATCTCGGCGTCGGGCTTCTCCGCCAGTCCCAGCATGGACAGTGTCGAGCTGTCGATCTCAGGGTTGGAGTCGGTGAGCAGCACCTCCACCGACGGTACGAACTGGCTGCGCACCTCGGGCACGCCGCCCTCATGGGTGTCGGTCACCCCGATGGGCGATGGCGTCCACTCCCATTCCGCCGAGCAGCCGTGCCCGACGGCGAAGGTCGGCGCGTGCCGGTGCAGCAGCCGGCTCGTGGCGACCTCCGGGTCGTGGGAGGTCGTCCTCGCGGAGCGTTCGACGAACGCCGTGGAGCCGTCGGCGGCGCGGACCCGAAGGCCACACTGGAACAGGGAGAACGCGTCCTTCAGGTCGTACTTGCCGACCTGCTCCGCGTTGATCAGGGTCACCGTGACGCTGACCGCCCCCGACCGCGGGTCGGGGCGACGGACGATCGCGTGCAGGTCGAGCTTCCTGTCGGTGTGCAGCCGGGCCCGTACGCCGCTGCCCGGCACGGTGACGTCGATCGTGTGGTCCGGGAGATCGAGTTCCTCCCGCCGCCAGTGCTCACGCTGGGCGGACAAGGTGCGGGCCTCGGCCCTGCGCGCTTCGATCGGCCTGCCGTCCGTGTCGGTCGGACGGTAGGCGGCGGCGCGCGTCGAGACCACGATCGTCCCGCTTATGTCCGGGTCGACCGCGAAGGTCAGGCCCATGGACGAGGGGCGACGGTCCCCCGGCCGCCCCGGGTCACGCTCCGCGCCGGACTCCTCCACGCTGTCGCGGGTCAGCACGGGCGGGGTGTCCAGGCCGTCCTGCTCGGCGGCCTCCTCATTGCGCGCTTCCGCCGCGCCTTTGTCCGCCGAACCCGGGTACAGAACCCCGGTCGGGTACCGGTCGATGGGCGTGTCCTGGGTGAGGATCTCCTCCCGGTCGTCCTTGTCCGCATCCTCGGCAGGGCCGAGGAGTTCGCGGCGGAGCCCCACGAGGAGGTCCTCGTCCCGCACGCGGTAGTGCTCGGAGTGCCCGTACGCCCCGTTCGTCACGTGTTCTGCTCCTCGTCGTTGTCCGTCCACCGGTACCGTCCGACGCCGGTGATCCTGGGGGCGATCCACACGCCCCGGTCGCCGAGACCGGCGTTGGCGCCGGCCGCGGTGCTGCCCGTCACGGTTTCCGTGGTGTCGATCCGCAGGCCGTGGATCTCGGTGGGCCAGGAAGGCTCCCACGTCCTGTTCACCTTCTGCACCCGGAACAGGTCCTCACGGAACCGTCGCGAGGCCTCCCCGATCTCCCGCCCTTCGTGCAGCAGGGCGTAGGGCGGGCTCTGCGACTCGCCCATGGGCATGTCGTGCCGCTTGCGCAGTACAACGGAGTGCCCGGGAGCGACCTGCTCCAACAGGTACCTCTGCACGTCACCCGCGTTCCCCTCGGGGCCCGGCGGGTCGTCCCGATCCACGTCGCCGGCCTCGGCGACGATGCCGAATCGCTTGTACGACTGCCAGCCTCCGAGGTAGCGCCGGCCGTCGCCCCGCTTCCCCGTCCGCCCGAAGTGCGGCAGCTCCGGGGACTTCACGTGGTACAGGTCCTGTCGGGCGCGGGTCATCGCCACGTAGAGGGCACGCGCCTCGGCGGGCAGGTCCAGGTCGTCCGTGTACCGCCGGGCGAGTTCCTCGGTGCTGGGAGGGGCCAGGAGGATCACCCGGTCGAACTCCAGCCCCTTGGCCCGATGGACGGTCGAGACGACGATCCGGGCGGTTTCGGGGTCGGCCGCCTCGTCGGGGAATCTGCCCCCCGCAACCGCGTGCCGCAGTCGGCCGAGGTCGAGCACGCCCCGCGCGGACCCGCGGGCCACCCTCCGCAGGACGGTCCACAGCGTCGACGCGTCCGGCTCGAACGGCAGGGGGATCTCGCCGAGCATGGTCCGGAACCGGTCCTCGGTGAGACCGGTCGCGTCTGCACGACGCAGCAACTCGCCCACCCAGTAAGGAACGGGACGGTCTTCGAGCGGACGTCTCAGCCGGTGCTCGACGCCGTGCGCGTGCAGCAGTTCGGAGACCACGAGAGCCTCCCTGTTGTCGCGGGTGAGGACGGCGCAGGTGTCGGAGAGGTCGCGCAGACCGTCCAGAGCGAACTCGTCGGTGAGGTCGCCCATGCCGTTCACCGGGTCGAGGAGCAGGTCGCGCAGTTCGTCGTAGAGCACGCCGGCCTCGTCCCGCTCTGTGAGCCGCTGGAGACGCGGGCCGTACGCCAGCGCCACCCGGGCCTCGTCGGTGGTGGCCCGGAAGTTGCCGGTGAGCTCGAGCTCCACCAGGTCGTCGGGGTAGGAGACGCGCAACCAGTCGAAGAACCGGCCGGTCTCGTCCAGCCGTTCGTCCGGGTCGGCGATCTGGAACCCGTACACGGACTGGGCCATGTCCCCGACGACCGTGAAGCCGCAGCTGTCCCGGTAGCGGTCGAGCAGTGTCTCCACCAGCTCGCGACGCACGCCCAGCAGGTCCTGCACCTCGTCCACGACGACATGGGAGGGCGGATCGGAGTCGCCGATCTCCAGCGCTCCCTTCTCGACCGCGTCCACCGCCGCCGCGATCCGCTCGTCGAAGCTCGTGCCTCCCCATTCCCCGTCCGGGAAAGTCCGGTCGAGCACTCCGTACGCCCAGGCGTCGAAGGTCTGCGCCCGGACCCGGCGGGCCCGCTCGCCGTGCCGGGCGATCCGCTCGCGCAGTTCGCGGGCGGCTGCACGGGAGAAGGTCAGGACCAGGATCTCGGCGGCCTGCAACGACTCCTCCGGGTCCTCGTGACCGCACAGCGCGTCCAGTCGGCGCACCAGGGTGTGCGTCTTGCCGGCCCCGGCTCCCGCCGTCACCAACACCCGCGAGTCCCACGGCTGTTCGACGACCTTCCGCTGCTCCTCGGTGAGCGGGGGGCTGTCCAGATAGGCGTCGGTCACTTACGGCTCCAGAGGTGCTCGAACTGGTTGAACGCAAGCTGGGTGTCGAAGTTGGCGATGTTGTCGCTGACGTTGAGGATCAGGCAGGTGGGCTTTCCACCGTTCTTCGGGCCGCGCAGGCCGCGACCGATCATCTGCTGGTAGACGTTGGTGCTGTAGACCGGGCGGGCCACCACCACGACACGGGTGGCGGGAGCGTCGAACCCCTGAGTCAGTACGCCGTAGTTGGTGAGCACGCGAATGCGTCCCTCGCGGAAGTCGTCGATGCGCCTACGACGGTCCTGCATGCTGTTGGTCGAGTCGACGGCTGCGGAGGGCACGTTCCGGTCGTTCAGCAGGGCGGCCAGCGAGTTGGCGTGGTCCACGGAGGTCGCGAACAGCAGGGTCGGCCAGTCCTCGGGGAGGCCGGCCACCTCCTCGACGATACGAAGACTGCGCGCGTGGTCCTCGACCAGGCGCTGTTCGGCCGAGCGGGAGAGCACGGCCATGCGGTCCGCCTGGACCTTCTCGTCACTGGTCAGCTCGATGCTGCCGCCCTCCAGGGTGCGGTGCTCGACCTGGGCGAGCATGCCCCATTCCTGGAGGTCCCGGTAAGGGTCGCCCGAGGGAAAGACGCCTTCGTCCAGACGTCGCCGGCCGAAGCGGCCCACCAGACGGCTGGTCTCCTCCTCGTTGGTGTTGCGGAACGGGGTGGCGGTCAGACCGAGCAGATGCCGTCGGGTCTCGTACTGCGTGAGCCCCAACTCCCCGAGAATGGCGGTGTATCGGGGCGAGATCGCGGTGTGCGCCTCGTCCACGATCACCAAGGAGGCCTTCCGCAGCCAGTCGTAGGCGTCGCCGTCCAGGCACCGCTCCAGCTTGGCGTCGGTGGCCACCACCAGGTGTGGGTGCCCCTGGACGTCACCGGCCTCGTTGCCTCCCCAGAGCCGACTGATGGTGAGTGGACGCTCCGCACCCACCTTGCCCCATACGAACTTCCAGCTCTGCACAGCCTGCTCGCACAGCTCCTCGGTCTGCGCGATCCACAGCAGCGGCCCCTCCAGTTCGCCCACCCGCTTCACCCAGCGGATCACGGCCTCGGCGGTGACCCGGGTCTTGCCCGCGCCGGTGGGCAGCGAGAGCATGGCCCGCTGCGGCGCCAGTCGGTCGAGCAGCGTGGTGATGTTGCGGACCAGATCCTCCTGGTAGGCGTGCAGCGCGGGGAAGTCCCGCGGCCCGTCGACCGTCTCGGAGGCGGGCGGGGACGGTGTGCGGGAACCCGCGAAGGTCATCGGCAGCCCGAGACCGGACACGAACGAGATCGCCGCCGCCGAACCCCCGTATCCGACAGGTGCGTTGGGGAAACGGACTTGGATGTCACGGGCGTGGTGGTGCAGCACCCTGTCGCCGCGCGCGTTGAATGCCATCTGCGCGACCCGGTGCGCGGAAGGCTCCGTGCCCCCGGTCGCTTCCGCCTCCGCGTCCAGCAGACCGTCCGGCAGCCCCGAACGGAGAGCCTCGGTGCCGATCAGCAGCTCGATCTTGGTGACCACGTCCGTCGCGTCACGCACGGCCTTCACCGCGGCCTGGGCCGCGCTGTCCCGGGCCATCTGTTCCTCACGCTCCAGAACCGTCCGGCAGCCGCTCGCGCCCAGTCCGAGTTCCAGTTCGCGGTCGATCAGACGGAGCATCGGCTCCCGCTCCAAGGGGACCAGGACCTTGACCGTGGTCCCCTGGCGGATCGCGTCCAGTGCGCGAGACTTGGTGCCGTTGTCCGTCCGGGTCACCTCCTCCAACTCCGTGCACCGCTGCACCAGACTGCCGCGATGGGCGCTGCCGAGCCGCTGGCGCAGCGCGGGGTACAGCTCGACGAGCGGGACCGGTTCGCCTTCCGGGACCTCGCGGGTCTCACGGGTGATCGCCCCCGTGTAGGACTTCATGCCCCACTGTTCGATCATCAGCTCGGCGTCGGCCGCCGTCCCCATGAGCAGCGCGGGGAGCTGCTCCGCGCGCAGGGCACGGTACTCGGCCGCGCCGACGGCGACGACGATCTCGTCGTCGGGACGGGTGCTCCAGGTGTCTCCGATCCGACAACGGGTCAGGGAGTCCTCGGGGAAAGCCGCACCCAGCCGGGTGAGCATCACGTACGTGTTGCCGACGAATCTGTCGTCCTCGCTGCGGGTCAGTTCCAGCAGCAGCGGTGCCCAGCGTTCGGCCGGCACGTCGTCGACCGTGGTGGGCAGCCGCAGCTTTCGGGCCTTCTCGGGGGACAGGTCGGCCACCGGCAGGACGTCGCGGTAGGAAGCCAGCTGAGGTCCGACCGCTTCGGCCAGCGGCTTGACGCCCTGGGAGGTGAGGACCGTGCCGTGCTTCCTGAGCATCCAGCGGATCGGCGACTCGACGGCCTGCCGTGTGCTCGACTGTGCGCCGATCTGCCGCGTCCAGTTGTCCACCACGGCGTCGTCCGGCAGGGCCTTCAGGAAGGCGGCGCGGGACTCCTCCGACAGCGACGGGAACAGGTGCAGCGGTCCTCCGATGGGGGCTCCCTCCACCTTCAAGCGGTTGAGGGTGGGCCGGGGGGCGCGCTTGTCCAGCCCATGCAGGTAGGTCGCGTGGACCGCCTCCCGGTACTCCTCGAACCAGGCCTCGCCCTCGGGCCGCGCCGTGGTGGGTCGTTCTCTCGGGCCCACCTGGCGGAAGACGGCGAGGTCGTCGGAGTGGAAGCGCATGTCGACGGCGATACGTGGGTCACGTTCGGCGCTCACCACCGCGCCCGGCAGCATGCAGTCGCGCAGCGGACGGAACCTCCCGTCGGCGGTGCGCACCCGCAAGGTACGGGGGACGTCCGGTACGTGCTGGAGCACGGTGTCGATCAGCCGGTGTCCGCCGGCCTGACGGAAAAGATTCCAGAAGCGCTCCCAGTCGGCGTCGCCGTAGCCGTCGAGGCCTCGGTCGAGGACGCTGACGAAGCGGCCCTCCACATCGGCCTCGCGGATCCCGAGCGCGTCGAGGGCGGAGGCGAGTTCGGGGTCCTCGGAGATCTCGGGTGCCACGTACACCAGGGACTCGCGGGGCCCGTCGTCGTCGGCGCGACGGAACACCTGACCGGGGACGGGCGGCACCAGGCCGTGCTCCTCGGTGAGCACGACCCTGGCCTTGCGCGCCTCTTCGACGTACGGAGAACCCGTCCGGACCATGTCCGCGAGAATGCGGACGGCGGTCGCGGACGCCACCGCGGAGCCGTCCGGGACCAGGGCCTCCAGCCACTCGCGGACGCTGGATCGCTCGTGCTCGGCTGCGTCTAGAACGTGCTGGACCTTTCCCGAGCGAAGGATGTTGACCTCCGCCGAGGGGTGCAGCCAGTTCGAGGGTCGACCGGGCGTCTCGTGCCACATCCGTGCCCAGGTCGTGTGGTGGTCCTTGTCGAGGCGAGGCGGGATCCGCAGTTCGGTCGGAACGCGCAGTACGCCGTCCTGATCGGGGAGCGAGGGCCTGCCGGCCGCCCGCTTCCAGATCTCCTGGGTCAGGAAGTCGTCGGCCCAGCTGATCGATTCCTTCGTACGCCCGGGCAGGAGAGGGAGGTACGCGGCGGGATCGTCGGCCGGTGACAGGCCCGGCAGGGAGTCCACCACCAGTGCGGCGGAGACCTTGATCATTTCCTCGTTGAACGCGGAGGAGTCCAGCAGGTTCTGCCGGTCCTCGTTGGTCTTCCACGCGCCGTTGAGGATGCCGCTCAACGACATCTCGTACTTGGTGGGGAAGAAGGACCAGAAGCGGCCACGTCCCCGGGACCGACTGATGCAGAGCCCGCTCTCCGGGTCCTTCTCGAACGCCGGCACCGCCCACGCGAGTTCGAGATCGAGGCGGTCGTGCAGTTCACCGGCATCGGCGCGGGCCGCCCGGCCGGGCTCGTGCGTGGCGGTGAAGACCCGCCACCGGGTGTCGCGGGGCGACCTGTCCGTCCGTTCCTCCCGCACCGTGTGCAGATTCCCGTCCCGCTCGGTCGAGAGCACGCGATGGGCCGAAGGAACCGTCCTGCGGTCCTCCAGCACCACCCGCGCCACGTGCGGGGAGAGGAGCTGGAACCCGAGCGGGAACTCCTCGCGGCTCGTCCCGGCGGAGGTCTTCCCCCCGTGCATGTCCAGCGCCAACCTGCCGGCGGCCCCGGGGAGCAACGGCAACCGTACGACGGTGCTGGCCCAGCCGAGCAGCTCGTCGAGCACGGGGTCCGCCGCCCGCTCGACAGCCGCGTCGAGCGGGCGGGCCATCCGGAGCACCGGAGCCTCGAACCGGTCGCCCAGACGTTCCAGGACACCGGGGACCGAGCGGATCTGTTCGCGTGCCCATTCGCGATCGAACCCGAATGCACCGGAGGTACTGAAGAACTGAGGGGCGTCGGTGACCACCAGAACGGACTTGACCCCTACACCGAAGCGGCCGATCTGGCCACCCCTTTTACGGGACATGCTCATACGGAGAATGGTTTCGGCGCCCTCGGCCGTCACCGGTGAACCCTCGTTGGCGCAGTAGAGGTGGGTGGTGGTGAGAACCACATGAGTGGTACCGCCGGGCTCGTCCGCGATTTCGTCGGCGGCGTTCTGGACGAGCTCGAACAGCTGCCGATCTCCGTACCCGCCCTGGGTGATTCGGCGCTCACCGTTGGCGTGCTCGGGAATCAGGCCGGGGTCGACCTCGTATGTCTGGAGAACGCGCGATGACTGTTCCAGGACGGTGGCGATGACCAGCGATACCGGCGACGAGGGTTCGGACACTGCTTCTTCACGACTCCTGCGGTGGGCGGGATGACGAAATCAGGAAAGCGGAAAGCAACGAGACAAATCTGCTCTGAAATGTGCAGGTGAGGATGGCTGGACCGAGTTGCCTGCGGGGCTCCGGAAGGTCGGTCGAGGGATTGTCCCGGGCGACTCTTGAGGATTTCGGTGAATCCTCGAAAGGAGTGTCAGGACTCGTCGAGATCTTCGGGAGTGAGTCCGGAAAAATTGAAGATCTGCTTTTTCCGTACGTCGTCGCCCGTCGATAACTTCTGGAGTTCCAGACAGTGGATCTCGCGTCCAGAAAAAGGTTCGAAAGCGGACGGAGGGTCCGCCTCCCCGGAAGGCTCATCCATGACGTTGCTCTTCCTCCTGTTTTGTCTTCCGGGTCCTCGTGCCACGAGAACTTCCGGAGAATTTTTCGATGAAGACATGGCTGTGCCGTCTGTCACTCAGAGATTCCTGAGTCAGGAGGTAGAACCACCTTCAACGACCTTAGCAGGGTTCACTCGTTCGGGCTAAGTGATTTAGCGAATCGATTTCCGGATGTCGATATTCCGATTTTCGCAAACGTTCGCGAAAGGGAAGCGGAATTTCGGCTGTCGCGCATCGAGTCGGTAGATTCCGACCAAATGGGACACCCTGGTGTCCGGATGCCGAGGACCGGGCCCGTCAAGCGTTTGTTGACGAGTGATCGCCTGTCAAATTAGCCTGTCCGGAGTCGTGTACACAACGGTGGAAGCACAAGGAGTTGGGGAGGCACATGGAGGCCGGCGAGGAGTTCGGGCCCTGGCTGGCCCGTCAGCTTGCGATCTCGAACATGAGCCAGACGGAGCTGGCGAGGGAACTGAAAATGACCCGGGCTGCGGTCTCCGCCTGGGTCACCAGGCGTTCCGTGCCGCGCCCCTCCGTCATGGTGCAGATCGCCGAGGCACTCGGCACCGACCTCGGCACGGTCCACACGCGCACCGCTGACACCCAGGCCGGTCTGCCCGTCACCTGGTACCACCGACCCGGCTACCGGGACGGCGGGCGCGACGGCGGAAACGCGGCGGCCTTCGCATTCGACGCGGACGTCCAGGTGCTCGCGCGCGAGACCTGCCAGAACAGCCTCGACGAGCGGATCGTGAAGAACGGTCGCCCGGTACGCGTGCGATACACCATCCACGAACTCACCGGCGGAAAACTGGAGGCCTTCCGTGCCGCGCTCCTCTGGGACGAGCTCCAGCCCCACTATTCGGCCGTCTCCGAGTCGTCCGCAGATCAGAAGGTCGGCCGGGTCGTGGACGCCGGCGTGCGCGACATGTTCGAGAAGGGTCGGCTGATCCTGTTGCGGGTCGACGACTACAACGCCTCCGGCCTCACCGGGGACGACTACGACGACGGCAAGTTCGCAGCCGTCGTCCGTCGACAGTTGGAGAGCCTCAAGTCCGGTTCCGGAGCCGGTGGCTCGTACGGTCTCGGCAAGGCCACGCTCTGGGCGACCAGCGCGCTGGGCCTGGTGCTGATCAACTCCACCCTTTCCGTCCCGCACGAGGGACGCACCGAACGGCGTGTCATCGGGCGGCTGGAGCTGCCATGGCGTTCCGTCGGCGGCACCGCGTACGCAGGCCCCGCCTGGCTCGGACGCCCCGACCCCGAGACGCACAACGCCGAGGTCGTACGTTCCTGGTGGGCCGACGAGGACACGGTCGAACGCCTCCACCTCGCCCGTGACAGCGACGAGCCCGGTACCTCCTTCCTCATCGTCGGCGCCCACGACGTGGCGAGCCTCGACCCGGCCAAGGACTCCTCCGCCGAGACCGAGGGCGACGACGATGGCACCCGTGACATCAAGAACATGCACAAACGCCTGGTCGAGGCGCTGGGTCGCGATTTCTGGGCGGCCATGACCGGAGGCGGCGCCCGGCTCCCGCTGCTGGAGACCTCGGTGCGCACCCTGCGCAACGGCGAGATCGTCGTGGAGGAGCAGCAGGTCGACCCCATGGAGGACGAGCCCTCCCGCACCCGGGCCCTACGAGCTTTCTACGAGGGCACGACCGTGGACCGGCTCACCGAGTCCGGTCAGGTCGCGCTCCGTACCGTCCCGTTCAAGCTTCCCCTGTCCGGCGGCCGGCACGGCACTCTCGGCGTCCACCAGGGCGTGCTCCTGGTGACGGAGGGCGAGGACAGGGACGGGACCTCGAACCAGGTCCACTCCCTGCGCGGCAACCGGATGACCATCAAGAAGTCGTCCGTCCACGGTCTGCCGTTGGGCGTCACGGCCTTCCAGGCGGTGCTGCTGGTGGGGCACGCGGCGGGGGATTCGGCGCCCTTCGCGGAGGAGGCCGAGGAGTTCCTGCGGGCTGCCGAGCCGCCCGAGCACGACCGATGGGGCCAGACCGAGGAGTTGACGCTCCGCTGGTCCCACAGCGCCCACCATCGGATCGCCCGGCTCACCACGGACGTCAACTCCGCGGTCAAGGAACTCGTCGTCCGTCCCAAGCGCCCCGGATCGCAGGAGAACACCAAGCTCCGCAAGAAACTCACCGTCCCGCGCAAGTCGACGCCGGCCAAGCGCCCCACGGGTTCGGGCCTGCCGGAACTCTCCGAACTGGACGCCAAGATCGGGGAGAAGAGCGAGTGGCGCATCACCGCGGAGGTGAAACTGCCGCGCGCCGACGAGCTGCCCGCCATGACCCCGATGGTCCTTCTCGACGTCCGCTCCGGTGGGCGGCCACGGCTCGACTGGGCCGAGCTCGTCGCGGTGGAGGGCTGCGAGGTCCGGGACGGCGTCCTGCACTTCACGCCTGGGGTCCGTCGGGCCGTCTTCAGCGGCGCCACCGATCCCACCAGCCATCCGGTACGCACCGAACTGACGCGACTCGTACTCGAACTCCGTGCCGGTTCAGGGGAGTGAGGCATGAAGTTCTATCCGTACAAGCGACTCAACCGTCCCGTCACGCTGCGGGTGACTTCGGTCTCCCTGAAGCTGCCCGACGGCTCGCGTGACCCTCTGGACACCTCGTCCTTCTCGACCCCCAAGCGCACCGTCGCCCTGGGCGTCGCCCAGCACGAGGACTGGGTGACGGCCCGGATCGCCCTGTCCGCCACCCTGCCGCCCGGGGCCACGGACGCCGACGCCCCGTGGAGCGAGGTGCGGGTGCTCGCGGTACTCACCGACGGCGACACCAACGTGCGTACCTCCGTGGACCTCACGCAGGACGGCCCGGACAGCAGGGAGTGGTCCGGGACTGTCGACGTACGCCGTGACGACCACGCGGGCCGCGCCTCCCTCGCGGTCCACGCCGTGGCCACCATCGATGACATCCCTGGCAGGGCGATCACCGAGACGGACGTCGACTGGAAGATCGACACCACGGCCGAGGAGCCGCTCGAAGGCCTGGCCCTGGACGTGAAACAGACGGGCTTCTCCAAGAGCGCCCGTGAATGGCTCCGCCCGTACGCCGACGTGCCCTGGATCGTCGACGCCTCGGGCCGGCTCCCCCTGGTGATGATCAACACCGACGTGGAGGGGTTCTCGGACCTTCTCGGCGGTGATACCGGCGGGATGGAGAACAAGGTCCACGAGTTGTTGCTGTCCCAGATGGCCACGGACGTGTGGACGGCCGTCTTCCACAGCGCGATCGGCGATCTGGAGGTCGAACCCGACGGATCGCCGGTCTTCCCCACCGACTGGAGGGGAGAGGTGCTGCGGGACATGCTTCCCGACGTGGTACCCGGCTTCCGTCCCGAGGACGCCCTTCGCCAGGTCCAGCGCCGACGGACCGGGGACGCGGGATGGGTCGAACTCCAGACCCGCATCCACTACGCCGCCGTACGTCGAGCGGGAGCGCGCCAGTCGCTCACCAACATGCTGCGCGCGCTCCAACGGAACAACCGGGAGGACCTGCCGTGAACGACCGGTACCAGCACCTCGAACCGCAGCACATCCCGGAGCGGCTCGGTCTGCTCTCCGCCACGGCCGCCGACCCCTTCCTGACCGAGGATCTCCTTCGGGGGATCCAGGGACACGGCGGGGTCGACCTGGCCAAGGTCGTCGAGCCGTTGTCCGAGGACGATCCCCGCTGGAAGGTGGAACCGCTGCGGGAGCTGATCGAGGACGCGCCTTACAAGGGCAGGGAGAACCGGACCGCGGCCGACGCATGGCTGGCTCCCCGACTTCATGCCGCGCTCCGTATCAGTCGGCGGGAGGCAGCCGACCAGCGGATCTGGAATCACCTGGCGCTGGGCGTGGCCCCGGACTACGTGGCATGGCGGCACATGGGCGCGCCCACGGCGAAGAGTCCCGAGCCTCGCATCAGCGCGGCCCGATTCAAGGGCGTCGCCGACCGTCAGTGTTTCTCACGTCTGTGGTGGGCGGCCGAACTGTTCCGCAACGGTCCGGACTACTCGCCGGTGGAGGCCGCCTGCTCCAACCAGGACCTGATCCACACCGTCCTGCGTGTGTCCCTCATCGACCACCGGCCCACGGCCCAGGCGCTGGTCCGAGTCCTCCGGAAGGGGATCGCCACCACCGGCCGGGAGATCAACGGGCTGATGGCCGCGGTCAACACCGCCGGTGCCACCCTCGTCTACGACGCCATGGTCGAGGACGAGCCGCGAGACCCCGACGATCTGCGGCACTGGATCGCCGAGGCCGAGAACGCCCCGCCGGTGGACCGTCACGAACTGCCGATCGGACCCGACGAGGAGCCCGTCCCCGAGGCGTCGATCGAGAAGCTGACCGACTACTTCGCGGAACTCTTCGAGACGGCCCCCGTCAGGGGGAAGACCCCCCAGGCATGAGCCGGAGGTTCACCCGTCGGTGAGCGGGTGCCCCTCCAGATCCTTGCGCCGGCGGACCTTCACCGGTTCGCCCGGAGGACGCCAGTTCTCGAGCTTCGCAACGGCCTGCTCCAGCCTGGCTGCGGCCTCCTTCTTGCTCAGCTCCGGTTCGAGCACATGCCGGAGTACGTGCAGTGCCAGCCGGGGCGGCACCGCGTTGCCGATCTGCTGGGGCCGGTCACCGCCCCGCCAGGGGTACGCGACGGGGAACGTCTGGAGCACCCCGGCCTCGGCGAGTTCGAACCGGCTGTACAGGGGGAGGTCCGTGTCCGTGCCCTTGTGCACGAGCCGGTTGCGGGAGACCTTCCCGGTGACCGTCGAGGACGGGGCGTCGTGGTCACGGCGTCCTCGCGCGCCCGGGTCGCCACCGGTCCCGTAGTTCGAGACGACGGTGAAGGCGGGGCGGTCCGGCAGGTTCAGGTCCGGCGCGATGTCCCGGACCTTTTTCAGTGCGGTCTCCATGGACACCCAGGAGTCCTTCGGATCTTTCTCGCACGTGCCCAGGCTCTTCTCGTCGATGTCCCAGAGCAGCCCGTCCGCGCGATCCGCGCCCCGCGAGGCGGCGGGAACACCGCCCGGCCGATAGCGCTCGTGGGTCTCCTCCAGCTCCGGGATGTCGATCTTTCCGAGCCTGGCCATGAGCACGGCACGCCTGCGGGTCTGCGGGACGCCGAACGCCTCGGTGTGCATCATCTGCGTCCTGGTCCGGTAGCCGAGGGTGGCCAGCACCTTCTCGTACTCCTCCCACACCCGCATCACGGCGGGAACCTGCTCCAGCACGACAGCCTCGTAGGGCTCCAGCCCGGGGCGTCGGCTCCGTTCGATCACCCACCACAACGGTTGGAGAACGAGCCCTGTCCGTTCGTCGCCCAGCTCCTCCAACCTGATCCGGTGCGCGTCGAGGGACTTCTCCAGGGAGACGAGACCGTCGAAGAGACTCGCCAGGTCGGCGTCCCGGCGGGTGAGGCCGAGCGGCGCCTCCAGCGTCTTCAACGCCGTCTTGATGTCCTCGGTCGAGCAGCCGTGCTCGGCGAGGTTCTTCCTGGCCGCCTTGCGGGTGAGCGAGCGGACCGCCTCGTCCTCGCGCTTCGCGGCTTTGACCGCCTTCGCCTCGTCGGCCTTGTCTCGAAGTTCCTCGGAGATCCTGCGCCAGGTACGGAAGACCTCATGCCAGGGCGTCGACTCCGAGCGCACGGCGTCGTGCAGCCGCGCGATGTATTCCAGCACGTCGTCCAGTGCCCTGCGACCGGCACCGTGTCCGGCGACGGTGAACGTCTGACAGGGCGGTCCGCCCGTCAGTACCTGGGCGCGTGGGAAGTGGGCGGCGCGGTACTCCCTCACGTCACCGGCGAAGGTGTCCATCCCTGCTGCCGCACGGGTCTCACAGGCGTTGTCGTCCCATTCGATGCCGGTGACCCGATGACCGAGGACATCCGCCGCCACATCCAGTCCTCCCGGCCCCGCGAAGAGGTCCACGATGCGAAAAACCGCAGGTGAGGAGGGTGTGTGCGTGACGTGGCTCATGTGCGAGAAGTGTATCCGGCTGTCAGGTGTGCCTTCGCCCACGAGCTACTTCCGGTCCGAGGACCGCAGCGCGGTCGCGATCGCCTTGCCGAGTGCCCTGCCGACCGGCGGTGGGGTGGCATGGCCGATCTGCCGGTATCGGGCGGTCTTCTGGCCCGTGATCCGCCATTCCGGGGGGAATGCCTGGACGACGGCGGCCTGGTCCACCGTGATCTTCGGCATATGCGCCACGTCGTCCGAGCGGGGCCAGACGTAGTCCGGTCCCGGCACCTCGTCGGCGAACGCGTTCCCGTTGATCCCCATCCGTGCCCAGGCACGCTTCGTGCCGGTCGGGCCGACGTCGGCACCGCCCCGGTTGTCCGAGCCGCCCACGAGGGTCGGAGCCACGGCGCTCGCCTGATCCGCCCAGGCGTCGGCCTCCGGCCACCCCCGCGCCGCCATGGACTTCCGCAGCGCCTCGCCGACCGGGACATGCGTGTCGACCGTCGGCCTCGGCGGGGTGAAGGCGTCGAACCAGGACTCCTTGAGTGCCACCAGGACGCCCTGTTCCCGGTCCTGAGGCACGCCGAAGTCCGCTGCGTTCAGCACGAACCAGCGCAACCGGTAGCCGAGATGGGCGAGTTCCTCCGAGACGAACCGGCGCACCTCCTCGTACGCGGGCGAGTGTACGAGCGCCGGCAGATTCTCCAGGAGCAGTGCGCGCGGCTGGATGCCGTGGACGAGGTACACCGCGGCCCGGAGGAGATGCAGCTCGGGCTCGCTGTCCGAACGCCCCACGGCGGCGGCGGACTTCACCCGCGGCAGACCCGCCGAGAGCAGGTCGACGTCCAGACTCTCCCGGTGTTCGTCCGGCACGAAGTCGATCAGATCCTCGCGGACGACGTTCCAGTGAGGTCGGTTGGCCAGGAGCGTCTCGCACGCCTGCTGTTTGTCGTCGAGGAGCAGCGTCGGCGTGAAGCCCGCGTCCTCCAGCCCCGACGCCAATCCGCCCGCGCCGGAGCAGACGTCCACGAAAGTCAGTCTGTCATTCAACCGTCGTTCCCCCTCGGCTCGTTAGCCGATCATTCTCCCGTGCCTCCGGCCCGACGGATGGCACTCTCCCGTATCTCGCGTCTCCTGCGGTCGACCGTGACGCGCACCGCGTCGGCGGCCTCCTCCGGCCGTGTGTGCTCCCAGAACCTCAACACCGTCCACCCTTGGGCGTTGAGATGCTCGGTCGTCTCACGGTCCCGTGCCATGTTCCGGTCCAGCTTGGTGCGCCACCACTCCGCGTTGGCCTTCGGCTGCGTCGCGTGCTGCGGACAGCCGTGCCAGAAGCAGCCGTCGATGAGGACCGCCACCTTCGCCCCGGGGAACGCCACATCGATCCGTCGTCGCGGCAGACCGGGTACGGGGTACTCCACGCGGTAGCGCATGCCGGAGGCGTGCAGCAGCCGTCGTACGGCCAGCTCGACGCCGGTGTCCTTGCTCGCCTGCCTGCTCATGCGGGCCGAGACGCTGGGAGAGGAGGGCGTCACGCTGTTCAC
Source organism: Streptomyces sp. NPDC001858 (assembly GCF_053594615.1). Classification (NCBI taxonomy): domain Bacteria; kingdom Bacillati; phylum Actinomycetota; class Actinomycetes; order Kitasatosporales; family Streptomycetaceae; genus Streptomyces; species Streptomyces sp. NPDC001858. The sequence goes on from NZ_JBSFEV010000002.1 coordinate 219,033, forward strand.
TGTCGTCATGCCTCACGAATGCATGTGGTCACGGTCGATGATGGTCTTGGGCGAGGACTCCCGGAACCGGCTCGTCGCGTGTGCGTGTGTTGCAGGCTGCGAGTCCCAGGAGCGCCACGATGCCGGTCTCAGGCCCTTGATGCCCCATGGCACGCCTCATAGCTGTTCCCCGACCCACACCAACACTTCACCCTTCGCTCCGGTGGCCACCCCGTAGCCCTCCCCCGCGCCGCCAGCGTCGTCGCGTACTGCGGCAGCAGGTTCGTGTCGGCGGGGGACGTGCCCTCTGAGGCTGCGAAGGCCTCGTAGGACGGGACTGTGCCTGTCACGATGCCGAGGTTGGCTGTGCCTGAGGCGGCCAGTTCGGTCAAGGACTCCTCTATGCCGGCCAGGTGTTCCGTGTGGGAGGGGTACTCCGCCTCCAGTGTCGGGTACGCGGTCAGGAGTTCCGCGAGTTCCGCCGCCGGCCAGTGCAGGACCGCGACCGGGAACGGGCGGGACAGTTCCTCGCGGTACGCGCCCAGTTCGGCGCGCAGGCGGGAGATCTCCGCCTCCAGTTCCGCCGGGTTGTCCGAGCCCAGGGACCAGACGCGCTTGGGGTCGTGGAGCTCGTCCAGGGAGACGGGGGAGGAGTGGAGGGTGTCCGCGAGGACGTCCCAGTCGTCGTGGGCGGCGCCCAGCATGCGGCGGACGCGGTGGCGGCCGAAGAGGAGGGGGTGGGCGGCGTGCGGGGGTTCCGTCCCGTTCGGCAGGAGCGCCGTCGTCCCCTCGGTGAACGTCTCCTGCGCCGCCTCCAGCTCGTCGTGGGACTCCAGGGACTCCGCGACGATCACCCAGGGGGCCGGGTCGCGGGGCGCCGCGGCGCGGATGCCGTCGATGATCGCTCGGGCCTCCGCCTCGTGGCCGTACTCCCACAGGTTCGAGGCTTTGAGGGCTCGGACCAGATGGACGTTGACCAGCCCGTCGGGGGCGGACAGCAGACGGTCGTAGAGAGTCGTCGCGGCGGGGCGGTCGCCGGCCAGTTCCAGATGGGCCGCGGCCTGCAGCAGCAGGGCTTCCGCGTCCTCGGGATACAGGCCGGCGGTCCGCTCCAGGCGTGCCGCTTCGGTGGTGTGGTCGACGTTCTCGGCAGGCGTGTCGGGGCGCATGGGGGACACGGTAGCGCCGCCGGGTGACAAAGGAGAGATATCTGCAGGCCAGGGGAGCCGGACGCCCATCTCCCACCTCCCCCGGCTCTCCCAGCGGAGCTAGATCGTCACTCCGTCCACCTGGAGCGTCTGCACGGCGCCCGCCGCGAACGGCACGCTGATCGTCTTTCCGCTCAGATAGGTGTCCGAGCGGGCCGTGTAGAGGTCGCCCGTTCCGCTCGTCACCGTGTTCCAGCGGGGGACGAGGCCGGACGAGCCGCCCGTCACCGTCGTGAAACGGGAGAGGTCGAAGGTCAGGGTCTGGGCGGCGGTGGAGGTGTTCGCGGCCACGATCACCAGCCGCTTCGCTGTCTTGTCGATCGCCGCCGCCGCGTAGCTGACGCCCGTGTCGAGGATCGTCATGCCGGGGCGGATGTGCCGGCTGAACTGGGCCATCACGTAGTACTTCGTCGTGACGGCGCCCGCCGCCAGCGTGCTCGCGTCGTACGCGATCATCGCCCAGTTCGTCGACGGGTCCATGACCTGCCAGTAGACCCAGGCCGTCGGGTGCAGCCAGCGGAAGTCGTAGAGCAGGTTGCTCGCCATCGACAGGCCCGTGCCGTCGTTGTCGCCCGTCTCCGAGTTCCACAACGCCTTGCCGGCCGTCGTCACGACGTCCGTGTAGAGCAGGTCGCGGCGGCCGCCCGAGCCCTGGTAGCCGTGGACGTTGACCCGGTTCACATACCCCTTCGTCGTCGACGAGAAGGAGTTCCAGGTGGTGCGGGCGAGGTCGTAGCTCGTCTCGTCCGACGCCGAGATCTTCGTCGCCGTCAGGCCGCGCTTGTCCAACTCGCTGCGCATGTACGGCAGTACGGCCGACTGGACGGTCGCGTCCATATGGCAGCCCTCCTGCGTTCCGGTCGCCGTCCACCAGGACGACGACGGCTCGTTGAAGGGGTCGACCGTCGCGAAGTTCACGCCCCAGTTGTTCTTGGCGTAGAGGGCCACGGCCGCCAGGTGGGAGGCGTGCTGGCGGTAGTTCCAGGACTGGAGGTTGTTGCCGCCGCCCGACGCGCCGGACGGGTTGTGGTTCAAACACATCCACCACATGGGGGAGTTGGCGAACAGTTCGGTCGTCGCGCCGCGCGCCGTCGCCTTCTGGAGCATCGCGCGCTGGGCGGCGTCCGCCGTCCAGTCCCAGGCGGAGGACGTCGGGTCCTCGTTGTTCCAGTCCTGCCAGTAGCCCTCGATCTGCTTGAACCCGGGGATGTTGGCGGAGGCGACCATGCTGGAGCCGCTCACCGAGTTCCAGCTGCACGCGCCCAGGTTGTAGCGGGCGATGTTCAGGCCGAGGCCGGGGAGGGTTCTGCCGTTGTAGGACACCGAGTTGGTCGTGAAGAAGATGTCGGCGAAGTCGTCCCGGGCACCGAAGACATTCGCCCACCAGGCCAGGGACGTTCCCCAGCCTTCCCAAGTTCCGTACGTCGTCGCCGGGTTGACGGAGATCGTCGCGTCGGCGTGGGCGGTGCCTGCGGCTAGGGCGCTTCCGAACAGTGCACCGCCGGAGGCGGCCAGCAGTGTTCTACGTCGGATCATGGTCACTCCACTCCGAGTCGTGGCCTGTCCCGTTCGGCCGAATCGAAGCATCGGGTGTCGCGACTGGGGTTGTCGAGAGTTCTGACAGCCCTTTCCCCAACCTGTGGAGGAAGGGGGAGGGGACGGCTCCGCACCGGTTCGAGGGGGCGAACGGCCAGGTCGTGCGGGTGCCGCTCTGGAGACCTCGTTCCCTTGCGCCTATCGTGCCCGCGTGCGCATTCCCCTCGTACAGCACAGCACCCGGCGACGGCGCGCCCGGTACCGGTGGGTGCTCTGGAGCAGTGGCGAACTGCTCGTCACCGCCGGGGTGTTGGTCCTGCTCCTCGTCGTCCACCAGCTGTGGTGGACCAACCGGGAGGCGAAGGACGGCGCCGAACGGCGGGTCGATGCGCTGGAACGGGAGTGGGAGACAGCCCCCGGCGCAGACACCGGCATCGATGCGGAGAGCGACAGTGACCACGCCGGTGACAGCGAGAAGAGCAGTGGCGGCGACAGTGGCAGCGACAGCAGCGGCAGCGGAGACGGCACCGGTGGCGGCAGCCGCCCGTCGTCCCAGGCCTACGCCGTCCTCCGCATCCCCCGCCTCGACCTCCGGGTCCCCGTCGCTGAGGGCACGAGCAAGCAGAAGGTCCTCAACAAGGGGTACGCCGGCCACTACGCCGACACCCAACAGCCGGGCCAGAAAGGGAACTTCGCGGTCGCCGGGCATCGCAACACGCACGGCGAGCCCTTCCGGTACCTCAACCGTCTCAAGAAGGGCGACAAGGTGGAGGTGGAGACCAGGAACGCGACCTACACCTACACCGTCGACGAGATCCTGCCGCAGACCTCACCCCGCGACTCGGGCGTCATCCAGCCCGTACCCCGTTCCCTCGCCAAGCCCGCCTACGGCTACGACGTCCCCGGCCGCTACCTCACCCTCACCACCTGCACACCCGAGTACACCTCGCGCTATCGGCTGGTGGTCTGGGGGGAACTGACCTCCATCGAGCCGAAGTCCTGACGAGCCGTAATCCTGACGAGCCGAAGTCCTGAGCCAACTCCCCTCAGGCCTACGGCCGTTGCTCCAGCGCCTTCCGTACCGCGTCCAGGATGGTCTCCGTGTCGGCGCCCAGCGCGCGGGCCGCCGAGGTGAAGTCGCGGGCCAGGGTGGTGAGTCGGCCGGCGTCGGGGTGCTGGGGTTCGGCGGGGAGGGCCGCGACCCGGGTGCCCGCGCCCCGGCGGGTGCGGATCAGCTCGGCGGCCTCCAGCTCACGGTAGGCGCGGGCCACCGTGCCCGGCGCCAGGCCCAGGTCGGCCGCCAACTGCCGTACGGTCGGCAGGCGTTCACCCTCCACCAGTCGGCCGGTGACGATCAGCGAGGCCAGCTGGACGCGGATCTGCTCGTACGGCGGCACCTGGCTGGTGGTGTCGACGCGGACGGCGGCTTCAGTCATCGTCCACGGCCCGGGGCGCGACGATGGTGAACAGGGACCACGCGAGGGCGAACAGGCTGAGCAGGCCCAGGGGGTAGATCACCAGGGCCGTGACGTTGCCCAGCATTCCGGCGCACTGCGAGTAGAACAGCACTCTCGCGATCATCCCGACGACGAGCAGCAGTTGGCTGGAGACCAGCAGTCCCCAGGCCCCCGTGATCGCCCAACTGCGGTCGTGGCGCTGCTGGTTGTCCCCGGGCCGGTGGGCGATCCGGCGCAGCGACCAGACGCAGGCGGCGGTGCCGAGGGCGAGGGAGACGAGGACCGGGGCGGCGTAGTAGAGGCCGGGCCACGGGCCGAGGTGTCTGGTCACGGTGGAGCAGGTGACGGCGAGGCTGCGGCCCGTGCGGCCGGCCTTGTCGGGGGAGGCCGTGGCGGCGCCGATCGTCAGCAGGACCATGATGCAGGCCGTCTGGAAGACGAGCAGCGGGGCCATGCGGGGCGGCACGTGGTCCCGGACCCGGCGCGGGGCGAGACCGGCGGTGCGGACCGCTTCCTGCGGGGCGGGCGTGAGGGAGTCGCCGAGCAGGACCCCGCCGACGGCGCACAGTCCGAAGGCGGTGACGGCGGAGACGAAGGGCATGGCGAGTTCGTCGCCGCCCATGCTGAGCAGCAGTTGGACGACCGCGAGGCCCAGAGCCAGCCCGGCCCAGCGGGCGCAGAGATCGGCACGGGCCAGGAGTCTTTCGGGCGAGACGGAGTCGAGCATGGCTGAGTCCCCCGGTGAGCACTGGTTATCTCTTGCATCTCTTGTATCAATGGGTGAGTACAAGATGCCGTGAACGAGATCTTGTGTCAAACGGTTGATACAAGCTCGGCGAGGCCCAGGTGCGGAACTGTCGTCCGGTCCCGGACGTCCTCATGGTGACGGGGCCGGGGGTCGACCCCGACCCGGCGGATCCGGCCGGTCAGGTGTGACCGAGCAGAGAGGGGAGGGAACGTGACGCGCAGTCGGTTCGTGCCGCGCCCCGCCCTGCTCCTGTTCGTCCTCCTCGTGGACGTCCTGCTGCTGGACGCCGGCGGGCTCTCCGCCGCCGTCGCGCTCGCCGCGACCGCCGCCGCCGGTTCCGCGCTCGCCGTCTGCACGCACGTCGCCGCGCGCAGCGCCCCCGCCGTCCCGCCCACCCGGGTGCGCACCGCCATCCGGGACCGGGCCAGGCGGACGGCCTTCCTGCCGCAGCGCGACCCCGACGCCTCGGGCCGACCGCGCCCCAGGGCCCCCGGCCACGCCCTCCCGACGACCGTCGCGTAGGGCACCCCCGGCCGGCCCGCCCGGCTCAACTCCGTGACCCCGCGCGGGTCGTCATGCCGCCACGAAGTCGACGTCCGGCACGACGAGACCCCCGGAGGGCTCCTCACCCATGTCCGCACCCCTGTCCGTACCCATGTCCGCTTTCGCCGGCCTGGTCGAGCAGCTCGCCGACCTGCTCCAGCCCCTGTTCGGCACCGCCGCCGCGGCCACGGCGATCGTCCTGTTCACCGCGCTCGTACGGCTCCTCGTCCACCCGCTGTCCCGGGCGGCCGCCCGCGGGCAGAAGGCCCGGACGGCATTGCAGCCGATGATCGCCGCACTGCGCACGAAGCACGCCAGGAACCCCGAGAAGCTCCAGCGGGCGGTGCTGGCGCTGCACGCCGAGGAAAAGGTGTCGCCGCTGTCCGGACTGCTGCCCAGCCTCTGCCAGTTGCCCGCCTTCTTCCTCCTCTACCACCTCTTCTCCAGCTCCTCGATCGGCGGCGCGAACAACGAACTGCTCAGCCATGAGCTGTTCGCCGCGCCCCTCGGCGACCGCTGGACGGACGCGCTGACCGGCGGCGGGATGTTCGGCGCGGCCGGGCTGGTCTACCTCGGGCTGTTCGCCGTCGTCGCGGCCGTCGCGTCCTTCAACTTCGTACGGGCCAAGCGGACGCCGCTGCCCCAGCCCGCCGCCGGTCAGGAGGTGCCCGGGCTCGGCACGGTCGCCAAGGTGATGCCGTTCCTGTCCTTCTTCACCCTGGTCACCGTGGCCGTCGTACCGCTGGCCGCGGCGCTGTACGTGATCACCAGCACGACGTGGAGCGCGATCGAACGGGCCTTCCTGTACCGATGACGGGACCGGTGACGGGACCGACGACGGGACCGACGGCGGGACCGGTGACGGTCCAGTACGTGAACCGGGTATTGCGGAGTGGACGTCCAGCTTGGAGGATCGACCAGTCATCCGATGGCTGCACCCGTCGGACGGCGTGTTGCGATCGAGGGAGACAGTCACCATGAAGCTGCTGCGAGTCGGTACGGCGGGAGCGGAGCGTCCCGCGCTGCTCGACCCCGAGGGGGTTCTGCGGGATCTCTCCGGGGTCGTCCCGGACGTCGACGGCGCGCTGCTCGCCGACGAGGCCGCGCTCGGCCGGGTCCGGGCCGCCGCCGAGTCGGGCGAGCTGCCGGCGCTGGACGCGACCGGGCTGCGGATCGGGCCGCCGCTGGCGCGGATCGGCAAGATCGTGTGCATCGGGCTCAACTACCACGACCACGCCCGCGAGACCGGGGCCGAGCCGCCGCCCGAGCCCGTCGTCTTCTTCAAGGCGGCGGACACGGTCGTCGGCCCGTACGACACCGTGCTCGTTCCCCGCCGGTCCGCCAAGACCGACTGGGAGGTGGAGCTGGCGGTCGTCATCGGACGCACCGCCCGCTACCTGGAGTCGGCGGCGGAAGGCCTCGCGCATGTCGCCGGGTACGCCGTCGCGCACGACGTGTCCGAGCGCGAGTTCCAGATCGAGCGGGGCGGGACCTGGGACAAGGGCAAGAACTGCGAGACGTTCAATCCGCTCGGGCCGTGGCTCGTCACGGCGGACGAGGTCGGCGACCCGCAGGGGCTTTCCCTGAGGCTCTGGGTCAACGGCGAACTGAAGCAGGACGGCACGACCGCCGAGCAGATCTTCCCGGTGGGGGAGGTCGTGCGGTACGTCAGCCAGTTCATGACGCTGTACCCCGGGGACGTCATCAACACCGGCACGCCGGCGGGCGTGGCGCTGGGCGCGCCCGAGCCGAAGCCGTACCTGCGGGCGGGGGATGTCGTCGAGCTGGAGATCGAGGGGCTTGGCCGACAGCGCCAGGAGTTCAACGACGCGTAAGCGCTCCGCTGGGGGGGGCGGGGAACTGCGGTGGTCCGTCGGCGGCAGGCCGGTTGTGGCTGGTCGCGCAGTTCCCCGCGCCCCTGAAGGGGCACGTCAGCCGAGGTACTTTTCCAGGAACTGTTCCAGTGCCTCGACCACGAAGCGGTGGTCTTCCAGTTGGGGCAGGCCCGAGACCGTGACCGCGCCCACGATGCCGACGCCCTCCACGTTGATGGGGAAGGAGCCGCCGTGGGCCGCGTAGGTGTCGGGGTCCAGGCGGGAGGAGTCCTCGAACGTCGTGCCCTTGGCGCGGCAGCGGGCGCCCACCAGGTAGGAGGAGGCGCCGAAGCGCTCCACCACCCGGCGCTTGCGGGCGATCCAGGCGTCGTTGTCCGGGGCCGAGCCGGGCAGGGCCGCGTGGAAGAGCTGCTGGCCGGAGCGGTGGATGTCGACGGCGACCGGCGCCTGGCGCTCGCGGGCCAGTTCCACCAGCAGTGAGCCGAGCGCCCACGCGTCGTCGTGGGTGAACTGGCGGAAGACCAGTCGCCGTTCCTGGCCCTGGAGCTCCTCCAGGGTCGGGGTGATCTCCGGGGTGAACTTCGGGGTGATCTCGTGGGTGCCCATTACAGCGTCACCGCCACTTTGTCTCGTGCCGAACGGCGGGCCGCCTCCAGGACGTCGAGGGCGGCGGCCGCCTCGACGGCGGTCACCGGGCCCGGGCCGCCGTCGATCAGTGCCTTGGCCACCGCAGCGTAGTAGGCCGGGTAGTCGCCGGGGAGGGTCCGTACGGGTTCTCCGCCGCCGGTCAGCGGGGACTCGCCCGAACCGAGCCGGCCCCACAGCTCCTCCGGCTCGGTTCCCCATGCGGCGGAGTCGGCAGAATCAGCGGATCCGGCCGGGCGCTCACCCTCCCGCAGTGCCGCCTCCTGCGGGTCCAGGCCGTACTTCACATATCCCGCCTTCGAGCCCAGCACCCGGAAGCGCGGGCCGAGTTGGGCGGTCGTCGCGGAGACGTAGAGGTGGGAGCGGACGCCGTTCGCGTGCGTGATCGCGATGAACGTGTCGTCGTCGGTCTCCGCGCCGGGCCGGCGGATGTCCGCCTCGGCGTAGACCGAGACCGCCGGGCCGAAGAGGACCAGCGCCTGGTCGACGACGTGGCTGCCGAGGTCGTAGAGGAGACCTCCGATCTCTGCGGGGTCGCCGGACTCCCGCCAGCCGCCCTTCGGCAGCGGCCGCCACCGCTCGAACCGGGACTCGAAGCGCCAGACGTCGCCCAGCTCGCCCTCGTCCAGCAGCCGGCGCAGGGTCAGGAAGTCGTTGTCCCAGCGGCGGTTCTGGAAGACGGAGAGCAGCAGCCCGCGCTCCTCGGCGAGGGCCGCCAGCTCCCGGGCCTCGGCCGCGGTCCCGGCCACCGGCTTGTCGACGACGACGGGCAGGCCCGCCTTCAGGGCGGCGGTGGCGAGCGGGACGTGCGTCTTGTTCGGGGACGCGACGACGACCAGGTCCAGCTCGTCGGCCCGGGCGAGCAGTTCGTCGGGCGTGGCGGCGAGGCGGATGTCCGGGAACTCGGCGCGGGCCTGCTCCTGCCGCTCGGGGTTCGAGGTGACCACCGTGTCGAGGGTGAGGCCCTCGGTCGCGGCGATCAGCGGGGCGTGGAAGACGGAGCCCGCGAGGCCGTAGCCGATCAGGCCCACACGGAGGGGAGTAGCACTCATGAACTCCACTTTCGCAACGCTGTTGCCAAAGTGCAAGCAGGGGAGAGAATGGGTGCGTGAACCTGACGAACGGAGGCGCCCGCCCGGACGGCACGGAGGGCGCGCATCGCCCGGACCGCACGACCGGCGTGAACCTGCTGGCCCTGCGCAGCCACAACACCGCGCTGGTGCTGGATCTGCTGCGGTCGGCCGGGCCGGACGGCATCAGCCGCCTCGAACTCGCCGAGCGCACCCGGCTGACCCCGCAGGCCGTCAGCAAGATCACCGCCCGGCTGCGGGACGAGGGGCTGGCGGCGGAGGCGGGCCGCCGCGCCTCGACCGGCGGCAAGCCGCGCACGGTGCTGCGCCTGGTGCCCGAGGCCGGCCACGCGGTCGGCGTCCACCTCGACCGGGACGAGCTGCGGGTGGTCCTGGCCGATCTCGACGGGCGGGTGGTGGGGGAACGGTGCGTCCCGCTGTTCCTGGGCGCGGGGGCGGAGGCCGTGCTGGGGGCGGTGGTGCGGGAGGTGGGCGAGGTCGTCGAGGACGCCTCGATCCGGTCGACCGGGGTCGCCGGGGCCGTCGCGTCGTCCCTCCTCGGCGTTGGTGTGGCGCTTCCCGGCCCCCTCGACCATGCCCGCGGCGTGCTGCACCGCGTCACCGGCTTCCCCGAGTGGAACGGGTTCCCGTTGCGGGACGTGCTGGCGGCGCGGCTCGGCATGCCGGTGGTCGTCGACAAGGACACCAACGCGGCCGCGCTCGGCCTCGCCGTCGGCGTCGCACACGGCGGCGCGGCTGCCGCCGGGCTCAGCGGCGGTGAGGAGAGCGGTCGTGAGGGGAGCGGTGGCGAGGGGGACGGCGGTGAGGCGGACGGCGGTGAGGCGGACGGCGGTGAGGCGGGCGGCGGTAGGGAGGGCGGCGGTGAACGCGGCGGCCGCGCGCAGGGCTCCTTCGCCTGCCTCCACCTCGGGACGGGCCTCGGCGCGGGCCTGGTGATCGGCGGGACCGTGCACCGGGGCGCGCACACCGGCGCGGGGGAGTTCGGCCACCAGGTCATCCAGCTGGACGGGCCGCCCTGCCCCTGCGGCAACCGCGGCTGCATCGAGGCGCTGTGCCTGGCGGCCATCGCCCGGGGGGACGTCGCCGAGGCGGCCCGCGTGCTCGGCGAGGGCGCCGCGAACCTGGCCTGTCTGCTCGACATCGACGCCGTGCTGCTGGGCGGCCGCACGATCGCGGCGGCGCCCGAGCGGTTCGTCCGCGGAGTCGCCGCCGTCCTCGACGCCCGCGCCCGCCGCGAGGGTTCGGCGCAGGCCGCCGTACCGGTCCGCCTCGCCCCCGGCGGAGCACGCGGCGTGGCGGAGGGAGCGGCCCAACTCCTCCTGGCCCCGGTCTTCGGCAGAGGCGACGGCTGACGGCCCGGCGGCCCCCTGCCCGGTCCGGCGGCCCTCGCCCGGTCCGGGGGCTCCCGCTCGGTCCGGCGGCCCTCGGCCAGTTCCACGGCTCCTGCCCGGTCCGGGGGCTCCCGCTCGGTCCGGGGGCTCTCGCTCGGTCCGGGGGCTCTCGCTCGGTCCGGGGGCCCTCGCTCGGTCCGGGGGCTCTCGCTCGGTCCGGGGGCCCTCGCTCGGTCCGGGGGCCCTCGCTCGGTCCGGGGGCTCTCGCTCGGTCCGGCGGCTCTCGCTCGGTCCGGGGGCTCTCGCTCGGTCCGGCGGCCCTCGCTCGGTCCGGGGGCTCTCGCCCGGTCCGGCGGCCCTCGCCCGGTCCGGCGGCTCCCGCTCGGTCCGGCGGCCCTCGCCCGGCCCGGGGGCTCCCGCTCGGTCCGGCGGCCCTCGCCCGGTCCGGCGGCCCTCGCCCGGCCCGGCGGCCCCCGCCCGGCCCCGCGGCGGAGGCCGCCCCCATGACGGAGGCCGCCCCCGAGGGTTACGTCTGAACGAGGGGATTCGTACGGTCGTGCGGTGTGCCTTTGCCGCTCGCGTCGTTTCCTCGGGCAGGCTCACGTGTTCATGCGACTGTGCCCGCCTGTCTCCCTCTGTCTTGCCGCGGCCGCCGCCCTCCTTCCCGTGCCCGCGCACGCGGAAGCCGGCCCGAGTTGCTCGGGCCCTGAAGCCGGTGGCTTCCCCCTCACCACCCGCCTCCACGGCGGCCCGGACACCTACCGGGCCGGTGGCGGATACGGCATCTGGTACCTCGACCTCACCAACACCACCCGCCGTACCTGCAGCGAGATCCACCCGGTCGTCGTCCTCGTCGACGCCGAACGCGCCCTCAAGCCGACCCAGCCCCGCCTGGAGTTCTACGCCGACGGCCGACCGCACCCGGTCCGCTTCGAGCCCACGGACGACGACGAACTGGTCGGAGCGTTCACCGACGAGGACGACGTGGACGGCCATGCCGCCGACCCCGCCGACCCTGCTGACCACCCCGCCGACCACCCCGCCGACCTGCCCCCCTTCCCCGGCTTCACCGTCGGCCCCGGTCGGACCCTCACCGTCAAGCTGCGCCTGGCCCTCACCTCGGACACCGCGCCCAACGCCGTCACCGCCAACGCGGCCGTCGTCCAGCGGCACGGTGACGACGGCGACTGGATCGGGCAGTCGAACGACTACCGCTTCGCCGTCGAGACCGCCCCGCACGCCGCAGCCGGAACGGACGGCCCCGCCGCGGAAGCCGAAGCCGAAGCCGAGGCCGGAACCGGGGCCGGAACCGACCGTCCCGTCCCCGACCCGGCCGTCTCCGCCTCCGACTCGGCTTCCGCCGCAGGCAAGACCTCCGCCGCTCACCCCACCCCCGCCCCCGACCATCCCTCCGCCACGGACACCGGCCCGCTCTCCCTCGCCGAGGAGGCCGAGGAACTCGCCATGACCGGCCTCTCCTCACCCGCCGCCCTCGTCGCCGGAACCGTCTGTCTCCTCGCCGCGGGCGCGGCTCTCCTCCTGGCCCGCCGACGCCGTTGATCCGGGGCGGAGCCCTGCCCGAACCCTGCCGAAGCGCTGCTCAAGCCCTGTTCACGCCCCGCCCGCGCCCCGCCCGCGTCCCAGCCAGTGGACGGTCCGAATCCGGCCATTCCCACAAGATCCGGCCTGTGATTAGGGTGGGGCGCACGCAGCGACCGCGTACACACGCAACGACCGCGTACTCGCGTACGGCAGGGAGATCCCGGACATGGCAGACCGCAAGCCCATCGAGTCGTGGCTCACCGACATGGACGGTGTGCTCATCCACGAGGGCGTGCCGATCCCCGGCGCCGACGCCTTCCTGAAGAAGCTGCGGGAGTCCGGCAAGCCGTTCCTGGTGCTGACCAACAACTCGATCTACACTCCGCGCGACCTCCAGGCCCGCCTCCAGCGCATGGGCCTGGACGTGCCGGTCGAGAACATCTGGACCTCCGCGCTGGCCACCGCCAAGTTCCTGGACGACCAGCGGCCGGGCGGCACGGCGTACGTCATCGGCGAGGCGGGCCTGACCACCGCGCTGCACGACATCGGCTACATCCTCACCGACCACGAGCCGGACTACGTCGTCCTCGGCGAGACCCGCACCTATTCGTTCGAGGCGATGACCAAGGCGGTCCGGCTCATCAACGACGGCGCCCGTTTCATCTGCACCAACCCGGACGAGACCGGCCCCTCCACCGAGGGCCCGCTGCCGGCCACCGGAGCCGTCGCCGCGCTGATCACCAAGGCGACGGGCAAGAACCCGTACTTCGCGGGCAAGCCCAACCCGCTGATGATGCGCACCGGGCTGAACGCGATCGGCGCCCACTCGGAGACCAGCGCGATGATCGGCGACCGTATGGACACCGACGTGCTGGCGGGCATCGAGGCCGGGATGCAGACCTACCTGGTGCTGACCGGACTGACCCGGCCCGAGCAGGTCGAGAACTTCCCGTACCGCCCGTCGAAGATCGTGGACTCGATCGCGGACCTCGTCGACCGGATCTGAAACCCGGCACGGAGCGAATCAGACCCGTAGGGAGTAGCGAGACCCCGCCTGGGGGTGCGCATCGGGTCGGGGCGAGGGAGTCTCCAGATAGCTGGAGGTTCACGATGAGCTCAATGAAAGTCACTCTCTGTGCGGGTGTCGCGGTCGCCGCCGCGGTGCTCATCCCCACGGCCCACGCCTCGGGCGAAGGCGGCGCGGACGGAAGCGGCGACGTCTCGGTCACACCGTCCACGCCCGCACCCGGCTCCCAGGTCACGCTGAAGGTCAGCGGCTGCGTCGGCAGGACGGCCACCGCGGCCTCCGCCGCCTTCGTCGCGGACGCGCAACTCGTCGGCTCGGGCGGCACGCTCTCCGGCGACACCCGGGTCCGCTCCTCGATCGTGGCGGGCACCTACGACGTGCAGATCACCTGCGCCGACGTCAAGGTGAAGGGCCGGATCAAGGTCGTCGAACCGACGTCTCCCGACCTGTCGGAGTCGGACGGCCTGACCCCGCCCATCACTTCCGCTTCCCATTCCGCTTCCGCTTCCGCTTCCGCTTCCGCTTCCGCTTCCGCTTCCCCTGGCACCGCCACCCCCGTCGCCCCGGTCCACGCCGGAGGCGGCGGCACCGCCCCGCTCGCCGCCGCCGAGGACGCGCGGGTGCGGGTGGACGGTCGCGGGCCCGGAACCGTGCAGGCGGTCATCGGGCTGGTGCTCGTGGGCGTCGCCGCGACCGCCGTCGTGTTCCGCGGGCTGCGCCGGAGACACAGGGCGGACTGAGCGATGCCCGACCGCGAACGTTCTTCCGGTCGCTTCCTCACTGGCCTGGCCTGGGCGCTGCTGCTGCTCGGGCTGTGGCTGTGGGGGCGCGACGCGACCGACATACGGCACGGGATATCCGCCCCGGCCACCGGCGACATCGCCGCGGTGGGCCGTCCGCCGGACGCCGAACTCCCGCCCGCCGCCGAGCCGTTGGGGCAGGCGTTGCCGCAACGCATCGACATCCCCGAACTGGGTGTGCAGGCTCCGGTCGTCGCCCGCGGTCTGGACACCGAGGGGGCCGTCGACCCACCGCCCTTCGACCAGGCGGGCGTGGTCGGCTGGTACGCCGACGGCGCGCAACCCGGCGCCAAGGGCACCGCCCTGCTGGTCGGGCACGTCGACACCGAGACCCGGCCCGCCGTCTTCTACAAGCTCAGCACGCTGGAGGCCGGCGAGACGGTACGGGTGGTCCGGGACGACGGCAAGGTCGCCGAATTCACCGTGGACGACGTCACGGTCGTCCAGCGCGACCGGTTCGACGCCCAACAGGCCTACGGAACCCGCCAGTCGGGCCGCGCGGAACTCCGTCTCATCACCTGCGGCGGGTCCTACGACCGGGTCAGCCGCAGCTACACCGCCAACGTGATCGTGTCGGCGTACCTGACCGGCCCGGCCGTCTAGGACAGGCCCCAGGACCGGGACGTGTCACCGGCTTCGCGGCCACCAGGCCCGGTCGGCGGCCCGCTCCCCCGAAACCGCCGACCGGACCGTCCTCGACCGCGCGCGCCCGGGCTGCGGGAGTAACCCGGCGTCCGGCGCGGGAGGCTGCGAAGTCACGGTAGGTGAAGGACCCACCACGGATCGGGACCGTCCCGTCGACTGTAGAACGGATGTACGCCGGGGCCTAGATGGCGACGCCCGCACAGAGGGCGCGAGGGGCAATGCCGAAGGCCCCCCGCTTTCGCGAGGGGCCTTCGGTGTCTGTGCGCCGCCAGGGACTCGAACCCCGGACCCGCTGATTAAGAGTCAGCTGCTCTAACCAACTGAGCTAGCGGCGCCTGCTGACGCGACAACTCTACAGGACCCCCGACCGTGCCCAGGACCATCCGCCCCGAGCCCCGGCCTCTCCCGCCCGGGCCGCTGGGCCGGGCGGGTGCCGCGTACATCATTCGGACCGTCAGCATGCGCGTCGGGAAGACAGTTGAGAAACTGGCGAACGTGCACAGGCGCGGACATTTCCAGCTGGAGTGTGAGGGGAATCGCATGGAGACTCCGGTATTCGAGGAATTCGATCCCGAGAGCGACTGCGACTGCCCCGGATGCGTATCGCGGCGGCGGACGATCCCGAATTCGCCGCCCGCCCCGTTCGGCGGCCGCCCGGCCGCCCACCGCGCCCTGGTCGTCGCCACCGCGACGGCCGCCGCGCTCGCCGCGCCCCACGCGGCACCCGCCCTCGCCGCCCCGCAGACCCCCGAGCGGCCCGGCGTTCCCGCAGGTGACGAGCCCGACACGCCCCAGGGCGGCAAGGCGCCGCTGCACGGTCCGGCCGGGCAGCCGGCCCGGCCCGGCGGGCTCGCGGGACCGGTCAAAACACCCCCGACGACCCGGTCGGACATCATCAGAAGGGCCAAGGACTGGGTTTCGGCGCAGGTGCCGTACAGCATGAGCACCTACTGGTACGACGGTTACCGGCAGGACTGCTCGGGTTTCGTCTCCATGGCCTGGAACCTGCCGGGGAACGAGTGGACGGGCAGTCTCCACCAGTACGGGACGCGGATTTCGAGGAAGGAACTCCAGCCCGGCGACATTCTGCTGTTCCATAATCCGTCCGACCCCGAGAAAGGCTCGCACGTCGTCATTTTCGGCGGCTGGACGGACTACACGCACAGCTACTACATCGTCTATGAGCAGACCCGTCCCACCACCCGCCGGCAGGCCACGCCCTACGCGTACTGGAGCAATTCCAGCCGCTACATCCCCTATCGCTACAAGGGCCTGACGACGCCCGCGCCGACCACCGCGCAGCAGGTGAGCATCAGCAGCAACGGCAACGCCGGCGGGGGGAGTGGGAGCGGGAGCGGGGGCTACCGGCCCGGTTCCGGGGTCGCCGCGACGACGGTGTCGTTCCCGGGGCGGCGCGCCTTCGGGCCCGGCGCGAACAACCCGTACGTCACCCTGCTGGGCAAGCTCCTCATCGAGCGCGGCGGCAGGCGCTTCTACCCCGCGGGGCCCGGCCCGCGCTGGTCGAACGCCGACGGCCGGGCCACCCAGGCCTTCCAGCGGGCCCAGGGCTGGAGCGGCGCCGCCGCGGACGGCCTGCCCGGCCCGAGGACCTGGGCGCTGCTGATCACCGGCCAGGGCAGGAGCATCGCGGCGACCGGTGTGGCCGGGCCGCCCGCCGCTTCCCCGCCCACTGCGTCGACGCCCGTCTCTTCCGCGCCTGCCCCGCCCTCGGCGTCGCGCGTTCCCCCGTACCCGGGCCGGGGTGTGTTCCGGCCCGGCGCGCAGAGCCCCTATGTCACGCAGCTGGGGCGGCAGCTGGTGAAGAAAGGGTTCGGCAAGCACTACACGACGGGTCCGGGACCGCGCTGGGGCGAGCCGGACCGGCGCGGAGTCGAGGCCTTCCAGCGCGCCCAGGGCTGGCGCGGCGGCGCGGCGGACGGCTACCCGGGCCCGGAGACCTGGCGCCGCCTCTTCTCGTAGAACCACTCGTAGAACCACTCGTCGAACACCTGCGGAACCACTCGCTGAACCACTCGCTGAACCGCTCGCCCCTGTAGTTCCACTGGTTCCACTCACACTCATGGCGTATCTGGCGCGGAGGCTGGAGGCACGCAATGAACACGACCACTTCACAGACGCCCGAGCCCGAGGGGCCCATCCGGCCCACCCGGCTCATCCAGAACGAGGCGACGACCGAGATCCCCGTCCACCTGCTCTTCCGCGATGAACCCGAGCCGCGGCCGGTGCCGCTCGGGCCCGCCGTGGTGGGCAGCCGGACGGGCACCGGCGAGCAGCCGCGGCTGCGCCGGCCGATGCAGGCCAAGCCCCGTCCGGTCGCGCAGGTCGACCCCGAGCTGGTCGAGCGGCCGGCCCGGGTGCTGCCGGGCGCGGCGGGCGTGTTCGCCGGGACCTGCGGGGCGGCCGGGTGCGTGGCCGCCTCGTGGTGGGCCGGGGTGCTGCCGCCGCTGGTGGCGCAGGCGCTGCGGCTGCCGGAGCTCGCCGGCGCCGGGCTCGGTCCGGAGCAGTGGGCGGCCTACGCCGGTGCGGGCGCGCTGGGACTGTTCGGCTTCGGCGGCCTCGCCCGGGGGCGGACCGGACGGGCCTGGGTGCTCGGCCTGTTCGGCCGCTACCGGGGGTCCGTGCGGCGCACCGGTCTGCTGTGGGTGAACCCGTTGCTGCTGCGCCGCCGGGTGGATGTGCGGCTGCGGCACTGGCGCAGCGAGCCGATGCCCGCCGCCGACGGCAGCGGGGTCGCGCTGCGGGTGGTGGCCCTGGTCGTGTGGCGGGTGCGGGACACCGCGCGGGCCACGCTCGGCGTCGAGGACCACGAGACGTATCTGCGCGAGTGCGTCGAGGCGGCCCTGGTCCGGATCCCGGTGGAGACGCCGGGGACCGGGCGGGGTTCGGCGGAGGCGGCGGGGGAGGCGCTGACCCGGCTGGTCGCGCGGGACGCGGGCGCGATCGGCCTGGAGGTGTTCTCGGTGCGGCCGGTCCGGGTCGAGTACGCGCCCGAGGTCGCGGCCGCGATGCACCGCCGCCGGATCGCGACGCTGGACGCCCAGCACCGGGCGACCGTGCTGACCTCGGTGGTCGACTCGGTGGAGGACACGGTGACGCGGCTGACCATGCGGGGGCTCGTGGAGCTCGACGACTACGAGCGCAAGGCGCTGGTGAAGGACCTGACGGTCGCCTTCTGCTCGGGGCGGCAGGAGCAGAGCCCGTGAATCGGGTCAGTGAATCAGGTCGGTGAATCAGGTCGGTGAATCAGGTCAGTGAAGCGTGTCCTGTGATTGGTATGGACATGTTCAAGAAACGCCCATAACCTCAGACTTGGTCTAGACCTGCACGCACATCCTGCGGGGCTCCTCGCGAAGCTCCGCAGGAACTCCTCACTGAACTCCCCACGTTCTCCAGGAGCGGCAGCATGCGCAAAAAGACCAAGTGGTACGCCGCCGCGCTCGGGCTCACCACGGCGGGAGCCTTCGTGCTCACCGCCGGGGGCGCGAGCGGCCACGGCTACACCGACCTCCCCATCAGCCGGCAGAAGCTCTGCCAGAACGGCTCCGTCACCAACTGCGGCGACATCCAGTGGGAACCGCAGAGCGTCGAGGGCCCGAAGGGCTTCCCGGGCTCCGGCGCGGCGGACGGCCGGATCTGTTCCGGCAACAACACGCGCTTCGCCCAGCTCGACAGCCCGAAGACCCCCTCGGGCGGGGCATGGCCCACCACCAAGGTGAGCGGCGGCCAGAGCTACACGTTCCGCTGGCAGTTCACCGCGATGCACGCCACGACCGACTTCAAGTACTACGTCACCAAGGCGGGCTGGAACCAGAACCACAACCTGGCCCGCTCCGACCTCAACCTCACCCCGTTCCTGACCGTCCCCTACAACGGCCAGCGGCCCCCGTCGACCCTCTCGCACAGCGGCACGCTGCCGTCCGGGCTCAGCGGACGTCACATGATCGTCGCGGTGTGGACGATCGCCGACACGACCAACGCGTTCTACGCCTGCTCGGACGTCACGTTCTGACCCCGCGCGGGTAGCCTCCGCGTGCGCCGCCCAGGGCCACCGGCCGTGCGCCGGCGCACGCGGATGTCTCTGTCGAAGCGGTCGAAGCGGGGGTGCTTACCGAGTGGACGCCACCGGCCTGTTCGTCGCGCTGATGATCGCCCTCTACCTCGTGGCCGCGGTCGCGCTGGTGCGCCGCGTCCGGCAGCGCCGTGCCGCCTGGCGGAGCGGGCTCACCGCGCCGGGCCGGGTGGTCCGGGCCTGGGAGACCACGGAGATGATCAGCACCGTCGCCACCCGGACGCGGTGGTACGCGTACGAGTTCACCGCCCGCGACGGTCGCACCGTCCGTTTCGAGGAGAGCGGGGGGCCCCGCGAACGGGCCGTCGGCGACGAGGTCCTCGTCCACTACACGGCGCAAAAGCCGGAGCGAGCCACCTGCTCCGCGCCGCGGCCCGGCAAGGACATCGCGGGCACGGCGATCGCGCTGGCCTCCCTCGCGGTGGTCACCGGCGCCATCGTCCTCCTGGCGGTCACCTGAGCGGATCGAACGAAGTCGGCAGAGCCCCGGAGGGGCGCGGGGCGCTGACATATGCGGCTCCGCCGCGCGGGCGCGACCAGCCCCGACGGCGCCGCAGCGGAACGACGGCACAGCGCGGGACATCGCCGCACAGTGCGGCACTTCCAGCGGAACGCTCCACATCTGACGTACCGTCAACTACCCTGCGCGGCCATGGAGTCCGTCGCGGAGCTGCTGGCAGTGCGGTGGGGCGACCACCGTCCGGGGCTGTGGTTCGAGGATCTGGTCCTCAGCCATCACGAGATCGCGGCCGGGGCCGCCGCCCGCGCGGCGCTGCTCGCCGAGCTGCTGCCGCCGGGCGGTCCGCCGCACCTCGGAGTGCTGCTGGACAACACCCCGGAGTTCCCGCTGTGGCTGTCCGCCGCGGCGCTCGCCGGAGCGGCCGTCGCCGGGATCAACCCGACCCGCCGGGGCCCCGAACTGGCCCGGGACATCCTGCACACCGAGTGCGGGCTGCTGATCACCGAGCAGGCGCAGCTGCCGCTGCTCACCGGCCTCGACCTGCCCGGCGTCTGGATCCTGGTGACCGGCACGGCGGAGTACGACGCGCTCCTCGCGCCCTATGCCGGCGCCCGCCCCGATCCCTCCCGGGCCGCCCCCGCCGACCGCGTCCTGCTCTACTTCACCTCGGGTTCCACCGGCGCGCCCAAGGCCGCGATCTGCACCCAGGGCAGGCTCGCCGCCGCCGGGCGCGCGCTGGCGGCGCAGTTCTCGGTCCGGCCGGACGACGTGCACTACATCTGCATGCCGATGTTCCACGGCAACGCGGTGATCGCCGACTGGGCGCCCGCGCTGGCCGCCGGGGCGGGCGTGGCCCTGCGCCGGCGGTTCTCGGCCTCCGGCTTCCTGGCGGACGTGCGGCGCTACCGGGCGACGTACTTCACCTACGTCGGCCGGGCCGTCCAGTACCTGCTGGCCACCGAGCCGGGGCCGGACGACCGGGACCACGTGCTCAGGCTCGGCTTCGGCACCGAGGCGGGAGTCGTGGACGCGGCGGCCTTCGAACGCCGTTTCGGGGTGCCGCTGGTGGAGGGGTACGGCTCCTCGGAGGGCGGGGCCGCCGTGCAGTGGACGCCGGGCACCCCGCCGGGCGCGGTGGGACCGGCGCGGCCCGGTCTGGTCGTCCTCGACCAGGAGACGGGGGCGGAGTGTCCGCCGGCCGTCTTCGACGACGTCGGCCGGCTGCGGAACGGGGAGGCGGCGATAGGCGAGCTGGTCAACCGGGGGCCGAACCCCTTCGAGGGGTACTGGCGCAACCCGGCGGCGGAGGCGGAGCGCCGCCGGGCCGACGGCGAGTACTGGACCGGGGACCTCTTCTACCGCGACGCCGACGGCTACCTCTACTTCGCGGGCCGCACCGACGACCGGCTCCGCGTCGACAGCGAGAACCTCGCCGCCGCGATGATCGAGAACATCCTCGCCCGCTACGAGGGGGCGGACGCCGTCGCCGTCTACGCGGTGCCGGACCCGGTGACCGGGGACCAGGTGATGGCGACGCTGGCGGGGGCCTTCGATCCGCTGGGCTTCGCCGAGTTCCTGCTCGCCCAGCCCGACCTGGGGACGAAGATGGCGCCCCGGTTCGTGCGGGTGGTGCGGCGGATGCCCGTCACGGCCACGAACAAGATCCACCGGGCGCTGCTGCGGAGGGAGGGGGTGCGCTGCGCCGATCCGGTGTGGTGGCGACCGCCGGGCGAGTCCGGCTACCGCAGGCTCACGGAGCGGGAGGCGCAGGGGCAAGGCGAAGGGCCCCTCGTTCCCACGAGAGGCCCTTCAGTTGTGCGCCGCCAGGGACTCGAACCCCGGACCCGCTGATTAAGAGTCAGCTGCTCTAACCAACTGAGCTAGCGGCGCATGACTCTCGCCCTCCGCTTCGCGGCGGCTGGCGACGGAGAAAATACTACCCGGTTCTCAGGGGTGCTCCCGACCGCCTGTCGGCCCCTTCGCCGACAGGCCCTACGGCAGGCCTGGCGGCCCGCCCTAGATCGCCAGTGACAGCAGGACCGGTGCCGCGTTCCTGTTCAGGGTCTCGGCGGCCTGGCGCAGTCGATGGGCGTGGGCGACGGGCAGGGAGAGGGCCAGGCAGCCCGCCGTGGCGCCGGCGGTGATCGGGACGGCCGCGCAGACCGTGCCGATCGCGTACTCCTGGAGGTCGAGCACCGGGACCGTGGGCGGCTGGGACTCCAGCCGGGAGAGCAGCAGCTTGTCGTTGGTGATGGTGCGCGAGGTGAGCCGGGCCATCTTGTGCCGGGAGAGGTGGTCGCGCCGGCCGTTGTGGTCGAGCTGGCCGAGCAGGCTCTTGCCGAGCGCGGTGGCGTGGGCGGAGTGGCGGAAGTCGACCCACTCGTTCACGGACGGCGTGGCGGGGCCGTCGGCGTACTGGGTGATCGTGACCTCGCCGTCCACGTACCGGCTGATGTAGACGGCCGCGCCGACGGAGTCGCGGAGCCGGTCGAGCGTGTGCTGGAGCTTGTCGCGCAGGGCCTGCTCGCGCTGGTGCGCGGACCCCAGGCGGGTCAGGGCTTCGCCGGTGACATACGCGCCGTCGGCGATCTGCTCGACGTAGCCCTCGCGGCGCAGCATGCGCAGCAGCGGGGTCAGGCGCTCCCCGGCGAGGCCGGTCCGGCGGGCGAGTTCGGCGTCGGTGACGCCGGTGGAGTGCCGCGCCACCGTCTCCAGGACGCGCAGTGCTTCCTGGGTCGAGTGGGACGGCGCGGTCGGCTCGTGCTTCAGCGCCACGGTTTCCCCCCTGGTCGCTTTTCCGGCAGCGAATCACCTTCCACGATAACGGCCAAGGGGGCCGGAGGGAGGGGTTGTTGGCGAGAATGTGTTGCAGCTTCAGCTCGCCCAACTGCGGTACTGACCCATTGGCGTATGCCACAGGCAAGTTACCGGTTACCGGTTACCGGTTGCCTTACCGACAGCCGTGCCACCTCCGTGCCACCTCACAGCACCGCGCTGAGGAATTCCCGTGTCCGTTCCTGCTCCGGCGAGCCGAAGATCTGCTCCGGCGGGCCCGCCTCGACGACCCGGCCCGCGTCGAACATCAGGACCTGGTCGGAGATGTCCCGGGCGAAGTTCATCTCGTGGGTCACGCAGAGCATCGTGATGTCCGTGCTGCGGGCGATGTCCCGCAGGACGTCCAGGACGCCCGCGACCAGCTCCGGGTCCAGCGCCGAGGTCACCTCGTCCAGCAGCAGCACCTGCGGTCGCATCGCCAGCGCCCGCGCGATCGCGACCCGCTGCTGCTGCCCGCCCGACAGCCGGGACGGCTTCGCGTCGCACTTGTCGGCCAGGCCCACCAGGTCCAGCAGCTCCCGCGCCCGCGCCTCCGCCTCGTCCGCCGACAGGCCGAGCACGGTCACCGGGGCCTCGGTGATGTTTCTGAGCACGCTCATGTTCGGGAACAGGTTGAACTGCTGGAACACCATCCCGATCTTCTTGCGGATCTCGCGGACCTGCTTCTCGGGGGCCGGGAACAACTGCTGCCCGTCGACCGTGATCGTGCCCTCGTCGGGCTCGGTCAGGGTCATCAGCAGCCGCAGGATCGTGGTCTTGCCGGAGCCGGAGGGCCCGATGAGGGTGACGTGCCTGCCGGGCCGCACGGAGAAGTCGAGACGGTCGAGGACGGTGTTGTCCCCGAACCGCTTGGTGACCTGTTCCAGCCGGATCAGCTCGGTGGTCTGCTGCTTGGTCAGGATGGGTGTGGTGTCAACGGACAAGGCGTCGCTCCAGGGTGCGCAGAAGGAGGGAGGCGAGAGAGGAGATGACGATGAGGGCCACGCCGATCACCGTGAGGGGCTCGGTGAACCGGAAGTGCTCCTGGGAGAACAGGCGGGCCCGGCCGAGCAGCTCCAGCACGGTGATCGCCATCAGCAGCGGCGTGTCCTTGAGCATCGCGATGACGTAGTTGCCGAGCGCCGGAACGACCCGGCGGACCGCCTGCGGCAGGATCACCGCCCGCCAGGTCCGCGCCCTCGGCAGGTTCAGCGCGGTCGCCGCCTCCCACTGGCCGACGGGCACCGCCTCGATGCCGGCCCGGTAGACCTGCATCGTGTACGTCGAGTAGTGCAGCCCGATCGCGACGACCCCGGTGGTCATCGCCGACAGCGTCAGCCCCCATTCGGGCAGCACATAGAAGAGGAAGAACAGCTGCACCAGCAGCGGGGTGTTCCGCACGAACTCGGTCACGATCCCCACCGGCCACTGCACCCAGCGGGTGGGCGCCCGCATCAGCAGCGCCCACACCAGACCCAGCGTGAACGAGATCAGCGAGCCGAGGGCCAGCGCCTGGAGGGTGACGAGCAGCCCGTCCCGGAACAGAGGCATGAAGTCGCGGACGGCGTTCCAGTCCCAGTTCATCGCACACCCGCCTTCAGCCGGCGCTCGAGCCCTCGCATCCCCCGCGTCAGCACGAACGCGATCAGGAAATAGCCGAGCAGCACATACGTGTAGACCTCCGCGCTCTCCTGAAGGGCGAGGCGGATCAGATTGCCGCTGAAGGTCAGATCGCCCATGCCCATGACGGACACCAGCGCGGTGCCCTTGAGCAGTTCGACGAGGAGGTTGCAGAACGGCGGGATCATCTCCGGCACCGCCTGCGGCAGCAGGATCTTGCGCATCCGCTGCCCGGGCGTGAACCCGAGCGCGATCCCGCCCTCCCGCTGCGCCGCGTCGACGGCCCCCAGCGCGCCGCGCACGATCTCCGCGCCGTACGCGCCGTACGTCAGCCCCAGCGCGAGCGTGCCCGCCCACATCGGCACCAGCTGCCAGCCGAAGGCGGGCGGCAGCACGAAGTACACCCAGAAGATCATCACGAGCGCCGAGGTCCCGCGGAACACCTCGGTGTAGCAGCCCGCGAGGAAGCGGACGGCCCACCGCCGGTGCGTGCGCGCGATCCCGACGACGAAGGCCACGGCGGCCCCCAACAGGGCGCTGAGCACCAGCAGTTGGACGGTCGTCCAGAGCCCGTCGAGGAGGAGTTCCCAGAGTCCCGGGGTCATCGGCCGCAGAGCTCCTTCGCGGTCAGGTCGGTCAGCTCGGCCCGGGTGAACCCGAAGGGCCGCAGGATCCGCAGCAGTTCCCCGCTCTTCTTCAGCTTGTGCAGCTCGGCGTTGAAGGCGTCCCGCAGCCGGGTCTCGGTGAGCCGGAAGGCGAAGGCGCCCCCGTCGACGGCCGGCTCGCCGTCCACGACGGGCGCGAAGGGCTCGGTCGCCTCCGCCTTGCGGGACTTCTTCACCACGTCCCGGGTGGTGACGGCCGTACCGGCGAACACATCGACCCGCCCGGCCTCCACGGCGTTCAGGCCGGCGACCTGGTCGGGCACGATCAGGATGTCGCTCTCCTTGTAGCCCGCCGCCACGGCGTGCTCGATCTGCGCGTACCCGGTGCCGGTGGCGAACCTCGCCTTCTTCGCGACCACGTCCTGGTAGGTGCGCAGCCCCTTGGGGTCGCCCTTGCGCACGACGAACGCGTCGAGCATCTGGTAGTCCGGGTCGGCGAACAGGACCTGCGCGCAGCGCTCGGGGGTGACGTACATCCCGGCGGCCACGACGTCGAACTGCTGCGAGTTCAGTCCGGGTATCAGCGAGCCGAACTCGGTGGGCACGGGCTGCACCCGGTCCACCCCGAGCCGCTGGAAGACCGCCTTCGCCAGCTCGGGCGCCTCACCGGTGAGCTGCCCGTCCCTGTCGATGTAGCCGAAGGGGATCTCCCCCGCGATCCCGAGGCGTACGACCCCCGCGGCCCGGAGCCGGTCGAGCAGGTCGCCGCCGTCGGTGGTGGACGCGGTGGCCACGCGCGAACAGCCCGCGGCCCCCAGCGCGCCGACCGCCGCCACCCCCGCGAGCAGCGACCCGCGGGTTGGATCGTCCTGATTTCTGGGTTGTCTGTTCGGTGGAGCCATGGCCGCGCGGCTACCCGGGTCCATCCGCGTTATGCGGGTGCGTCGTGTGAGGGGAGTGTGGGGACCGCCGGTGTCACCGCAACCGCCAGTGTCGCCGCCACCGCCACCGCCACGGCAACTGCCCCCGCCACTGTCACCGTCAGTGGCCGGGCACGTACCCGCGCTGCTTGTCGACCACGTTCTTCAGCGGCCGGCCCGCCGCCCACCGCTCGAACAGCTCCACGAACTGCGCGCCGAGCTCGTCCCGCCGGCCGACCGTGTCGCCGCTCATGCGCGGCGAGATCAGCAGCTCCGGGACCTGCCACAGCGGGCTGTCGGGGGCGAGGGGCTCGGTGGCGAGGACGTCCAGCGCCGCGCCCGCGATCCAGCGCCGCTCCAGCGCCCGCACCAGCGCGTCCTCGACGACCAGTCGCCCGTGGCCGACGTTCACGAACCGGGCGGACGGCTGCATCACGCCGAACCGGCGCAGGTCGAACAGGTCGGTCGTCCGCTCGGTGAGCGGGGCGGCCGCGATCACCCAGTCGGCGCGGGCGAGGAGCCGGTCCAGGTCCTCGGGGCCGTGGATGCCGGTGCGCGGGACCCGGCCGACGATCGCGGTCGTCATGCCGAGCGCCTTCAGCGTGCGGGTGATCGCCCGCCCGACCGGCCCCGACCCGACGACCACGGCCCGGGTCCCGGCCACCCGCCGGCTCTCCCGGTGCCGCCACTCGCCCCGCCGCTGCAGCTCCACGGTGCGCGGCAGGTCCTTGGCCAGCGCCAGGACCAGCGCGGCGACGTACTCGGCGACCGGCTCTTCGAAGATCCCGCGCGCGTTGGTCACCACGGTGTCCGAGGCGGTGAGCTCGGGGCACATCAGCCGGTCCACGCCCGCGCTCGCGATGTGCACCCAGCGCGGCCGGGGCCCCTCGCCGGGCCAGGCGGCGCGCACCGCGTGCGAGGTGACGTCCCAGACCAGCAGGACGTCCGCCTGCGGGAGCCGCGCGGGCAGCGAGGCCTCGTCGGTGTGCAGCACCCGGACCTGCCCGGTGAGCCGCCCGAGCCGGGGGAGGGGCTCGGCGTCGAGGACGAGGAGCGTGGGGACGTCGGCCATCCGGGGGCCCTTCGCTGGTGACCAGGTGACCATGTGCCTGACGTGCGCGGATTGACCACGTTCGCACCCGAACCCGCGGCCGTCAACACGGCTGCGCCCCGCGCTCGTTGCCCTGGTCGTCTCGGCCAACCAGGTGACCGGGTGGGCGACGCCGCGCCGACTGGGTACCCGGGCGGTGGGACCTTGAGAAGAGCAGCAGCAGGAAGGCTGGACATGACCGCACTCGGTTTCCTCTACCCGGGCCACTCGGCCGCGGACGACTACCCCCGCATCGAACAGCTCCTGGGCAGCGACGTCCGGCTGGATCTCGTCCACACGGACATCGGCGAGGACGCGCCGGAGCGGTTGGCGAAGGGCGTCGAGCAGCTGCGGCTCGGGGGCGCGGAGGCGATCGTGTGGGCCTGCGCCGGCGGCAGCTTCGTGCACGGCTGGGAGGCGGCCCAGCAGCACGTGCGCGCCCTGGCCACGGCCGCCGGGATGCCGGCCTCCTCCACCTCCCTGGCCTTCGTGCACGCGGCCCGCGAACTCGGCTCCGTCCGGGTCGCGGTCGGGGCGACCTACCCGCAGGACGTGGCCGCCCTGTTCGCCGACTTCCTGGCCGCGGGCGGCCTGGAAGTGACCGGCGTCCACAGCGCCGGCCTCGCCACGGCGGCCGAGGCGGGAGCGTGGGGCGAGGCGGAGCTCCTGGCCCTGGCCCGGGCGGCCGACTCCCCGGACGCCCAGGCGATCCTCCTGCCCGACGCGGCCCTGCACACGGCCGCCCACCTCCCGGCCCTGGAAAGGGCACTCGCCAAACCCCTCCTCACCGCCAACCAGACAGCAGTCTGGGAGGCCCTGCGCCTCACCGGCCGAAGGGTGAACGCCCCGGAGCTGGGCATCCTGTTCACCCGGGAGCCGATCGTGCAGGTGTGACGCGCAGGGACGGGGACGGGGGCACATGCAGGCGGAAACGGTCATAGCCGTCGCGGCGACGGTCGTCGCGCTGGGTTCGCTGTGGGTCGGCTACAGCCAGAGCAGGGCGATCCGTGTGCACAACCGGCAGTCGCTCCGGCCGATTCTGCAGATACGGCGCATCCGCAACCGCCTGGCGGGCCACACCGGGTTCCAGGTGGTCAACGCGGGACTGGGCCCCGCCGTCGTCACGGACACCGTGGTGCGCTGGGACGGCGTGGTCGTCGGTCAATGGGACCGCGGGGCCTGGAACCTGATGTTCGATGACGACGACCGGATTCAGAAGTACTCGCTCCGGCGGGGCTCCGTCGTCCTGGTCGGGCAGGACACGTTCCTGGTCCGCTTCGACTCGGACGACCCCGACAGCCTCGGCCGCTTCCACGACCGCATCCGGAACCGCGTGGTGATCGACATCCACTACGAGTCCGTCTACGGCGGCGAGGGATTCGTCGTCTCCTCGGGCTCTCCGGAATAAACGGGGACCCCCTCCTGTTAGCGCCCGGAGGACAGCATCCGGCCGACAACAGGAGGACCCCCGTGGCGGCAGACGAGACGGCGGCAGACGGCGCGACGGCGGCGGAGCAGGGCGGGACCGGGACGACGGCGACGGCGGTGACGGCGGCTGCGGCGCAGGACGGGATTCGCGGGACCGTGCACGGCACCGCCCCGGCCCCCCTCTCCGTGCTGGATCTGGTCACCGTCGGGTCCGGGAGCACCGCCGCCGACGCTCTGCGCACCAGCGTCGACCTCGCGCGGTTCGCCGAGTCACGCGGCTTTCACCGGTACTGGGTCGCCGAGCACCACTCGATGCCGGGCGTCGCCTCCTCCTCGCCCGCCGTGATCCTCGCCCACCTCGCCGCCCACACCGACCGCATCCGGCTCGGCTCGGGCGGCGTGATGCTGCCCAACCACGCGCCCCTCGTCATCGCCGAACAGTTCGGCACCCTGGAGGCGCTCGCCCCGCACCGCGTCGACCTCGGCCTCGGCCGCGCCCCGGGCACCGACGGGGCGACGGCCGCGGCCCTGCGCCGGACCGCCACCCTCAACGAGGGCGCGGACGACTTCCCCGAGCAACTCGCCGAGCTCACCCGCTTCCTGGACGACGACTTCCCCGACGGCCACCGCTACCGCCGGATCCACGCGATCCCGGGCCCGATCCAGGGCGCCTCCCCCGGCGGGGTGCAGTCGGCGCACCGGCCGCCGATCTGGCTGCTCGGCTCCTCCGGCTTCAGCGCCCGCCTCGCCGGACTGCTCGGGCTGCCCTTCGCCTTCGCGCACCACTTCTCCGCGCAGAACACCGTCCCGGCGCTCGACCTCTACCGGGAGTCCTTCCGGCCGTCCGAGACGCTCGCCGAGCCGTACGCGCTGATCGGCGTCTCGGTGCTCGCCACCGACGACGAGCGCGAGGCCCGCCGGCAGATCCTGGCCACCGGCCTCAACATGGTCCGGCTGCGCAGCGGCCGCCCCGGCCTGTTCCCCGCCCCCGAGGAGGCGGAGGCCCATGAATTCAGCCCGCTGGAGCGGGAGTTCGTCGACTCCTGGACCGCGAACATCATCCACGGCACGGCCGACGAGGTCCGTACCGGCCTCGACGACCTCCACAAGCGCACCGGCGCAGACGAGTTGATGCTCACCAGCCACGCACACCGCGGCGAACTGCGGCTGCGCTCCTACGAACTGGTCGCGGACGCCTACGGGTTGCCGACCGCGTAGGACTCGGTGCCGTGCGACTCGGTGCCCAGCAGCTCGGAGATGCGATCCGGCGACACCGGACGGGAGTACAGCCACCCCTGCCCGGTGTCGCAGCCGATGCTGCGCAGCCGGGTCGCCTGCGCGGAGGTCTCCACGCACTCGGCGGTGACGGTCAGCCCGAGCCGATGGGCGAGGTCGATCATCGCCTCGACGACGACCTGGTCCGCCGGGTTCGGCGGGGAGCCCTGCCCCTCGTACTGGAAGCCCCGCACGAAGGACCCGTCCAGTTTCAGCACCGAGACCGGCAGCCGGCTCAGGTAGGCGAGGTTGGAGTAACCGGTTCCGAAGTCGTCGATGGCGATGCCCACGCCCATGTCGCTGAGGGCCTGCAACGCCTGCAACGGCCGTCCCGCCGAGCCCATCACCGCGGACTCGGTCAGCTCCAGCTGGAGCAGACGCGGCGCGAGCCCGGTCTCGGCGAGGATCTCCGCCACGTCCGTCACCAGGTCCGAGTCCCACACCTGACGGACCGCCACGTTGACGCTGACGAACAGCGGCGGCTCGTCGGGGTTGTCCAGCTGCCACCGGCGGGCCTGCCGGCAGGCGGTGGCCAGAACCCATCGTCCGAGCGGCACGATCGAGCCGTCCTCCTCGGCCAGCGCGACGAACCGATTCGGCGGCAGCAGCCCGAACCGGGGGTGGTCCCAGCGCACCAGCGCCTCCACCCCGCGCAGCCGGCCGTCCGACATCCCGACCAGCGGCTGGTAGTCGAGCCGGAACTCGCCGCGCTCGATGGCGGGCCGGAGCGTGGACGCCAGCGCCTGCCGGGTCATCAGATGGGCGTTGCGCTCGGGGTCGAACAGGGTCCAGCGGTCCTTGCCGTCCGTCTTCGCCCAGTACAGCGTGGTGTCGGCGGCCTGCATCAGACCGGTCGCGGTGGTGCCGGCCGCGTGCCGCTCCACGACGCCGATCGACGCCGACACGTTCAGCCGGTGTCCGGCCAGGTCGAAGGGGGCCTGGAGCGCCTTGAGCACGGACTCGGCGAGGTCGGCGAGCTGTTCGGTGCCGGTGGAGTCCTCGACCAGCAGCGCGAACTCGTCCCCGCCGAGCCGGGCCACCAGCGGCACACTCGGCCGGGTCCGCCCGGCCTCCTCGGCGCACTCGGTGAGCCGCTCGGCGACGGCGGCCAGCAACCGGTCGCCCACCCGGTGACCGAGGGTGTCGTTGACCGCCTTGAAGCCGTCCAGGTCCAGATAGCAAAGGCCGATCCGGCCGGTCCCGCTCTGCTCGTACGCCTCCGCCTCCAGCGCGGCCGACACCCGCTCGAAGAACAGGGTGCGGTTGGGCAGCCGGGTCACCGGATCGTGCATCTGGAGGTGCCGCAGCCGCGCCTGGAGGTCGCGGTGGGCGCTGACGTCGGCTACGGACAGCAGCACCCCGGGCGGGTCCGCGTCCAGCGGCGAGACGGTGACCTGCGCCCACAGCGAGC
This sequence comes from Streptomyces sp. NPDC001858, assembly GCF_053594615.1. Classification (NCBI taxonomy): domain Bacteria; kingdom Bacillati; phylum Actinomycetota; class Actinomycetes; order Kitasatosporales; family Streptomycetaceae; genus Streptomyces; species Streptomyces sp. NPDC001858. Next base: position 249,133 of record NZ_JBSFEV010000002.1, read on the forward strand.
GCCCGTCGGGCTGCTTCAGCCGCCGCGTGCAGCGCAGCTTCGCCTGCCGGCCGCGCAGCACCTCGCGGTAGGCGTGCCAGGTCCGGGCGTCGGACGCCAGGTCCAGCAGATCGGAGGCGACCCGCCCGACCAGGCCGGTCGCCCCGCCGCCGAGCAGCGCGCCGAGCGCTTCGTTGGCGTCGACGACGAGCCCCTGGCGGTCGACCACCGCCATGGCCAGGGGCGCTGCCGCGAAGACGGAGCGGTAGGCCGGTGGCCCGCTGTCCGTACTGTCGATGTCACTCTCTGTGACGGCTGACCAGTCGAGGTCTGCCGCGGGCGTCGGCCCTTCGGACGTTCCGCTCACCGCTCGCTCCCGCAGTGCACTCGATCTCTGTCCGTGCAGGAAAGTCTGCCGATCATAGAGGCTGCCCCAGGATCCGCGCAGCCACTGCCCAGTGTCCCGGAACAACCCACTGTTCTGACAGATCGTTTCTGCCCGCACCTGGCCCGGTTCTGCGGCCGGGCGACCGCTTGTGACGTTCCGTGAGAATTCCGGGGGTGTCGAGGTGATGCCCGCTTTCGACCGCCTCACTCGTCTGGGGCAGACAAACAGGGCGTAGTAGTACAAATTCACACAGGCTGGGTGGCGGTGTCCCGTGAACCGCCCCGGAGGTCCCTGTGCCGCGACTGCCGCGACTCCTGCGACTGCCGCGCCCCCTGCGAGCGGCGCAGCCCTGGCGACTGCTGCAGCGCCCTCGACTGCGCAGTACCGCGGCCCTGTTCACCACCCTCTCCGCGTTCGCCGCGAACTCCCTGGTCAGCGGCCCCTCCGCCGCGGACCCCTACTCCACCGCGCCCTGCGCCCTGACCCGCACCGCCGCCCACCACTCGGAGGGCGTGGACACCTGGAACACCGCCTATCCCCGCCCGAGTCGCTCCCTCGACGCCGTCATGGTCTTCCTGTCCTTCCCGGACCGGGCCCCCATGACCACCCCCGCCGAACTGACCGCCGACCACTTCCCGGCCACCAGCCGCTTCTTCCGGGAGGCGTCCTACGGCAGGTTCACCCTGCGCCCGCATCCGCTGAAGCACTGGATCCCCATGCCGAAGCCGTCCACCGGCTACGCCATACAGCGCGACTGGAGCCCCGAGGGCCGGGCCGCCTATCTGCACGACGCGCTGGCCGCCGCCGACCCGCACGTCGACTTCTCCCGCTACGACCTCGTCTACTTCGTGGCCGACCCGGACGCGCCCGGCGTCGACTCGGACGCCACGAAGGTCGTCAACCTCGAAACCCCGCTGCGCGCCGACGGCACGGACATCCGCCGGGTCGTCACCGTGTTCGAGCAGCACCCCCCGGACCGGCTGGTCCTCGCCCACGAGACCGGCCATGTCTTCGACCTGCCCGACCTCTACCACCGCCCCGCCGACGGCAAGGGCGACTGGGACACCTATGTCGGCGACTGGGACCTGATGGGCAGCCAGTTCGGCCTCGCCCCGGAGCTGTTCGCCTGGCACAAGTGGAAGCTGGGCTGGCTGGAACCACGCCAGGTGGTGTGCGTACGGGGCCCCGGCCCGACCCGGCTCACCCTGGAACCGCTGGCCGCCGGACCGGACGTGCCGGTCGCCCGCGCCTCCGGAGCGCCGGCCTTCGGCCTCGGCGGCGGCGCCAAACTCGCGGTGGTGCGCACCGGCACCGACAGCGTGCTCGCCTTCGAGGCCCGCGGCCCGGTGGGCGTCGACCGGGATGCCTGCCGCGCCGGCATCCTCGTCTACCGCGTCAGCAGCGACGCCCGGTCCGGCCGCGGCCCGGTCGAGGTCGTCGACGCCCACCCGCACACCGAGGCCTGCTGGGAGAACTCCGTCTACCCGCCCCTCGCGGACGCCCCGGTCGCCCTCGGCGAGCACTTCACCGTGCCGGACAACGGCGTCCGGGTGGACGTCGAGGGCCGCACGGCCTCGGGCGAATGGACGGTGAAGATCACCCCGGGCACCCAGCTGTGACGGCGTTCCGAACGGCATGACGGCGGCATGCAGAAGGCCCCTCGCTTTCGCGAGGGGCCTTTGCTGTCGGTGCGCCGCCAGGGACTCGAACCCCGGACCCGCTGATTAAGAGTCAGCTGCTCTAACCAACTGAGCTAGCGGCGCCTGCTGACGTCGTAGACCTTAGCATCCTGATCGGCGGGAGGAAAAATCGATATCCGCACGGCCGCGCGGGCCGCCCGGACGGCCGCCCAGAGCAGGATCTCCGGCCCCGGAAGCCAGGGATGACGGGTGTCCGGGGCGACCATCCAGCGGGTCGCGGAACCTGCTCCGGCCGGGCTCAGCGCGGGCACCGTGACGGCGTCGCCGGTGCCGTGGCACAGCAGCGGCGGCACGCTCGCGGTACGGCCGTCCCGGCGGCCGTCGGCGCTCCACTCCTCCCACTCCAGCAGCGAGGGCAGCCGCTGGGCCGTGCCCGGCGCCGCGAACAGCAGCGTCCGCGCACGGAACGCGGCCACCGGCCCGGAGCCCGGCCCGTCGCCCCAGAGCCGGTCGAGCATCAGCCGGCCGAACATCGCCGGCGCACTGACGATGTCGAAGACCGCGCCGCAGGGCAGGACCACCGGGGCCTGCGGCCGCTCCTCCCAGAGAGCGAGCGTGCTGCGCGGATACGTTCCGGCGGAGGCCAGCCAGGCGGCGCCGTCCGGGGTGACGCCGATGGGTTCGTCGTATGCGCGGCTCATGTCCACAGGTCTACCGGAGGTGACCGGGTGAATTCACAGGGTTGCGAGAAACGGGGACGGGGCCGGGAGGGACGGAGTATCTTGCCCACCCGGCATATGCCACACCTGCCGCCCGGGGCCGCTGCGCCAGGCTCTAGACGGGGTCGACGTGCCCCCGTCCCTCGGCGTCGCCCCGCAGCAGATCGCGGCCGAACTCGACCATCTTCTTCGCGTAGTCCTCGGTCCACTCGGCGCGCTCGGCGATGTCGGCGGCCGTCAGCCGGTCGAAGCGGCGCGGATCGGCGAGCTGGGCGGCCGCCATGGCCTGGAACTCCGTCGCGCGGTCGGCCGCCGCGCGGAACGCGAGCGTCAGCTCCGTCGCGCGGGTCAGCAGCGCCCCCGGATCGTCTATCGACTCCAGGTCGAAGAAGTGCTCCGGGTCACCGGCTGCCTCCGCGGGCTCGAAGAGCAGGGGCGCGGGGCGTAGCCGCGGTTCGTTCCGACGCGGCGTGGGCTCCGCCATGTCTTGTCCTCCTCGTGCGGGTTCGGATGCGGACCACCTTCCATTGTCCCCCGGTGGCGCAAGAGGCACTCGGCCCCGAACCCTCAAGCCCCCCGAACGCCCCGATGTTCCCGCTCGGCGAGGGGGCGGCGTCGCGGTCGGCCCCGGGCGGGTGGCAAGCCGGTCACGGGCGGCGGGCGGGAGTCGGTCAGGGTGTCCAGCGCGCCCGGTGTTCCGCGAGGTGGGCCAGTACCGCGTGGTTGGCTTCCCAGCCGTCCGGGCTGTGTTCTTCGGCCGCCTCAGGCGGCGTGCCGGACTCCGTCCGGCGAGGGGGCGGCGTCGCAGTCGGCCCCGGGCCGCGGGCGGGTGGCGAGCCGGTCAGGGTGTCCAGCGCACCCGGTGTTCCGTCAGGTGGGCCAGTACCGCGTGGTTGGCCTCCCAGCCGTCCGGGAACTTCACGAGGGTGCCCAGTTGGACGGGTTCCGTCGAGGGGTATTCGTCCAGGAGGTCGCCGACGCCCGCGCGGCAGACGACCACGCACGCGTGGCGGTGGCGGGACGCCAGGACGCACAGGCGGCCCGTCTCCAGGTGGAAGGCGGTGGCGTCGGGGCGCCCGGAGAGCGGGTGCAGGATGACCGTGACGTCGAACTCCATGCCCTGGAGCCGGTTCGCCGTGTCCACGGTGACGTCCGTGACGCCCAGCTCCGCCAGCGCCGCCCGGACCGCCGCCGCCTGGTCGCGGTGGGCCGTGCCGACGGCGACCCGGGCGGCGGTCAGCGGGGTCGGTTCGGGGGAGCGCTCCGAGGTGGCCGCGCCGCCTCGGTCCAGCAGCCGCCGGACCACCGACGCGACCGCCCGCACCGCCTCCGGGTCGGTGCGGGGCGTGTGCCGGGCGGGCAGCTCCAGCAGGCCCCAGCCCGACTCCGCCGCCTCGTCGATCACCCGGTCCGCGCCGGAGCCGTCCGACGCGACCGCGAAGGACAGCCGCCGGTCGCCGTGCCCGGTGCCGCTGCGGAACCGGGTGTACGGGTAGAACGCGTCGGAGACGAGCGGCGCGGCCGACGCCGGGAGCCGCCAGGACACCGGCAGCCGGTGCTGCGGCAGCTCGGGGTTGTGCGCGAGCAGCGTGCTCACCGCCGAGGCCGACGGGTCGTACGACAGCCCCGCCCACTGCTCGCCGCCCACGATCGAGAACGGGTCCAGCTGCCCCGGATCGCCCACGAACAGCGCCCGCTCGAACAGCCCGGCCACCGCCAGCAGCCCGTCCGACCGCATCTGGTAGGCCTCGTCCACGATCGCGTGCCGCCATGGCTCGTCGACCTTCACATGCGCCCACTTCGCGGCGGTGGAGATCACCACCGGCAGCCCGGCCAGCTCCGCCGCCTTCGCCGACTTCTTCACGTTCGGCAGCTCGTCCAGCGCCTTGTCGTACGGGTCGGCGTCACTGCTGTGCAGCCGGCCCACCGCCAGCTCGGGGCTCTTCTCGGCGAGCCGCACCACCAGGTCGTCGACCTGCGCGTTCGTCTGCGCCACCACCATCAACGAGCGCCCCGCCTCGGCGAGTTCGAGCGCCGCGCGGACCACGAGCGTGGACTTCCCGGCCCCCGGCGGGGAGTCGACGACCACCCCGCGCGCGGTGCCGTGCAAGGTGTCCCGAAGGATCGCGTCGGTGGCGCGGCCGGCGGCGGCACCGGGGTCGAAAGCGGCCTCGGCGGTCACAGGACATCCTCCGGGGTGACGGAATCGGGGGCTTCGGGCGCCTGCTCCCCGGGCGGCCCGCCGTGCGTCCACGGCGTGTCCTCCGGGTCGGGCAGCTTCGCGCCGCCGCGCTGTTCGTGCTCGAAGAGCGTGAAGCAGAGCAGCTCGCCCTTCTCCGGCACCGACCCCTGCTCGGGTTCCTTGCCGCGGCCCATCTTGTCGACGATCCGCAGCACCAGGAGGCCCTCGGCCTCCTCGCCGTCCCGCTGCACGAACTCCGCCGCCTGCGGCTTCCCGCCCAGCGACCGGTACACCTTGGCCCGCTCCGCGAGCCGCGGCCGGTCGTCCGTCCGCACGGTGACCAGCGGGCGCGGGCTCGGCCGCTTGCTCTCGCTGTACGCCATGACGACGTCGACGACCTCGCCCGCGAACGCCTCCCCGGCCAGCCGCCGCCCCGCCATGACCAGCGGGTCGTCCAGCGCCTCCTGGGCCTCCAGCCGGGCCTGTTCACGCTCGCGCGTGGCGAGCTTGTTGGCAGCCGTCACCGCGTCGTCCCGGCGCGGCTGCGGGGGCTCGCCGGCCACGACCCGGTCGCGGTGGCCGGTGAACGACCAGCGGTCGCGGGTCCACCGCTCCTCGACGTGCGCGCCCTCGGGCAGCGCCCGGAGCAGGTCGAGGCCCTCCCACACCCGGTCCCAGGTCGGCAGCGTCCGGCTGCGCACGAGCTCGTGGATCTCCCGCTCGGCGGCGGTGAGCGCGCCCAGCCGGTCGTCGGCCTGCAGACCGTCCTCGGCGGCGGCCAGGGCGGTGCGGGCGCGGTCGTAGCGCTCGATCGCGGGGGCGAGCAGCTTGTTGTCGAACGCGGGATCGGTCGCCGGGCCGGCCGGCGGGCACAGCAACTGCCGGTCCGCGTCCCGCGCGAGCTCCGCCCGCAGCGCCGCCTCGGCGCCCGTCTCGCCGTCCGGCGGGGCGATCCAGGCGAGCAGCGCCCCCAGATGCTGGTCCTCCAGGCTGGACTGTCCGGTCGCCCAGTGCCGGCCCAGCAGCTCCGTGAGCGCCACCAGCAGCGAGGAGCCGGGCACCCGGGAGCGCTCCCCGAAGTGGGTCAGCCACCGCCCGAGCAGCGGCACGCGCGGGGGCGCGGGATACGGCGTCTCCGGATCCTGCTCCGCCGTCCGCCTGAAGCGCATCGAGCGGCCCAGCAGCCGGACGAGGTCGACGCCCGCGCGGCTCGGCACGATCAGCTGCGGCGCGTCGGCGCACAGCTCGACCTCGACCTTGACGCGTTTGCCGGTCTCCGGATCGGTCTCGCTGCGCTCGGCGGCCTCCACGGCCTCGGCGTAGGAGTCGATGTACGGCAGGACGACGTCGGCCAGCTCGGCGAGGAACGCGAACCGCAGGTCGCGGTCGCGCGGCTGCGCCACGACGAGCAGCCGCGGCGCGGCCCGGTCGGTGCCGACCAGCGCGCCCAGCGGGGCGCCGGCCTCACCGGCGGTGGTCAGCGGCACGAAGACCAGCGGCCGGTCGGACAGATGCCGGTGCCGGGCGGTGGCGGTGGGCTGGGCGCGGCCGGTGCTGAGCGCCTCCAGCCGGGCGAGGGCGGCCATCAGCGACACATCGCCCCCAGGGCTTCGCTCAGGGCCTCGGTGCGCAGCTCGGCCGCTCTGCGCAGCGCGGCCACCGCCGGATCGTCCGGATCGCCGGCCTCCCCGCGGGCCGCCGCCAGGACGGCCTCGACGGTCGTCAGCCCGCCCAGTTCGGCGCGCACCGACCGGCCCAGCGTGGTGACGGCGCCGGCCGCGCGGGAGCGGTCGCGGCAGTGGAACGCCAGCTCGCAGGCGGCCAGGCACTCGGGCGCGTACGTCGCCGGGACGGCCTCGACGGCCGCCGTGAGCTGCTCGGCGGGCAGCTCGGGGGAGAAGCAGGTGCCTGCGGGGAGGGCGTCGGCGATGTCCTGGATGCGGGTGAGGCGGGCCAGTTGGCGGCTGGTGACCGCGCGCTGCTTGCGGACGTCCACGGCGGAGGCGGTGGGCAGGTTGGAGAAGTCCTTGGGACAGACCAGCAGCACGCGGTGGCGTACGCGCGGGGCCGGGTCGAGGCGGGCGGCGACCTGTTCGAGGGCGAGGACGTAGACCGCGGCCTGGCGGGCGGCGGCGCCGACCTTCGCGGGGTCCGCCGAACCGTCCAGCATGGGGAAGGACTTGATCTCCACGACCGTCCAGCTGCCGTCCGGGTGCACCACCACCGCGTCCGGCTCTAGGAAGGCGGGGGAGCCGGCGACGTCGAGCGCGATCATCGGGTGGTCCAGGAGCGTCCACGTGCCGGTGGCCTCGGTGGCCTCGCGCAGCGCCAGCGCGGTGCGGGCGGTGCGGCCCTCGGGGCCGATCGCGGACAGGTCGGGCACGGCGGCGGCGACCGGCGGCGCGGCGGCCGGGTCGAGCCGTTCGTGCACCAGCCGCAGCAGTTCCGCGCCGCCGTCCGCCTTCACCTTCGCCTCGAACGCGTTGCCGCGTGTGAGGGCGAACTGGGACTGCCCGAAGGCCGACGGCGAGCCCAGCGCGCCCGCCAGCGCCGCCTTGTTCACCCCGGCGCCGTCGAGGATCGCGCGCCGCTTGCAGCCCGGGTTCGCGGCCAGCGCTGCGAGGGCCCGGGCGTCCAGCGCCTTGGCCGGTACGTCAGGGCCGCGCAGCTCAGCGAGCCGCTGCCGGAGCGCCGTCCCCCGCGTCCGAGGGAGAGGCACTCGGCTCGGCTCCGGGTCGAAGCCGTTGCTCGCGCTGCCGTGGAATTCGCTCACCCGGGGAAGTCTGGCATCCGCCACTGACAATCGAGGCCGAAGCGCCCTGAGAGTCCGCCGGGACCACCGGGATCCGGTCCAGCACCGGGACCCGGTCCGCGAACCACACCCGGGCGCGGTTCGCGCTGCGCATCACGACCGGCGTCAGCAGCAGGCCCACGCCCATCACGGCCGCGCCCGCGACCGCGTCGAGGAAGTAGTGGTTGGCGGTGCCCATCACGACGATCGTCGTGACCAGCGGGTAGACGACGGCCGCCGTCTTCGCCAGGCGGGTGCCGCCGTGGCGCCACAGGATCACTCCGCACCACAGGGCCCAGCCCACGTGCAGACTCGGCATGGCCGCGTACTGGTTGGTCATGCCGCCCATCCCGCGCGGCGCGCTCGCCTCCCCGCCCCACCAGCCGTACGAGCTGTACTGGGCCATGGTGTCCACGAAGCCGTGGCCCGCCGACAGCAGCCGGGGCGGGCAGGTGGGCAGCAGTGTGAAGCCGATGAGGCCCATGAACGTGGACGTCATCAGCCAGGTGCGGGCCGCCCGGTAGTGCAGGGACCGGGACCGGAACAGCCAGATCAGGATCGCGGGCGTGACCAGGTAGTGCAGCGACGCGTACCAGAAGTCGGCCGGCACGCCGATCCACGCCTCGTTGCGGAACAGCCGGTTCAGCGGGTGCTCGGCGTTGATGTGCAGGAACTTCTCGATGCGCAGGATCGCCAGGCCGTGGTCGACGGCGGTCGTGACATCACCGCGCGCGAGCAGTCGGCCCCCCGAGTAGCAGGCGTAGACCAGCAGGATCAGGGGCAGCTCCGTCCACCAGCGCAGCCTTGCCCGCGGGGCCGCCTCGGTGCCTGGTGTCTCGGTCTGCGGCATCCGATCGCCTCCCCCTTCGTGTCGCTGTGTCGTCGCTGCGGCGCCTGAGGCGCGGGACGGGCCACTTTACGGTGTATGTGTGCGCCGTGAACGAGCGCCCCGGCTGTCAAAGACGCTGAGATCGCCCCCCGGGTTGCCCCTGTTCAGGGTGAGCGATGATGGAGGGGTTCCGCCCCTGATTTCTCCCCTGGTTCCTGCCAGGGCTTCCCCGGAAAGGTCCCCCATGGCACCGCGCATCCTGCTGGCTCGGCACGGGCAGACGGAGTGGTCGCTGTCCGGCAGACACACCGGCAGGACCGACGTGCCCCTCCTGGAGGAGGGCCGCCGGGGCGCGAAACTGCTCGGCGAGCGGCTGCACCGGGCGCCCTTCGACGGTCTCGCCGACGTCGAGATACGCACCAGCCCGCTGGCACGCGCGCGTGAGACGTGCGAACTCGCGGGCTTCGGCGAGCGGGCCATGCGCTGGGACACCCTCATGGAGTGGCACTACGGCGCCTACGAGGGCCTGACCCCCGCCGAGATCCAGGCCGCCCGGCCCGGCTGGCTCATCTGGCGCGACGGCGTCCCCGAGGGCGAGACCCTCGCCGAGGTCACCGCCCGCGCGGACGAGGTCGTCGCCTGGGCCCGCTCGGCCGACCGGGACGTCCTGGTCTTCGCCCACGGTCACATCCTTCGCTCCATCGGGGCACGCTGGCTGGGTCTGCCGCTGGACTTCGCGGCCCGGATACGGCTGAACCCGACGTCCCTGTCGGTTCTCGGCTGGGCCTACGGCGAACCGGCGATCGAGAGCTGGAACGACCTCGGGCACCTCGCGTAGCACCCCACTACGCGCGCGGGGCTTTCAGAACTACGCGCGCGGGGCTTTCAGATCTTCCGCGGCGTCGAGGCGTGCCGCTCCAGGAAGGTCGAGACGCCGCCCGCCCGCCGGTGCGGCAGCAGCACCCTCGCCGTGCCCGCCAGCATGGTCTGGATCCGGGACGACTGGACCTGGTCGAGCAGGTCGAGGACCCGCAGCCCGGCCACCGCGGCCTCGTCGGGACGGCCCCCGCGCGCGAGATCGTCGGCCAGCTCGGCCGTGTACAGCGCGATGTTCCGGGTGAAGTGCGGGTCCTGGAGGTCCGCCGCCCGTCCCGCGTGCCGGGCGGCGCGCGGCCAGTCGCCCAGCGTGGACCAGCACTGCGCCTTGAGCCCCTCCAACTCGGCCTCGCCGTAGAAGCTCATCCACTCGGGGTCGTCGTCGCAGGGCCCGCGGTCGTAGAGGGCCTGTGCGCGGACGAGAGCCTGCTCACAGCCGGCGCGGTCGGTGAGCCCGGCCCAGCCGCCCGCCTCGCGCAGCGCGAGCAGGCTCATCAGCCGGGGCGAGCCCAGCGGGCGGGCGACGCGCTGGGCGGCCTGGGCGGCGCGGACCGCCTCGCGGGGCCGGCCGGCGTCACGCGCGAGGAACGCCGTGTTGCAGAAGGCGTGCGCCTCCAGCGCCTGGTCCCCGGTCATCCGGGCGGTCGCCAGGGCCTCGGCGTAGTGCGAGCGGGCGTCGTCGAAGCGGCCCGAGTCGTGGGCCAGCCAGCCCACGGAGATGGCGAGCTCGCCCGCGCCCGAGTGCAGCCGGTCGGCGGTGGTCTGCCGGGTCGTCCCGGCGTCCAGCAGCGCGTAGGCGGCGCGCAGCGGGGCGGCGGCGCGCCGGTAGAGGCCGTCGGCCCCGTGCCGGTCGTCCAGCAGCCGGATCCGGCGGACCGCTTCTTCCAGGGCGCCCGCCTCGCTCGTCCCCACGCGGCGCGCGGGACGTTCCGCCGCCGAAGCGTGGGGTGCGAGCCTCAGGGGGCCCAGAGTGGCGGCGGCCATGGTGGCGCCTCCGCCGGTCATGAATGCGCGACGCAGCACGTCGCTCTCCTCGTGGTTGTGGTGCTTGTCGTACGGGTCCTGCGTGTCATACGGCTCATGCGCCCCACCCGTCTCACCCGTGTCCCGCTCGTCACTGGTAGTGCGCTCCGGTCTTGTGGTGTGCGCACAGGGCGCATCCCCGGCGGTGTGCGCCCCTCGTCCGCGAACGGACGCGCGGGGCGCGAACCCCAGGTCGATGAGCGTGCGACCGGGGAACATGTGCAGGAACACCCGCTCGTACGCGTAGTTGGGGCAGCGGATCTCGCCCGCCTCGACCCGACCGATGTAACGCGCGTCACAGCTGACCCGCTCGCCGATCTCACGAGCGGCTCGCCGTACGAGCGCGGCGAACTCGGCCGGCGAGCGCTGTCCGCGCAGGTGCCGGAAGACGAGGTTGGGCCGTGGTGGCCGGTCGGGCCGAGGTGGGGTCACCGTTGACGACGCCATGGCCGGGTCCTCTCGTGCGAACCGTCGAACCATGCCGGATTCGGGGTGACTTGTCCGTGTGGCACCCTTGTTCCCGGCGGGCAAGAACGTACCTGCTGTGGTCGGGCCGCCATGCGGTGTTTGGCTACAAACCGGATATCTCATCCGCGATCTGCCATGAACTGCCATCCTTTGCGGCGGACTTCCGCCGTAGCCCTTGACGCGCCCGGGCGTTGAGCAGGGTGGACCGGGACAGGTCCGACAGGCGGGCTGCGCGGTGGAGGCCGGGATGGAGACCAGCCAGAGCAACGAACCTTGTATGCCGTCGGTGGCGGCGTGCGACCTAGTGACGGTGCCCACCCGTCAAGGGCTGGAGGCGGTCGACATCCTGCGCAGAGCCTCGGCGGGGGACGGAGTGGGGCCCGTCCTGCACGACGACGGCGACGACACCCTCGGCTTCGTCGTGCCGGCCGGGACGGCGGCGGCCTGGGACGTACCGGGCAGCACCTGCACGAAGACCGACGGCCGGGGGCTCAGACTCGTCCCCGAGCCCCCGAACGAGGGCTCGGACTGGCTGGTGCCGCCCGGCGAGGCGGACCTCGCGACGGATCCGGCGGTGCTGCGGCGGGCGTTGGGCGAGGCGGCCCGGCTGATCGAGGCGGCCGACAGCTGCCGTTGACCGGTATTGACCGGTGCTGACCGGGGTGTCCGTGCCCCTGCCATGGTCGCCGGGATCGGCCGAGCGCGCGGGGAGCGTCCGCGGCCTGCGAAAATACCGGCATGGCAAAGTCCAGGAACACCCGGCGCGAGCGGGACGCCGACGCCACCGTCGTCGAGACGGTCGACGGCGGCCTCGCCCAGCTCATACCCGACCGGGACCGGGCGCGGGCCTGGACGCTGCTCATCGACGGAGCCCCGCAGTCGCACGTCGACCTCGACGACCCCGCCTTCCTCTCCTTCGAGTACCAGCGGCGCCTGGGCCATGTCATCGACCTCGCCGCCCCGCCCGGCAAGCCCCTCCAGGTCGTGCACCTGGGCGGCGGCGCCTTCACGCTCGCGCGCTATGTCGCCGCGACCCGGCCCCGCTCCACCCAGCAGATCGTCGAACGGGACGCCGCCCTCGTCCAACTGGTGCGCCGGGAGCTGCCGTTGGACCCGGGGGCGCGGATCAGGGTCAGGTCCGTCGACGCCCGCGAAGGGCTCGCCAAGGTGCCGGACGGCTGGGCGGATCTCGTCGTGGCCGATGTGTTCAGCGGCGCCCGCACCCCCGCCCACCTCACCTCGACCGAGTTCCTCGACGAGGTCCGCAGGGCGCTGAAGCCCGGCGGGAGCTATGCCGCCAACCTCGCCGACGGCCCGCCGCTGGCGCATCTGCGCGGCCAGATCGCCACCGCGGCGGCCCGTTTCCCGCACCTCGCGCTGGTCGCCGACCCGACCGTGCTGCGGGGCAAACGGTTCGGCAACGCAGTGCTCGTCGCCTGCGACCTGCCGCTGCCGATCGCCGAGCTGACCCGCCGGGCCGCCTCCGACCCGCACCCGGGCCGGGTCGAGCACGGCCGTGCGCTCACCGACTTCAGCGGCGGTGCGGCACCGGTCGCGGACGCGTCGGCGGTGGCCTCACCGGCGCCGCCGCCCTCGGTGTTCCGGTAGCGGAACCGCCGTCAGCGGTTCACGGGTTCAGCGGTTCACGGGTTCAGCGGTTCACGGGTTCAGCGGTTCACGGGTTCAGCGGTTCAGTAGTTCTGCACGTCGACGCGTGGCGGGCCGTCGTGCCAGGTGCAGAACACCGTCACCCGGTCCGCGCCGGAGGCGAAGTCCACCCGGATCCAGGACTCCGTCTTCCACACCTGCACCGACCAGTCCGCGCCCGGCGTGGCCGACACGAGCGTCGCGTACGTCTCTGCCAGGTCGAGGACGACCCGGCCGCCCTCGGTGTCGTAGCTCTTGACCGTGCCGGACGCGCTGCCGGACCCGCCGGCGGACGGGGTGGAGGCGACCGGCGTGCGGCTCGGCGTCGGGGACGCGGCGGGCGTGGGCGTCGCGGGCGCGGAGGGCGTGGCCGGACTCTTCGAGGCCGTCCGCGACGGGCTCGGCGAGGGCGGCGGCCCGGCCGCCTGGGCAGCCGGGTCGTCCCTGTCCGCCGCGGCGGACCCGTCGGCTTCGGCCACCGTCAACGGAAGGGCGCGCGGCGGGTCGTAGACGGTGCCCGCCATGACCGTGTGGACACCCCACCACGACAGCGTGACCGCCGCGCCCGTGGCCAGCGACCAGGCCAGTACGTGTAGGAGTGTGCTCCGCATAGCGCGCCATCCTGCCTCACCCGCCTCACAGGTGTCCCCCCGAGGGGCCACCGATTGTCCACAGCGGGGGAGTTGTCCACAGGCCCCGGTCGGGCCGGGGCGCATGGCGTAGGTTGCGGCGCATGGCAAGTGTGCTCGTGGTCGAGGACGACCAGTTCGTGCGCTCGGCGCTCATCCGGCAGCTGACCGACGCCTCCTACCTGGTGCGCAGCGTCGGCACGGCGCTGGAGGCGCTGCGCGAGGTCGCCCATTTCCGCTTCGACGTGGTCGTCCTGGACCTCGGACTGCCCGATCTGGACGGCTCCGAGGCGCTGAAGATGCTGCGCGGCATCACGGACGTGCCGGTCATCATCGCCACCGCGCGCGACGACGAGTCGGAGATCGTCCGGCTGCTGAACGCGGGCGCGGACGACTACCTGACCAAGCCGTTCTCGGCGGAGCATCTGTCGGCGAGGATGGCGGCGGTCCTGCGCCGGTCCCGGCGGCCCGGCGCCGGGGACGCTCCGCCGTCCTCGCCGGTGCTGCACGTCGGCGGTCTGACCGTCGATCCGCTGCGCAGACAGGCCGAGTTGGACGGCGTCCGGCTGGATCTGACGCGTCGTGAGTTCGACCTGCTGGCCTTTCTCGCCGGCCGGCCGGGCGTCGTGGTCCCGCGCCGGGAACTGCTGGCCGAGGTGTGGCAGCAGTCCTACGGCGACGACCAGACCATCGACGTCCATCTGTCCTGGCTGCGGCGCAAGTTGGGCGAGACGGCGGCGCGGCCGCGTTATCTGCACACCCTGCGGGGCGTCGGGGTGAAGCTCGAACCACCGGGGGAAGCAGGGCCGTTGGGATGAGGTGGGCGCTGGTCAAGGTGTGTCTGGCGGTCACCGCGATGGTCGTGGTCGCCTTCGCGGTGCCGCTCGGGCTCGTCGTCAAGGAGATGGCCCGTGACCGCGCCTTCTCCAACGCGGAGCGGGAGGCCGCGGTCGTGGTGCCGGCGCTGTCCATCACGACCGACCGGGACCAGCTGGAGCGGGTCGTGGCCTCGGCGGGCTCCGACGACGGCATGGCGGTGCACATACCCGCAGGTGACGGCCGTGCCGCCGTCGACCTCGGCCGGCAGCGCGCCGCCGACGCGGACATCGCGGCCGTGCGGAAGCTGGGCCGCGCCTCCACCACCGAGGTGCCCGGGGGATCGGCGCTGCTCCAGCCCGTCGCGCTGAGCCTGGGGACGGTGGTGATCGAGGTGTATGTGCCCGAGTCGGAGGTGAGCAACGGCGTCGGCACGGCGTGGGCGGTGCTGGCGGCGGTGGGGGCGGCGCTGGTCGTCGGCTCGGTGGCGGTCGCCGACCGGCTGGGCGTACGGATGGTGCGGCCGGCCCGCCGACTGGTGGAGGGCGCGCACGAGTTGGGGGAGGGCAAGCTCGGGGCGAGGGTGCCGGAGGAGGGGCCGAGCGAACTGCGCCTGGCCGCGGTCGCGTTCAACTCGATGGCGGACCAGGTGGTGCAACTCCTGGCCAATGAGCGGGAGTTGGCGGCGGATCTCTCCCACCGTCTGCGCACTCCGCTGACGGTCCTTCGCCTCAACGCCGCTTCCCTCGGCGACTCTCCGGCGGCCGAGCAGACGAGGACCGCCGTCGCCCAGCTGGAGCGCGAGGTCGACACGATCATCCGCACGGCCCGGGAGGCGAAACCGCAGACGACGGCACCCGGTCCCGGCGCCGGCTGCGACGCCGCGCAGGTGGTCCGGGAGCGGATGGCGTTCTGGTCGGCGCTCGCGGAGGACGAGGGCCGCAAGGTGCGCACGGCCGGTGTCGACCGTCCGGTGCGGGTGCCCGTGGCCCGCACCGACCTGGCCGCCGCGCTGGACGCCCTGCTCGGCAACGTCTTCCGGCACACCCCGGAGGGCACGGCCTTCGCGGTCGACGTCCACAACGGCGAGGACGCGGTGATCGTCCTCGTGTCGGACGCCGGTCCGGGCATCCCCGATCCCGAGACGGCGATGGCCCGCGGCCGGGGCTCGGGAACCCCCGGCTCGACCGGTCTCGGCCTGGACATCGTGCGCCGCCTCGCGGAGTCGACCGGCGGCGATGTGCGGATCGGCGCGTCGGTGCTGGGCGGCACGGAGATACGCCTCTGGATACAACTGGCCGGAACCGCCCCCGCGCGCAGGGGCCACCGGGGTTCCGTGCGCCGGCGCCGACGTGCGGCGAGCAAGGGATCGACCAAAAGGTGATCAAGGTGTGTCGATTACGTTTCGACAAATGAAGCCAGCGGCTCTTGACGCATGACCGGACATACGGCTGTTATTGCGCCACCCCGTGTTCGGTCAAGTTGATTTCTGGTCGATTGCGATCAGCTTTCAGCCACACCTCGTGGCCGAACCTCGCGTCAGGAGCCGTTCATGCACCACCTCTCCCCCTCCGGCCGCATCGCTCTCCCCTCCCCGAGCCGTCGCACGCTGCTGCGCGGCATAGGCGGCGCGGCCGTTCTGGGCGCCGGCATACCGCTGCTGTCCGCCTGTGGCGACAGCGGCGCCGCGGCCGACCCGAAGGCCGTCACCCTCGGCTCCAACGCCTCCGACGCCGTGCCGAAGAAGGCCTTCGCGGAGATCTACGCCGCCTTCAAGAAGCAGTCCGGCATCACGGTGGACGTGAACACCAAGGACCACAACACGTTCCAGGAGCAGATCAACTCCTACCTCCAGGGCACCCCGGACGACGTGTTCAACTGGTTCGCCGGCTACCGCATGCAGTTCTTCGCGGCCAAGAAGCTCGCCACCCCGATCGACGAGGTCTGGGACAAGATCGGCGGCAACTTCCCCGACGCGATGAAGGCGCTCAGCAAGGGCGCGGACGGCAAGTACTACTTCGTGCCGCTGTACACGTACCCGTGGGCGCTGTTCTACCGCAAGAGCGTCTTCGAGAAGTACGGCTACACCGTCCCCACCACCTGGGACCAGTTGGTCGCGCTCTGCAAGCAGATGAAAAAGGACGGACTCGTCCCGATCGCTTTCGGCGACAAGGACGCCTGGCCCGCGCTCGGCACCTTCGACCAGATCAACTTCCGCACCAACGGCTACGACTTCCACGTCGAACTGATGGCAGGCAAGGCCTCCTGGACCGACGCCAAGGTCCGCAAGACCTTCGACAACTGGGCCGAGATCCTCCCCTACCACCAGGACGGCGCCGTCGGCCGCACCTGGCAGGACGCCGCCCAGACCCTCGTCTCCAAGAAGGCGGGCATGTACCTGCTGGGCACCTTCGTGGGCCAGCAGTTCACCAACCAGGCCGACGCCGACGACCTCGACTTCTTCGCCTTCCCGGAGATCGACCCGGCTTACGGCCAGGACACCGTCGAGGCGCCCACCGACGGCTTCATGCTCTCCAAGGCCCCGAAGAGCAAGGCCGCCGCCGTCAAGCTCCTGGAGTACCTGGGCACCCCGGAGGCCGAGTCGATCTACCTCAAGGCCGACCCGAACGTCGTCGCCGCCTCCAGCAAGGCCGACACCTCCTCGTACACGCCGCTGCAGAAGAAGGCGTACGACATGATCAGCGGCGCCAAGCACCTCACCCAGTTCATGGACCGCGACAGCCGGCCCGACTTCACCTCGACGGTGATGCAGCCCGCGCTGCAGAAGTTCGTCCGCGACCCCAAGGGCGTCGACAGCCTGCTCACCTCGATCGAGCGCCAGAAGAAGACGATCTTCGCGTCCTCATGACCACGCCGACCAGCACCCAGAACCCGGAGGCGGCCGCCGTGCCGCCTCCGGGCCCCGCGCCCTCCAAGAAGCGGGTCCCGCAGGGCCACCGGCGCCTGCTGACCCGCCGCGACCGGTTCACGCTCGCCCTGATGGCGGGCGTGCCGACGATCCTGCACGTGGCCCTCGTCTGGCTCACCGCCCTCGCCTCCATCGCCCTCGCCTTCACCACCTGGGACGGCATCGGCTTCGACTCGATCAAGTGGGTCGGGCTGGACAACTTCCGCGAGCTGTTCACCAACAACCCGCAGTTCTGGCCCGCCGTCCAGCACAACGTCGTCTGGTTCGTCGTGCTCATCCTGATCCCGACCCCGTTCGGGCTCTTCCTGGCGATCCAGCTGGACAAGAAGATCCGCTTCAGCCGCGTCTACCAGACGGCCTTCTTCCTGCCGGTCGTGGTGTCGCTGGCCGTCACCGGATTCGTCTGGCAGCTCGTCTACAACCCCGACACCGGCCTGATCAACAGCATCATCGGGGCCAACCAGCCGGGCCACTACATCGACTGGATCGGCGACCCGGACCTCAACCTGTGGGCCGTCCTGGTCGCCGCCTGCTGGCGGCACACCGGCTACATGATGATCCTCTACCTGGCCGGACTGAAGGGCGTCGACCCGTCCCTGCGCGAGGCCTCCGCGCTGGACGGCGCCAACGAGTGGCAGACGTTCAAGAACGTCATCTTCCCCACCCTGCGGCCCACCAACACCGTCGTCCTCGTCGTGACGATCATCGAGGCCCTGCGCGCCTTCGACCTCGTCTTCGTCTTCAACAAGGGCGCCCAGGGCACGGAACTGCTGTCGATCCTGGTCACCAACAACATCATCGGCGAGTCCAGCCGCATCGGATACGGCTCGGCGATCGCCGTCGTCCTGCTGGTGATCTCCCTGGCCGTGATCATCCCGTACCTGATCGCGACCTTCCGGAAGGAGCGACGAGCATGAGCGCGACCCTCGCCGGCAAGCCGCGCACCCCCCTGCGCCCCGCCCGGATCCTGCTGCACGTCTTCCTCGTCGGCACCGCCCTGGCCTGGCTCGCGCCGCTGCTCTGGGCCCTGTTCGCGGCCCTGCGCCCGTACGCGGAGACCAGCGAGAAGGGCTATGTCTCCTGGCCCGACAAGCTCAGCTTCGACAATTTCACCAACGCGTTCGAGCAGTCGGACATGATGCACTACTTCGGGAACACGCTGCTGATCGCGGTCCCGGCGGTGCTGCTGACCCTGTTCCTCTCCTCCTGCGTCGCGTTCTACGTCAGCCGCTTCGACTTCCGGGTCAACCTGTTCCTGCTTCTGGTGTTCACGGCCGGCAACCTGCTCCCGCAGCAGGTCATCATCACCCCGCTGTACCGCCTGTACCTGCTGGTCGACCTCCCCGGCATCACCGCCAGCGGCAAGCTCTACGACTCCGCGCTCGGCCTGGTGCTGATCCACGTGGCGTTCCAGGCCGGCTTCTGCGCCTTCGTGCTGAGCAACTACATGCGCTCGCTGCCGCACGAGCTGACCGAGGCGGCACTCGTCGACGGCGCGTCCGTCTGGCGGCTCTACTGGCAGATCGTGCTCCCGCTGTGCAAGCCCGCCATGGCGGCCCTGGCCACCCTGCTCTCCATCTGGATCTACAACGACTTCTTCTGGGCCATCGTCCTGATCTCCACCGGGGAGAACATGCCGATCACCTCGGCCCTGAACAACCTCTCCGGCCAGTACTTCACCGACCCCAACCTGGTCGCGGCCGGCGCCCTGCTCACCGCGATCCCCACCCTGATCGTGTACTTCGTGCTCCAGCGCCAGTTCGTCAGCGGCCTGACCCTCGGCGCCAACAAGGGCTGACGGCCCCCTCCCCGCGAAAGAGACACCCGTGCCCCACCCCTTCACCCCGGTGGCCTCCGTCCCCGTGGACCCCCGTCGCGCCCGCGTCCACGAGGAGGGCTGGCAGTCCTGGAGCCCCAGCGGCGGCTACGCCCTCGACGCGTACCCGTACCGCCCGACGAACGACAACTGGGCGACGGTCTGCTACCGCCCCGGCGTCACCGTCCCCGCCGGAGCCTTCCAGGGCGAGGGGCTGCTGGCCCTCGACCCCGGCGACGGATCGCCGGTACGCCTGTGGGCGGCCCCGGAGCCGACGCGCGAGACCCCGTCCATCCGGCTGGTCGCCCGGGACGGGGTGGCCGAGATCAGCGCCGACGGCCCGGTGAAGGAGTACGCGGGCACGGCGATCCAGGAGGTGCTCGCCGACTGGGCCGCCGGCCTCGGGCTCCCGGCGCCCCGCCCGGCGCCCACCGTCTGGTGCTCCTGGTACGAGTACTTCACCCAGGTCAGCGAGGACGACATCCACGAGAACCTGCGCGCCATGGAGGTCCTCGACCTGCCCGTCGACGTCGTCCAGATCGACGACGGCTACCAGCGCGCCCTCGGCGACTGGCTCACCCTCTCCGGCCGCTTCCGCTCCCGGGCCGGCATCGCCGACGCCATCCGCGCCCGCGGCCGCCGGGCCGGCATCTGGACGGCGCCCTTCCTCGTCGACCCGAGCAGCGAGCTGGCCGCCGCCCACCCCGACTGGCTGGTCCGGTCCGCCGACGGCGGCCTCGCACACGCCGGCCACAACTGGGACCACGACCTGTTCGTCCTGGACACCACCCACCCGGACGCGGCGGCCTACCTGACGGACGTCTTCCGCACCCTGCGCACCGAGGGCTACGACTACTTCAAGGTCGACTTCCTGTACGCGGGCGCGCTGGACGGCGTCCGCCACCAGGACGTCGACGCCGTCACCGCGTACCGCTCCGGGATCGAGCTGATCCGCGCGGCGATCGGCGCGGACGCCTACCTGCTCGGCTGCGGCGCGCCGATCCTGCCCTCCATCGGCCTGTTCGACGCGATGCGGGTCAGCCCCGACACGGCCCCGCACCGCCGCCCCGAGGCCGACGACTACAGCCAGCCCGGCCAGGACCCGGCCGAGTTCACCGGCGCCGGCCGCCAGTGGCAGCACGGCCGTCTCTGGGTCAACGACCCCGACTGCCTGATGGCCCGCCCGGCCGTGGAGACCCGCGAGCGGTGGGCCGCCCACGTCGAGGCCACGGGCGGTCTGATGGCGTCCAGCGACCGGCTGCTCTCCCTCGACCAGTGGGGCGTCGAGACGACGCGCCGCCTCCTGTCGGGAGGCGGGCGATGAGCCGCGAACTGAACGTCCCGGGCCTCGCCTACGGCGGCGACTACAACCCCGAGCAGTGGCCCGAGGAGGTCTGGGCCGAGGACATGCGGCTCATGGCCGAGGCCGGCGTGAACATGGTCAGCGTCAACATCTTCTCCTGGGCGCTGCTGGAGCCGTCCGAGGGCGTCTACGACTACTCCCGCCTCGACCGCGTCCTCGACCTGCTCCACGCCCACGGCATCGCCGCCGACCTGGCCACCCCGACGGCCGCGCCGCCGGCCTGGTTCTTCCGGGCCCACCCCGAGGCGCTGCCGGTGGACCGCGACGGCCGGCGACTGTCGTACGGCAGCCGTCAGACGTTCTGCCCGAGCAGCCCCGCCTACCGCGAGGCCGCGCTGCGGATCGCCCGCGCGCTGGGCGAGCGGTACGCCGACCACCCGGCGGTCGTCATGTGGCACGTCCACAACGAGTACGGCTGCCACAACGCGGAGTGCTACTGCGACACCAGCGCCGAGGCGTTCCGGACCTGGCTGCGCGCCAGGTACGGCGACGACCTCGCCGCGCTCAACGACGCCTGGGGCACCACTTTCTGGAGCCAGTGGTACTACGACTGGGACGAGATCCTGCCGCCGCGCGCGACCGGCGCGGTCCCGAACCCGACCCACCGCCTGGACTGGCGCCGCTTCTGCAGCGACGAACTCCTGTCGCTGTGCACGGCGGAGCGGGCGGTGCTGGCGCAGGCCGCACCGAGACTCCCCGCCACCACCAACTTCATGGTGATGTACAACTTCGACGCGCTGGACTACTGGCGCTGGGCACCGGAGCTGGACGTCGTCTCCAACGACCACTACCTCCGCTCGACCGACCCCGAGTCGGAGATCGACATCGCGATGAGCGGCGACGTGGTGCGCTCCCTCGCGGGCGGCCGCCCCTGGCTGCTGATGGAGCACTCGACGGGCGCGGTGAACTGGCAGCCGGTCAACCGGGCGAAGACGCCGGGGGAGTTGCGCCGCAACGCGCTCGCGCACGTGGCCCGCGGCGCGGACGGCATCGCCTACTTCCAGTGGCGGGCGGCGAAGGCGGGCGCCGAGCAGTGGCACTCGGCGATGCTGCCGCACGCGGGCACCGACAGCGTCATCTGGCGGGACGTCGTCGCGCTGGGCGCGGACCTGCGGGCGCTGGCGGAGGTGCGGGGCGCGGTCGGCACGGCCGAGACGGCCATCGTCTGGGACTGGGACGCGAAGTGGGCGCTGGAACTCCCGTCGCAGCCCAGCGAGGAGATCCGCTACCTCGACCTGATCCGCTCCTGGTATGAGCCGCTGTGGCGCGCGGGCGTCGCGGTGGACTTCGTCCGCCCGGACGCGGACCTCTCGGCATACCGCCTGGTCCTGGCCCCGAGCCTCTACCTGGTGGACGACGCGGGCGCGGCGAACCTCACCGGCTTCGCCGAGCGGGGCGGCACCCTGGCGGTCGGCTTCCACAGCGGTGCCGTGGACGAGAACTGCCATGTGCGGCTGGGCGGTTACCCGGGCGCGTTCCGAGCCGCCCTGGGCGTCCGCACGGACGAACTGTTCCCGCTGCTGCCGGGCGAGACGGTCGCCCTGACCGACGGCGGCACCGCGTCCCTGTGGTCGGAGCGGGTGACCCTGGCGGGCGCGGAGGCGGTGACCTCGTACACGGCCGGCACCCTGACCGGCGTCCCGGCGGTGACACGCCACGACCACGGCACCGGAACGACCTGGTACCTGGCCACCCTCCCCGACCCGACCACCCTGACGTCACTGCTGAACCGGATCCGCGATGAGTCGGGCGTACGACCGGTGCTGGCCGACGCACCCCCGCCGGGCCTGGAGGCGGCCCGCCGCCGCGGACCCGACGCCGACTACCTCTTCCTCATCGACCACACCGGCAAGGGCGCACAGATCCCGGTGTCCCCCGACGCCATGGAACTCCTCAGCGGCACGCCGGTGCAGGGCGGTTCGGTATCGGTCCCACCGGGCGGGGCGGCGGTGGTCCGGGAGCCACGCGGGCAGGTGCCACTGGCATAGGCGAAGGGCAAATTCTCACGGAGATCAAGCCGCTGGAACGTCGCGTGGAACAAGCTCAACAGCTGGACCTACTACCTGGCTCATCTCTACGCCAGGTACGAGCTGCCCCCGATCCTGCTGGTCGTCTGCGCGGACAAGGCCACCGCGGACTGGGCGGCTGAGCCCATCCGCATCGGTCTGCCCGTGCACACCAGCATGGCCGTGTTCCCACTGGTCCTGGGGCCGGGCAACGTTCCGGCGGTCATCGACCCGGAGGAGGCCGCCGAGGATCTCGCCCTCGCCGTCTTCTCCGCACTCGCTCACGCCGAGGATCCGGTTCTGCCTGCGATACTGCACGCGCTGGCGGCGGCAGTGACGAACACCGGCGGCGAGACCGCGAAGCGCTGGGCGGAATTCACCGAAGTCGGCCTGGGTGACACCCGGGCCCGTGCACTGTGGAGGCATCTGATGGCCACATACACCCCCCAGTTCCCCGGCAGCGGGACCCTCATCGAGGAAACCCTCATCGAGGGCGAGGCCAAGGGGCGGGCCAAGGGGCGGGCCCAGGGTCGCGCCGAGGGGCGAGCCGAGGACATCCTCCGCATCCTGGCTCTCCGTGGCGTCGACGTGCCTGGAGACGCGCGGGAGCGCATCACCACCTGCGCCGACCTGGACACCCTGGGCACCTGGTTCGACCGGGCGCTCACGGTCTTGAGCACCGAGGAACTGTTCGAGGCGTCCTAGTCGGCCGTGGTAAGGCAGCGGGGCGCGGCACGCTCCCTCGGTGTGCCGCGCCCCTTCCCCTTCCCCGCGTCAGGTGGTTTCGGGTGACGGTGACGGCAGGGTCCCCGTGCGGGCCGCCTCGCCGTACCAGTGGGCGCTGGACTTCGGGGTGCGGGCCAGCGTCGCGTAGTCGACGTAGACCGTGCCGAACCGCTTCTCGTAGCCGTACGCCCACTCGAAGTTGTCGAGCAGGGACCAGAGGTAGTAGCCGCGGACGTCCGCGCCGTCGGCGATGGCCCGGCGGACCGCCGAGAGATGGCCGTGCAGGTAGGCGATGCGCTCCGGGTCGTGGACGCGGCCGTCCGGGTCGGGCTTGTCGTCGTAGGCCGCGCCGTTCTCGGTGATGTAGAGCGGGAGGCCCGGGGCCTCGCTCGAGTAGCGCATGATCAGTTCGTGCAGGCCCGTCGGGTCGATCGTCCAGCCCATCTCGGTGCGCTCGCCCGGGGTCTGGTGGAAGGCGACGTCGTCCGCGCCCGGCCAGGGGGAGTGCTCGCTCGCGCCGTGGCCGTCCGAGCGCGGGCCCTTCACCGTGGTGTCCGCCGCCGAGACCAGCGTCGGCGTGTAGTAGTTCAACCCCAGTGCGTCCAGCGGTTGGTGGGCGGCGCGCAGGTCGCCGTCCAGGACGAAGGACCAGTCGGTCAGGGAGGAGGTCGCGGCCAGCAGCGTCTCGGGGTACGCGCCGCGCAGGATCGGACCGTGGAAGACGCCGTTGGCGAGGTCGTCGATCTTCTGGACCGCCGCCAGGTCCGCCGGGTCGCCCGGCGTGAGCGGGCGCACCACCGACGAGTTGAGGCTGATCGCCACCGAGTTACGGGCCGGCATGGCCGCGCGCAGCGCCGAAGTGCCCAGCCCGTGGGCGAGGTTGAGGTGATGGGCCGCCTTGAGCGAGGCCACCGGGTCGGTACGGCCCGGTGCGTGCACGCCGGACGCGTAGCCCAGGAACGCGCTGCACCACGGCTCGTTCAGCGTGATCCAGTTCTCCACGCGGTCGCCGAGCGCCTCCCCGACGATCTGCGCGTACTCCGCGAACCGGAACGCCGTGTCCCGCTCCGGCCAGCCGCCCGCGTCCTCCAGCTCCTGGGGGAGGTCCCAGTGGTAGAGCGTGACCGCGGGCTGGATGCCGGCCGCCAGCAGCTCGTCCACCAGACGGCGGTAGAAGTCCAGGCCCACCTGCACCGCGGGGCCGCGGCCCGTCGGCTGGACCCGGGACCACGAGATCGAGAAGCGGTACGCGTTGAGGCCCAGGTCCGCCATCAGCGCCACGTCGTCGCGGTAGCGGTGATAGTGGTCGACAGCGATGTCACCGGTCTCACCACCGGCGGTCCTGCCGGGCGTATGGCTGAAGGTGTCCCAGATCGACGGCGTGCGGCCGTCCTCCCGCACCGCCCCCTCGATCTGGTAGGCGGAGGTCGCCGCGCCCCAGAGGAACGCGGGAGGAAAGGTCACCGGAGTAGTCGGCTCAGGCATGGAAGCGCTCCCATGAATGGTCGGCGGGACCGACGGAGGTTGGGGGGAGTGGTGCGAACTGGTGTGAAGGGGGCGATCAGATGCGACGGATGCAGTGGATGCAGTGGATTCGGTGGATGCGATCGGGTGCTGGGGGTGCTGGGAGTGCCGGGGGCCGGGGCGGCGATGGCCCGGCCCCCGGAAGTCACGGGGGCGGCGGCGGACTCAGCCCTTCACCGCGCCCTGCATGATGCCGCCCACGATCTGCTTGCCGAAGATCGCGAAGACCAGCAGCAGCGGCAGCGTGCCCAGCAGCGCGCCCGCCATGATCAGGGACTGGTCGGGGGTGTATCCGCGGCCCAGGCCCGCGAGGGCGACCTGCACGGTCGGGTTGCCGTTCTGGCTCAGCACCAGGAACGGCCACAGGAAGTCGTTCCACGTCTGGACGAACACCAGCATGCCGAGCACCGCCATCGCGGGTCGCGCCGCGGGGAACACCACGTGCCACACCACGCGCCAGCTGCTCGCGCCGTCCACCCGGGCCGCCTCGATGATCTCGTCCGGCAGCGCCTGGATGAGGTACTGCCGCATGAAGAACACCCCGAACGCGCTCACCAGCGACGGCAGGATCACCGCCTGGAGCTGGTCCGTCCACTCCAGCTTGGCGACCATCATGTACATCGGGATGATGCTCAGCTGCGGCGGCACCATCATCGTGCCGATCACGATCAGCATCAGCGCGCCCCGGCCCCGGAACCGGAGCTTGGCGAAGGCGAATCCGGCGATCGTCGACAGGAAGACGACCGTCGCCGCCGAAACTCCCGCCACGATGGTCGTGTTGTAGAACGCATTGCCCAGGTTCGCGTCGTTCCAGGCCACATCCAGGTTGTGGAAGAGGTTGGAGCCGAACACGAACGGCGGCGGGTTCTCCGCCAGTCGGTTGTTGTCGCGGGACGCCGCGATCGCCGTCCACACCAGCGGGAACAGCGAGACGATGGTGAACACGCCCAGGATGAGGTAGGCGATCGGGCCGCCGTGCATGTGCCCGCCGGCCCGCGCGGACTTGGGCCGGCGTACCTTGCGGGCCGTCGGCGCCGCGTCCTCGGGTGCCACGGACTTCGCGGTCGTTGTCGTCGTCGTCACGGCCGGTACTCCTAACTACTGGCGCGCAGCCGGCGCGAGATGACGTAGTTGACGATGCCGATCAGGATCAGGATCAGGAACATCGTCCAGGCGATGGCCGAGGCCCGGCCCAGGTGCTGGTTCACCCAACCCTGCTCGTACAGGTACAGGCCCAGCGTCTGGAACTGGTGCTCCGCGCCGCCCGACGCGCCCTTGTTGGTGTCGAACAGCAGCGGCTCGCCGAAGACCTGGCTCGCGCCGATCGTCGAGACGACGACCGTGAACAGGATCGTCGGCCGCAGCGACGGCAGCGTGACGTGCAGGAACTGCCTCCAGCGGCTCGCGCCGTCCAGCGCCGCCGACTCGTACAGGTCCTGCGGGATCGCCTGCATCGCGGCCAGGTAGATCAGCGCGTTGTAGCCCGTCCACCGCCAGATGATGATCGTCGACACCGCGATCTGCGACGGCCACCTGTCGTTCTGCCAGTCGATCGCGTCGATCCCGGCGAAGTGCAGCGCCCAGTTGATCATGCCGTAGTCGCGCCCGAACAGCAGCGTGAAGACCAGCGAGGCGGCCGCGATCGAGGTCGCGTACGGCGCGAGCATCGCGACCCGGTAGAAGGTCGAGGCGCGCAGCTTGTAGTTGAGGATGTGCGCGAGGCCCATGGCCATCGCCAGCTGCGGAACGGTCGAGATGATCCCGATCGTCAGGGTGTTCTTCGCCGCGTTCCAGAAGAAGTCGTCGTCGAAGATGCGCGTGTAGTTGCGCATCCCCACCCAGGTCATGTCGGTGGGCGCGGTCAGCTCCACCTGGTGCAGCGACGCCCAGCCGGTGTAGACCAGCGGGAACAGGCCGAACGCGAGGAACAGCAGGAAGAACGGCGAGACGAAGGCGTACGGGCTCCAGCGCTTGTCCCGCTGCCAGCGGCGGGACAGCCGGTCCCGGCGCCGCCGCTCCGCCTCCGTGGGAACGGCGTGCGGGCGGCCCGGGGCCGCGCCCCCCTCCTTCGCGGGGGGCGCGGCGGTGTCGTGGCGGGTGGACATACGGGTCACTTGTCCAGGTTGTTGTCGATGGTCTTGGTCGCCGTTTCCCAGGCCTCCGCCGCCGACTTGCCCTTCGTCACCAGGATGACGCCGTTGTTGGCCAGGCCGTCCTGGATGACCTGGTCCTTCGGGCCGATCACCTGCACCGGGGCGGACTTGGCGGCCTCGGAGAAGACCGTGCCGATCGGCGAGTCACCGGTCATCTCGTTCTTGGCGCCGGTGACCTCGGGCATCGTGTACGTGGCCGGCGCGCTCGGGAAGTTGCCCTGCACCTTGAACAGCTTCGCCTGCTGTTCGGGCGCGGTCAGCCACTTGACGAGCTCCGTGGCCTCCTTCACGTGCTTGCCGCTCTTGGGCACCCCCAGGAAGGAGCCGCCCCAGTTGCCGGACTTGGGCGCGACGGCCACGTCCCACTTGCCGGCGTCCTCGGGCTTCGCGCTCTCCTTGATGGTGCCGAGCATCCACGGCGGGCAGGCGATGGTGGCGAACTTGCTCTGGGAGATCGTCGTCTTCCAGGTCGGCGTGAACGCCGACTGGGCCTGGACCAGGCCCTCCTCGGCGGCCTTCGCGGTCAGGTCGAACGCGGCCTTCACGGCCGGGTTCGTCTTGTAGATGATCTCGCCGGAGGCGTTGTTGAACTTGTCCTTCTCACTGCTGAGGACGGCGTTGAGCAGGCCGCCGGGCGAGTCCATGAAGAACGTGCCCGCCTTGGCCTTCTTCTTGTACTGCTGGCCGGCGGCGATGAACTTGTTCCAGTCGCCCGCCCACAGCGCGCCGACCTTCTCGCGGTCGGTGGGCAGACCGGCCGCCTGGAAGAGGTCCTTGCGGTAGCAGAGGGCCATCGGGCCGACGTCGGTGCCGAGCGCGATCGTCTGGCCGTCCTTGGTGCTGGCCTGCGCCCACTTCCAGTCCAGCCACTGGCTCTTGTCGATGCCCGAGACCTTCGACATGTCCTCGAACTTGCTCGCTTGGGTGGCCACGACCTCGGCGATGTTGCCCACTTCGATGGCCTGGACGTCCATCAGGCCGCTGTTGGTGGTGAGGTGGTTGACGAGCGCCGGGTAGTAGTTCGCGTTCTCCACCGTGACGTTCTGGGTGATCTTGATGTCGGGGTGGAGCTTCTCGTACTCGGCGTAGAGCCCGGCCTCCTCGTAGCCGAAGGTGCCGAACAGGCCAAGCGAGATCGTGGTCTTGCCCTTGCCGCCGCCCGACGACGAGTCGTCGGAAGCGCTGTCCTTGCCGTCGTCGGCACAGCCGGCCAGCAGCCCGGCGCCCAGCGACGCGACGGCCGCGAGGACCACCACCCGGCGGGTGCTTCGGGTACGTGCTCGCATTGCGTCCTCCTGTTGCCCTGACGTGCCGACCCCCCGGCCAACTGCATTGTTGGGCCCGTTAGTTACTCGCTGCGGCTCGGGCGGGGAACGTGCGGGTTGTGTATGTGTCAGGTACCGTGGGAGCGCTCCCACAGGTGATGTGTTGAAGAGTCGTCGGTTCGAGCGGGGGTGTCAAGGGTGGGAGCGCGGAAGGATGAGTTCAGTTATCTGCCTGTTAGCTAACTCGGGGAGAGAGCGCTTTCGGTTCCTTTCGGCCTGCCCGGCAGTGGAGGGCGGGGCCCGTTCGGGGCCGCAGCGGGCGTCCGGGGGCGGCGGCCCCCAGGGCCGGTGAGCGACCCGACGGGACTGTTACATTCCAGGCCAGCACGAAAAGCGGCGGGAAGGCGGAGCCCATGGCAAGCCACGGAACGCGAGGGCGCAGCGGGGGCAGGCCGACCCTCGAAGAGGTGGCCGCCCGCGCCGGCGTCGGCCGCGGCACGGTCTCCCGGGTGATCAACGGCTCGCCGCGGGTCAGCGACGCGACCCGTGCGGCGGTGGAGGCGGCGGTCGCCGAGCTCGGCTATGTCCCGAACACCGCCGCCCGCGCCCTGGCCGCCAACCGCACGGACGCGATCGCGCTGGTCGTCCCCGAACCGGAGACGCGTTTCTTCGCGGAGCCGTACTTCTCGGACATGCTGCGGGGCGTGGGCGCGGAGCTGTCCGAGACGGAGATGCAGCTGCTGCTGATCTTCGCGGGCAGCGACCGCGAACGACGCCGGCTCGCCCAGTACCTGGCGGCGCACCGGGTGGACGGAGTCCTGCTGGTCTCGGTGCACGCCGATGATCCGCTGCCGGATCTGCTGGCCCAGCTGGAGATCCCGGCGGTGATCAGCGGCCCGCGTTCCGCCGCGGAGACGCTGCCGTCCGTGGACTCCGACAACTACGGCGGCGGCCGCTCGGCGGTCGAGCACCTGCTGTCCGGGGGCCGCACCCGCATCGCCCACATCACCGGCCGCCTGGACGTCTACGGCGCCCAACGGCGCCTCGACGGCTACCGCGACGCCCTGCGCGACGCGGGCTACGCGGCGGACGAAAGCCTCGTCGCGCCGGGCGACTTCACCGAGGAGGGCGGCCACCGGGCGATGCGCGAGCTGCTCGCCCGCACCCCGTCCCTGGACGCGGTCTTCGCCGGCTCCGACGTCATGGCGGCCGGCGCCCGCCAGGCCCTGCGCGAGGCGGGCCGCCGCATCCCGGAGGACGTCGCCCTGGTCGGGTACGACGACTCGGCCATCGCCCGCCACATGGACCCGCCGCTGACCAGCGTCCGCCAGCCGATAGAGGAGATGGGCCGCAGGATGCTGGACCTGCTGCTCACCGAGATCGCCGACCGCCGTCCGGCGGCCTCCCGCGGACTGGAGCGCCGTCAGGTCGTCCTGGCGACGGAACTGGTCGACCGGTCCTCTTCCTGACCGCTTTCTGCCGCCTTCGTGACCGTTTCCCGACCCCTTCCTGCCCCCTCCCTGCCCCCTTCGCGGCCTCGGCGCGGTCGCGTCGTCAGAGCCGCCAGCGCACCTCGCCGTCCTGCTGCTCGGAAGTGACCGACAGGCCGGCGGAGCGGGCCACGGCCGCCGACGCGTGATGGTCCGGGTGGACGTGGGCGACGATCGTGCGCACCCCCTGCTGCCGCAGCCATCCGACGAGTCCGGTCGCCGCCTCGGAGGCGAGTCCGCGGCCCTGCCAGGGGGCGCCGACGACCCAGGCGATCTCCGCGGCCCCGCCCCGGTCCGTGATCGTCGCCTGGACGGTGCCGGTCAGACGATCGGCGTCGCGCAGCCGCAGGACCCAGTTGCACCAGGAGACGGCCGGGTCCGGGCAGCCGGCGACCAGGCGTTCGTAGCGGGTGCGCAGGGCCTGCGGGGTGTCGGGGGCGCCCCCGATGAAGGCGTGGAGCGCGGGGTCGGCCAGGACGACCGCCATTTCGGGCGCGTGGTCGACGCGCAGCGGGAGGAGGTCGAGCCGGGCGGTGCCGATCGGCTCGACACGGACGACCGGACCTGACCGCATGATCGCCCCCATGAGCAGTCCGGGAAACACATCAGCCGGTGACCGCCCTTACGGGAGGTCACCGGCTGATGACTCAGGGTGAGTGACGGGACTCGAACCCGCGGCATCCTGGACCACAACCAGGTGCTCTACCAGCTGAGCTACACCCACCACGCCCGGCAGTTGGACTTTGCGGTCTCCCTACCGGCCGAGAAAAAGTGTACAGGGTCCGAAGGGGTGCTCGCGCACGGCTTTTCCGGGACCGCCCCGACGCCCCTACGGGGCGGGCAGGACGTGCTTCGCGGCGATCGACTTCGCGGTGTCGGAGTCCGGTCCGGGCTGCGGCACGAAGACGGCCTCGCGGTAGTAGCGCAGCTCCGCGATGGACTCGCGGATGTCGGCGAGCGCGCGGTGGTTGCCGTTCTTCTCCGGGCTGTTGAAGTACGCCCGCGGATACCAGCGCCGGGCGAGCTCCTTGATCGACGACACGTCGACGATCCGGTAGTGGAGGTAGTCCTCCAGGTCGGCCATGTCCCGGGCCAGGAACCCGCGGTCGGTGCCGACGGAGTTTCCGCACAGGGGAGCCTTGCCCGGCTCCTTCACATGCTCCCGTACATACGCCAGGACCTGCCGCTCGGCCTCCGCCAGCGTCGTCCCGCCGGCCAGCTCGTCGAGCAGTCCGGACGCGGTGTGCATCTGACGCACCACCTCCGGCATCGTCTCCAGTGCCTTGGCCGGCGGGCGGATGACGATGTCCACGCCGTCGCCGAGGATGTTCAGCTCGGAGTCGGTGACGAGGGCGGCTACCTCGATGAGAGCGTCGTCCGACAGCGAGAGGCCGGTCATCTCGCAGTCGATCCACACCATGCGATCGTTCATGCGACCACCCTAAAGCTGACGTCGGCTTTTGAGGTGCCCCGCGGGTGTGTGGGCCTTGTCCTCAAGCGCCGGACGGGCCGAAATGCCCCGCCCGTCCGGCGTTCTCCTGAGACCGCGCCCCCCGGTCATGCCCTGGTCATGCCCCGGTCACGACCCGCTGCGTTGCCCCGGCAGGCTCGCTCGCGGGGTCGCGTACGAGTCGCGCGCGTGTTCCGACGGCAGGGACGCCACCGTGGCCGTACGCCTGAGCTGCGGGGGCACCGGCCCCGGCGCGTCAGGGTGCAGCGACGGGGGCGGTGGTGGCGGAGACGACGGCTCGCTGTCCGTCGTCCGTTCGCCCTGCGGTCTGCGCGCCCGGTACGCCGCCCGGTACGCCGCCGGCGACGAGCCGAGCTGGCGGCGGAAGTGGCCGCGCAGCGCCACCGGCGAGCGGAAGCCGCAGCGCCCCGCGACCTCGTCCACCGAGTAGTCCGACGTCTCCAGCAGCCGCTGCGCCTGCAGCACCCGCTGGGTGATCAGCCACTGCAGCGGCGCGCTGCCGGTCAGCGACCGGAACCGGCGGTCGAAGGTGCGACGGCTCATATAGGCGCGGGCCGCCAGCGTCTCCACGTCGAACTGCTCGTGGAGGTGTTCCAGCGCCCAGGCGACGACCTCGGCCAGCGGGTCGGCGCCGATCTCCTCTGGTAAAGACCGGTCGAGATAGCGCTCCTGGCCGCCCGATCGGCGCGGTGGGACCACCAGCCGCCGGGCCAGCGCGCCCGCCGCCTCGTTACCGTGATCCGTCCGCACGATGTGCAGACACAGGTCGATTCCGGCCGCGGTGCCGGCCGACGTCAGTACGTCGCCGTCGTCCACGAAGAGTTCTCGTGGATCCACGTGGACCGACGGATAGCGCTTGGCCAGCGTCGGCGCGTACATCCAGTGCGTGGTGGCCGGACGGCCGTCCAGCAGGCCCGCGGCGGCCAGCACGAACGCGCCGGTGCACAGACCCACGATGCGGGCACCCTCTTCGTGCGCCCGGCGCAGTGCTTCGAGCGCGTCCTCCGGTGGCGGTGAGGTGATCGAACGCCAGGCCGGCACGACGACCGTGCCCGCCCGCGCGATCGCCTCCAGGCCATGTGGCGCGGTGAGTTCCAGGCCCCCTGTGGTCCGCAGCGGGCCTTCCTCGCCGCCGCACACCAGCAAGCGGTAGCGCGGCACGCCGGCGTCCTGGCGGTCAATCCCGAACACCGACAGCGGAATGGAACTCTCGAAGATGGGGCCGCCGCTGAACAGCAGCACCGCGACGATCTCCTTGCGGCGTCGCCCGGACAGTTTCCGGGCCGCGGCTTCCGGCGCGGCAGTGGAGTCGTGGCTCATCCTGCTAAGCCCCCCTCGGTGGTCGCGGCTCCTCGGTTGTGTCGCTCCTGCACGTTTCCCCTCGGTCCTGCACGAGTCCCCCGCCGTAGACAGTCAAGATCGAATCTACTGTGTCGCATGATGCCGGCGTGGCCAGTTCACCACCCGGCAGATTGTCGACATGGCAACTTGGCGTGAAGCATTCGATCACGAAGCGTTGCACTCGTGGGCCGTGCAGGGAAGTGCGCCTCGGTGCGGTGGCCAATCCCCGTAGGGTGCGCAGGGCCCCTGAGGCCCTTTCCGTGCAGGTGGAACGGGGGGTGGGGGGTGGTTACGGCAAGGGATGCACAGTGGCGGGAAGTTGGCTGAAAACCACCGTGTCCGTGCATGAAAACCGGTCAACCGACCGGTGAGTTTCCTCCGGAGTGCCGACCGCCCCGATGTGATCCCGTTCCGGTGCGCTGATGGCGCCCCCGGTGGTGCGCCTGGGGCGCGTCCTCCTCGCTGAGCAACCGGGCCGCACAGCGCTCGGACCGGCGCAGCAGCAGCCGGCAGGCGGCCGTGACGGCCGCGAGCCCGAGGGCGGTGCCGGCGGCGCCGGCGAGCGAGGTGCCGTACCAGAGGAGGACCACCGGAACCAGGACGCAGCTGAAGGCCGCCCAGCGGATCAGATCGGTCGTCCGGTCGTCGCCGTGGCGGGACTCGGGGCGGGACTCGGGGCGGCTGCGGGGCGAGGGCACGGGGCGGGCTCCTTCCTGGGGCGTGGGCGGGGCGCGGGCGGGGCTTGGGCGGGACGGCGGCGGGGTAGGGCTGCGGTGCACGGGGTTCAACGCCTGCCTGGGCGGACAGTCACTGGCGCGGGTCGGTTCCGTGTAAGTGAATCCTGTGCAAACCGCCTGTACGGGGCAGCAACCATTGCGTTACGGGCGTCCGCTCGTGCATGCTCCCTGGAACCCTCACCGAGGGCGTGCGGGCTCTGGGCCCAGGAGGCGTGCCGCCGTACCCTTGGGGGTATGGGGTTGGGAAGATGATTCCCGGACAGCTCCGCCGCTCACCGCCGTCCACCCGTATAAGGATCGATTCGCCGAGACAGTCATGGCCGGTCACGAATTCTTCGAACCCGCGGACCGCAAGCGGCCCGTCGCCGACCCCACGGCGGCCGAGCCCCTGGCGGCGGAAGAGACACGCCCGTCCTGCGACCCCGCCTTCAAGCACGGCGTGGTCGTGGGCTTCGACGGCTCCACGTCCAGCGAACGCGCCCTCGCGTACGCGATCGGCATGGCCCATCGCTCCGGGGCGGGCCTGATCATCGTCCATGTCGCCAACCGGCTGCCCACGACCGTGTGGGCCGGCTGCGAGCCGCCCGTCTTCGTCGATGTGCCGGACCACCGCACCGAGGTGCTCGGTCTGGAGCTCGCGTGTGCGGAGTACCTCGCCGAGGTGCCGTGGATCCTCGTCGAGCGCGGTGGCGACATCTGCCATGAACTCGAGGAAGTGGGGCGGGAGTACGAGGCCGACGCGATCGTCGTCGGCTCGACGCACGGCATCGTGGGGCGGATCTTCGGGTCCGTCGCGGGGCGGCTCGCCAAGCGGGCGAAGCGGCCCGTCGTTGTCATTCCGTAACTCGCCGTTCTCCCAGGTGAGATGAGATCTGGGTAACTCCGGCTCCTTTTGTGCGCAGTGCGCGCCCGGCATAAATCTACTGGCGCGTAGGAGTGTTTGTGCCCTTGTGAAGGGCATATACCGCTCACACAACTGCACATGCATGAAGGGAGCCCCGCCGTGGACAACGACGTCTCTGCGGGAAGCAGCACCACCACGATCGCCGGCCGACTCGCCCTGGGTGTCACCCTGTTGGCGTTCGGGCTCGGGTACACCGACCTCATCGACGGCGTGACGGCTGCGGACGCCGTATCCATCGCGCATTACATCGGCGGCGTCGCGCTGTTCGTCGCCGGCCTGTTCGCCCTGCGGGAGCGGGACACGGCCACCGGCACCGCCTATACCGTCCTGGGCGCGTTCTGGTTCACCTGGGCGGTCTCCGCCGGGACCCAGGTCTCCGAAAACGCCGCAGGGCTGTTCCTGCTCCTGTTCGCCCTCGTGGCGCTCTCCCTGACCCTCGCCGGGGGCGACCAACTCGGCCAGGGCGCCTACGCGTTGTTCTGCGTGGCGCTCGTGCTGATGGCGGTGGCGCGGTTCGCCGACAGCGACGGGCTGGCCAAGGTCGGCGGCTGGTTCGCCGTCGCGGCGGGGGCGGTTGCGTGGTACGCGGCCACGGCGGCCCTGGCTCACTGGCCCACTGCGCTTCCGCGACGCGCTGCCCGCCCCGGTGTGACGGCCGCGGGCTGAACTCGGCAGCCGTGCCGGGGGGTTGGGCTTCCCCGGCGACATGGCGGCCCCCCACGTGGACGGTGGCATCACGTGGGGGGCCGTTTCGTTTGTTCGGCCTCTGCGGGCCGGTGGGGCTTCTCGCGCCCACGCGGCGGAGCCGCAAATCGATACAGCCTCGCGCCCCTAAAAGCTAAAAGCCCTACTCGACCGTGACCGACTTGGCGAGGTTCCTCGGCTTGTCGATGTCCCTGCCGAGGGCCTTTGCCGTGTAGTAGGCGAGGAGTTGGAGCGGGATGCCCATGAGGATCGGGTCGAGCTCGTCCTCGTTCTTGGGGACGACGATCGTCCGGTCGGCCTTCTCCTGCTCCTGGTGGGCGACCGCGATGATCCGGCCGCTGCGGGCCTTGATCTCCTCCAGCGCCGCGCGGTTCTTCTCCAGCAGGTCGTCGTTCGGGACGATCGCGACCGTCGGCAGCGCGGGCTCGATGAGGGCCAGCGGGCCGTGCTTGAGCTCGGAGGCCGGGTAGGCCTCGGCGTGGATGTAGGAGACCTCCTTGAGCTTCAGGGAGGCCTCACGGGCGACCGGGTAGCCCCGGACGCGGCCGATGAAGAGCATCGAGCGGGCCTCGGCGAGCTCCTCGGCCAGCTTCTCGATCTCCGCCTCCTGCTCCAGGATCTCGGCGATCTGCGCGGGCAGCTTGCGCAGGCCCTCGATGATCCGCTTGCCGTCGCGCACCGAGAGGTCGCGGGTGCGGCCCAGGTGCAGGGCGAGCAGCGCGAAGGCCACCGTGGTGTTGGTGAAGCACTTGGTGGAGACCACGCAGACCTCGGGGCCCGCGTGCACATAGACGCCGCCGTCCGCCTCGCGGGCGATCGCCGAGCCGACCACGTTGACCACGCCCAGCACCCGCGCGCCCTTGCGCTTCAGCTCCTGGACGGCCGCGAGGACGTCGTACGTCTCACCGGACTGGGAGACGGCGATGTAGAGGGTGTCGGGGTCGACGACCGCGTTGCGGTAGCGGAACTCGGAGGCCGGCTCGGCGTCGGCGGGGATGCGGGCCAGCTCCTCGATCATCTGGGCGCCGATCATGCCCGCGTGGTACGAGGTGCCGCAGCCGAGGATCTTGACGCGGCGGATCTGGCGCGCCTCGCGGGCGTCCAGGTTGAGGCCGCCGAGGTGCACGGTGGAGAAGCGGTCGTCGATGCGGCCGCGCAGCACGCGGTCCACGGCGTCGGCCTGCTCGTGGATCTCCTTGTGCATGTAGGTGTCGTGGCCGCCCATGTCGTAGGAGGCGGCCTCCCACTCCACGGTGGTGGGCTCGGCGGTGGTGCGGGTGCCCTCGGTGGTGTAGGTGCGGAAGTCGTCGGCCTTGAGGGTGGCCATCTCGCCGTCGTCGAGCGTGACGATCTGGCGGGTGTGGGCGACCAGGGCGGCGATGTCCGAGGCGACGAACATCTCCTTCTCGCCGATGCCGAGGACGACCGGCGAGCCGTTGCGGGCGACGACGATGCGGTCGTTGAAGTCGGCGTGCATCACCGCGATGCCGTAGGTGCCCTCGACGACGCGCAGCGCCTCGCGGACCTTGTCCTCCAGCTTCTCCTGCTGGGAGCGGGCGATGAGGTGCACGAGGACCTCGGTGTCCGTCTCCGAGAGGAACTCGACGCCGTCGGCCTCGAGCTTCTTCCGCAGGTCGGAGGCGTTGTCGATGATGCCGTTGTGGACGACGGCGACCTTGAGGTCGGCCGACATGTGCGGGTGGGCGTTCGCGTCGGAGGGGGCGCCGTGGGTGGCCCAGCGGGTGTGGGCGATGCCGGTGGTGCCCTTGAAGCGCGCCGGGACCTTGGCCTCCAGGTCACGGACCCGGCCCTTGGCCTTGACCATCTTCAGGCCGGCCGTCTTCGGGGAGGTGACGACGATGCCCGCCGAGTCGTACCCGCGGTACTCGAGCCGCTGGAGCCCCTCCAGCAGCAGCGGGGCCACGTCACGCTTCCCGATGTATCCGACGATTCCGCACATATATAGGTATCCCCAAGCTTTCAGGTCGGCCGTGGAACGACCGTGGATCAGCCGTACACCATGCGGCGCAGCTGCCTGAGCGTGAGCTCCGGCGGCGCGACCGCGCGGTATTTCAGATCCGCCTCGATCCGTTCGAAGATCTCCGCGTTCACCAGGCCCTGGGCCTGGAGCTCGCGGTGGCGGCGACGGACGTAGTCCTCGGTCGTCTCGTCGAAGTAGGCGAGCACGTCCTGGATCACCCGCAGCGCCTCGCCCCGCTGGAGGGTCGTGGACCGCATCAGATGATCAACAAGTTCGTCGTGCACCCGGTAGATCCTGAGGGACGCGAGCGGGTTTCGCAAGAAACCTGCCCGATTTCGGGCAGGCGCCTGTTAAGGAGCCTTGGGTGAACCTTGAATGTGTTATGAGAGCCTGTTCGTGCACCGTCCATTTGGCGTCTTGCGGTCCGTCGCCCGGGGCGACGACTTTCAGACGTCATGGACACTCCTCGCATGGGCGTACCCGAGCAGCTCGCCGAGCGCATGAGCATGGCGGAGCAGCACGAGTACCTGCGCGCACGATTCTCCCGCCGCACGATGATCCGCGGCGGTGCGGTCACGCTCGGCGCCGTCACCGGCGGCGCCTTCGTGGCCGGCAGCACGGCCCAGGCCGCCGTTCCGGCCCAGCCCCTGACGCAGACCGAGTACGTCAACGGCTCGCTCGTCGCCCCCTTCGGCCGCCACCTCGCCTTCGGCAACGACCCCAGCACCGAGATCAGCGTCTCCTGGCAGGTCCCGCTCCCGGTGAAGAAGCCCTTCGTCCGGATCGGTACCCACGCCTCGCACCTCTCCGTCAAGATCGAGGCCGAGGTGCGCTCGCTGTTCACCCCGACCGGGGTCGGCGCGAGCGGCAACCACACCCAGTACTACGTGCACGCCAAGCTCACCCACCTCAAGCCCGGCAGGACGTACTACTACGGCGTCGGCCACGACGGCTTCGACCCGGCCGCGCCGCAGTTCGCGGGCACCGTCGGCACCTTCACCACCGCCCCCGCGCACAAGGCGCCGTTCACCTTCACCGCCTTCGGCGACGAGGGCGTCGGCTACCACGGGCTGGCCAACAACAGCCTCCTCCTCGGCCAGAACCCGGCCTTCCACCTGCACGCCGGCGACATCGCCTACGCCGATCCGGCCGGCGCGGGCAAGACCGCCGACACCGGCTTCGACTCGCGGGTGTGGGACCAGTTCCTCGCCCAGACCGAGTCCGTCGCCAAGACCGTCCCGTGGATGCCGGCCTACGGCAACCACGACATGGAAGCCTGGTACTCGCCCAACGGCTACGGCGGCGAGGAAGCCCGCTGGAACCTCCCCGACAACGGCCCCGACAAGAAGAACCTGCCGGGCGTCTACTCCTTCGTCTACGGCAACACGGCGGTCGTCTCGCTGGACGCCAACGACATCTCCTTCGAGATCCCGGCCAATCTGGGGATCTCCGGCGGTACCCAGACCAAGTGGCTGGAGGCGCAGCTCAAGAAGTTCCGCGCCGCCAAGGACGTCGACTTCGTGGTGGTCTTCTTCCATCACTGCGCGTACTGCACCTCCACCGCGCACGCCTCGGAGGGGGGCGTGCGCCAGGAGTGGGTGCCGCTGTTCGAGAAGTACACGGTGGACCTGGTCATCAACGGCCACAACCACCAGTACGAGCGCACCGACGTCATCAAGGCGGGCAAGGTCACCAAGAAGCTCCCGATCGGCGGGACCTCGTACCCCGAGACCGACGGCGTCGTCTATGTGACGGCGGGCGCGGCCGGCCGCAGCCTGTACGCGTTCACCGCCCCGCAGTCCTACGAGGGCCACGAGAACGAGGTCGACTCGGTCGCCTCCTTCATCAACACCAAGGACGGCAAGGTCGACGAGACCGTGACCTGGTCGCGGGTGCGCTACCTCGACTACTCGTTCCTGCGCGTCGACGTCACCCCGGCGTCGAAGGGCCGCACGGCCACGCTGACGGTGCGCGGCATCGCCGAGACCGGTGCGCAGGTCGACCACTTCACGGTGGCCCGCAAGGCGAAGTAGCTCCCTCACGCAGACCCTGACGCCGACCCTGACCCAGACCCTGACCCACCCGCAGGCGGTCCTCGGGCGCCCTACAGGCGCTTGAGGACCGCCTGTTTGGCCAGGGCGAACTCGTCGTCCGTCAGGATCCCGTCCCGGTGCAGCTCGCCCAGCTCCCGCAGCCGGCGCAGCAGGGCGTCGTGGTCGTCCCCGGAGCCGACGGAACCGTCGGAGCCGCCGGGGGAGGCGGGCGCGGCGGGGGAGGCGGGGGCGAGCTCCAGGGGTACGGCGTCGTCGGGGGCGGCGGCCGGATGCGGGAGCCGGGCCTGTACCGCCGCCGCGACCAACGCCATCAGCGGATCCTTCTTGAAGCCCCACAGTTCGACGGCGTTGGGGTCGTACTTCGGCGGGGCCTTGGTGGGCGCGCCCCGCACACTGAACCGCAGATGGCCGTTCTCCAGGCCGACCGCCGGCTGCCATTCGACGCCCGTGATGTCCGAGACCGCGAGCGTGCGGGCCCCGGCGGCGGCCTTCGCGTCCTCCGTCTTCCAGTTCCACTCCAGCCGGACCCGGTCGCCGTCGAAGCTCGCCGTGCCGTCCCCGGCGGCGGCCGTGACCGGCACGGACGGGCCCGGCAGCAGATACGCGTCCACCGGGCCGGTCGGCGCCCGGTCCAGGGTCAGCGCGTGGCGCACCTCGTCCGCGACGTACTCGGCGACCCCGTACCGGTCGGACTCCACGGTCAGCTGATACGGGTCGTGCGGCTCGGCCAGCCGGCCGCCGGTGGCCAGCAGCAGCGGATCCGAGCCGTCCCGCAGCCGCAGCCTGAGCCGCCCGGTCCGCTTGCCCTGTTCGAACGAGATCCCCGCCAACGCCCCCAGCGGGACGGTCAGTTCACCCAGTTCCCGGCGCAGTGGCGAGACGCCCTTGTCCCGGCCCGGCGTCAGCCGCAGCGCGTCGCCGTCGAAGACCCAGGTGCCGTCCTTCTGGATGATTTCCGCCATGACGGAGATTGTTCCACCGGTTCCGCGCGAGAATCGAATGGTCTATACCCCTTGGGAAGGGAGCCCTGGGTGAAACAGGAGCACAGAACGACCCCGCTCGCCCGCGTGGTCCCGGCCCCCGCCTCGGTCTCACCGGGCGGATCTCCGTACCGCATCACCCGGTCCACGCAGATCCGGGTGGACGACTCCGGGGAGGTCCGCCGCATCGGCGAGTACCTCGCGGACGTGCTGCGGCCCTCCACCGGCTACCGCCTGCCGGTCACCACGCGCGACGACGGCGGCATCCGGCTGCGGCTCGCCCAGGGGCCGTTCGGCGCCGAGGGCTACCGGCTCGACAGCGGCCGCGGCGGGGTCACCATCACCGCCCGCGAGCCCGCCGGGCTGTTCCACGGCGTCCAGACCCTGCGTCAGCTGCTGCCCGCGGCCGTCGAGAAGGACTCGGTGCAGCCCGGCCCCTGGCTCGTCGCGGGCGGCACCGTCCAGGACGCCCCCCGCTACGCGTACCGGGGCGCGATGCTCGACGTCTCCCGGCACTTCTTCACCGTCGCCCAGGTCGAGCGGTACATCGACCAGCTGGCCCTCTACAAGGTCAACAAGCTGCATCTGCACCTCAGCGACGACCAGGGCTGGCGCATCGCGATCGACTCGTGGCCCCGGCTCGCCGCGCACGGCGGCTCCACCCAGGTCGACGGCGGCCCCGGCGGCCACTACACCAAGGCCGACTACCAGCGGATCGTCCGGTACGCGGCCTCGCGGTTCCTGGAGGTCGTCCCCGAGATAGACCTGCCCGGCCACACCAACGCCGCCCTCGCCTCCTACGCCGAGCTGAACCGCGACGGCGTCGCACCCCCGCTCTACACCGGCACCGACGTCGGCTTCAGCTCGCTGTGCGTCGACAAGGACGTCACCTACGACTTCTTGGACGACGTCATCCGCGAGCTGGCCGCGCTCACGCCCGG
This sequence comes from Streptomyces sp. NPDC001858, assembly GCF_053594615.1. Lineage (NCBI taxonomy): Bacteria > Bacillati > Actinomycetota > Actinomycetes > Kitasatosporales > Streptomycetaceae > Streptomyces > Streptomyces sp. NPDC001858. The sequence goes on from NZ_JBSFEV010000002.1 coordinate 289,506, forward strand.
CAGGTATCTGCACATCGGCGGGGACGAGGCGAACTCCACCGGTCACGAGGACTACGTGAAGTTCATGGACCGGGTGCAGCCGGTCGTCGCCGAGTACGGCAAGACGGTCATGGCCTGGCACCAGCTGACCGGCGCGACCCCCGCGAAGGGCGCGCTGGTCCAGTACTGGGGGCTGGACGACACCGGCACCGAGGAGAAGGCGCAGGTCGTCGAGGCCGCGAAGAACGGAACGGGGATCGTCCTGTCGCCGGCCGACCGGATCTACCTCGACATGAAGTACACCGCGGACACCCCGCTGGGCCAGGACTGGGCCGGTCCGGTCGAGGTCCGGCGGGCCTACGACTGGGATCCGGGCGCCTACCTCGCCGGACTGCCCGCGGCCGCCGTCCGGGGCGTCGAGGCGCCTCTGTGGACCGAGACGATCGTGACCGGCGCCGACCTGGAGTACATGGTCTTCCCGCGGCTGCCGGGCGTCGCCGAGCTCGGCTGGTCGCCGGCGGCCACGCACGACTGGGACGCCTACAAGGTGCGGCTCGCGGCGCAGGGGCCGCGCTGGGACGCGCTCGGGATCTCGTACTACAGGTCGCCCCAGGTGCCCTGGCCGACGAGCTGAGACAGGCCGACCGGCTGAACACAGACGGACGGGCTCCCCGGGGACCGTACCCGGGGAGCCCGTCCGTCTCGATCAGAACCCCGTGACGGGATTCTTCAGGGTTCCGATCAGCTGGAGGGCGCCCGACGGGTCCGACAGGTCCACCATCTGCTCGTTGTCGCGCAGCTGGAGGCGGTTGAGGCAGGACAGGGCGAACTCGGGGGCGAACATGTCGTACTGGCGGAACTTGTCGGCCAGTTCCGGGTTGGCCTCCTGGTAGGCGCGGGTGACCTCGGCGACCGTGCGCCAGAAGCCGTCCTCCTCCAGGATCCCCTCGCGGGCCAGTTCGGCGGCGAGGAAGCGGAAGAAGCAGTCGAAGACGTCCGTGAAGATCGACAGCAGTCTCGTGTCCTCGGGCACGTCGACGCGGATGCGCCGGACCTCCGGCGGCAGCACCGCGTCCGGGTCCAGGACGGCGATCTCCTCGGCGATGTCCTTGTAGACCGCCCGCTGCACGACCCCGTCCTTCAGCACCAGGATCGTGTTCTCGCCGTGCGGCATGAAGACCAGGTCGTAGGCGTAGAAGCTGTGCAGCAGCGGCGTGTAGTACGCCCGGAGGTAGTGGCGCAGCCAGTCGGCCGGGGCCAGGCCCGACTGCTCGACGAGCGCGCCGGCCACCGACCTGCCGTCGTCGTCCACATGGATCAGGGCGGCCATGGTCGCGAGCGACTCGCCCTCCCCGAGGGAGGCCACCGGGCTCTCCCGCCACAGCGCCGCCAGCATCTTGCGGTACGGCGAGTAGCGGTCCGTCGCCGCCTCGTACTCCAGGTGCCGGTAGCCGACGGCCGCCCGCTCCCGGATGATCGACAGTCCGGACGACTTCAGCACCGGGTCGTTGTCGATGAGCTGCGCCAGCCAGTCGTTGATGGCCGGGGTCGCCTCCATGTAGGCGGCCGACAGCCCGCGCATGAAGCCCATGTTGATGACGGACAGGGCCGTCTTCACATAGTGCTTCTCGGGGTGCGAGGAGTTGAAGAACGTCCGGATGGACTGCTGGGCCAGGTACTCGTCGTCGCCCTCGCCCAGGCACACCAGGTTGCCGCGCGCGATCTCGGCGGCGAAGGTGACGGTGAGCTTGTTCCACCACTGCCAGGGGTGGACGGGGATGAGCAGGAAGTCGTCCGGGTCGAGGCGGCGTTCGCGCAGCACGGCGGCGAACCGCTCGACGGTCTGCTCGCCCAGCTCCTCCCGCAGGAAGGCCTCGTACTCGATGCCGACCCCGGCCGTGAACGCGGCGCGCGACCGGTGGGCGGCCAGCCACACCAGCCGGACCGGGCTCGCCGTCTCCGGCGCGTACGACAGGTACTCGTGGACGCCGAAGCCGAGCCGGCCGTTGTTGGCGACGAAGCAGGGGTGGCCCTCGGTCATCCCGGTCTCGATGGCCTGGAAGCCGCTGTGCACCAGCTCCGCCGAGGTGATCCGCGGTTTGGTGAGCTTGTAGCAGGTGCCGGAGAGGGTGGAGGAGATCTCCTCCAGGTAGACGGGGAGGATCGCGTCGCTCAGGCCCAGCGTCTTCTTCAGCTCGATGAAGAAGTCCAGCGCGGCGACGGGGAGTTCGACGTCGTCGCGGGTGCGGGTGATCGAGTCGGCGGCCACCTGCCAGTGGTCGAGGGCGCGGCGGACGGCCGTGAAGCGGTAGGAGGTCAGCCCGTCGTCGCTGCGCACGACGTAGTGCTCGCCCTGGAGCTGCGGGTCGAGCAGCCGCTCGTGCGCGAACTCGGCGAGGGCCTTGCGGACCAGCAGTCGGTTGGCCTGCTCCCAGCGCTCGGGGGAGAGGTGGGCCACGGCGTCGGAGAGGCTCATACGGCCGCCCCCATGGCAGCCTCGAACCGCTCACGGGTGCAGAAGCTCAGCAACGCCTTCTTCTCCGGCTTCTGGATCTCGCGCTCGGGCACGAACCCGACGGCCTCGTTCAGGGCGTGGACGGCCGTGTTGGACACGTCCGGCTCGACGACGACCCGCCGCACAGCCGGGTCCTCGAAGAGGTGCGCCATCACGGCGGTGATGACGGCCCGGGTGAAGCCGTGCACCGGGTTGTCGGTCGCCGGGGTGAGGAAGTGCATGCCGACATCGCCGGGCAACGGCTCGTACAGGCCGACCAGTTCGCGGTGGACCGGGTCGTACCGCTCCATCAGGAACACCGGTACGTCGTCCCGCAGACCGAACAGGGCCTGCTGGTGCGGGTCGGCGGCGATGTCCATGTAGGCGCGCTCGACGTCGACCAGTGCGGCGTCCTGCATCATCCAGTAGGCGGCTTTCGGATGCGTCAGCCAGGAGTGCAGCAGCTCCGCGTCGCTCAGCGGGTCCAGGGGGCGGAAGGTGAAGGTCATACGGCGAACTCCTGGAACGCGATGGACTTCTCGACCGGGTAGTACTCGCTGCCGAGCAGCTCACGGACGATGCAGCTGTTGCGGTACGCGCCCATGCCGAGGTCGGGGGAGGTGACGCTGTGCGTGTGCACACCGGCGTTCTGCAGGAACACGCCCCGGCCCGTGGTGTCGATGGCGTAGTTGCGGGCCACGTCGAAGTTGCCGTGGGAGTCGTAGCGCAGCCGGTCCCGGATCGGGGCGAGGAACTCCGGCTCCACGTAGCGGTAGCCGGTGGCCAGGATCAGCCCCTGCGAGGTCAGCTCGTAGTCCTTCCCCTGCTCCTCCTGACGGAACGCGAGGGTGTACGAGCCGTCGGCGTAACTGGCGCTGTTGAGCGAAGAGTTGGTGAGGAGCCGGGTGGGGACCGGGCCGCCCAGGTTCTTCTGGTAGAGCAGGTCGAAGATCTCGTCGACGAGATCGCCGTCGATGCCCTTGAAGAGGCTCTTCTGCTCGGCCGTGAGCCGGTAGCGGGTCTGTTCCGGCAGCTCGCGGAAGTAGTCGATGTACTCCGGGGAGGTCATCTCCAGCGTGAGCTTGGTGTATTCCAGCGGGAAGAAGCGCGCGGAGCGGGTGACCCAGTTCAGCCGGTAGCCGTGGACGTCGATCTCGCTGAGCAGGTCGTAGTAGATCTCGGCGGCGGACTGACCGCTGCCGACCAGCGTGATCGACTCCTTCTTCTGCAGCTCCGCCTTGTGCCGCAGATAGCGGGAGTTGTGCAGGAAGTCGCCGCCCAGGCCGGCGCAGGCCTCGGGGAGGTACGGGGGCGTGCCGGTGCCGAGGACCAGCCGGCGGGCGCGGAACACCTCGCCGGCGGTGGTGCGCACGACGTACAGCGCGTCCTCGTCCGTGTAGGTCACCTCGGCGACCGTCGTGCCGAACCGCACGCTGCGCAGCCGGTTCGCGGCCCAGCGGCAGTAGTCGTCGTACTCGACGCGCAGCGGGTAGAAGTTCTCGCGTATGTAGAACGAGTACAGCCGGCCTTTCTCCTTCAGGTAGTTGAGGAAGGAGTACGGCGAGGTCGGGTCGGCCAGCGTGACCAGGTCCGACATGAACGGCGTCTGCAGATGGGCGCCGTCGAGGAACATGCCGGAGTGCCACTCGAAGTCGGGCTTGGACTCCAGGAAGAGACCGTCGAGCGCGTCGATCGGCTCGGTGAGGCAGGCGAGGCCGAGGTTGAAGGGGCCGAGCCCGATGCCCACGAAGTCGTAGGTGTCTTTCACGGGTGCGGGCTCAGGAAGCGCGGTCAAGGGAGTCTCCCAGGTACTGCTCGGCATGGCCGGCGATCAGGTCGAGGACGGCCGTGATGTCGTGGGCGGTCGTCTCGGGGTTGAGCAGGGTGAACTTGAGGTAGTGGCGGGCGCCGACCTTGGTGCCCGCGACGACCGCGTCGCCGGAGGCGAACAGGGCTTTGCGGGCGTAGAGGTTGGCGCGGTCGATCTCGGCCGGGTCGGTGACGGCGGCGGGGATGTAGCGGAAGACGAGGGTGGACAGCGACGGCTGCACGACGACGTCGAAGCGGGGGTCGGCGGCGAGCAGTTTCCAGCCCTCGACGGCCAGGTCGCAGACCTCGTCGAAGAGCTGCCCGATGCCGTCGGCGCCCATGGTGCGCAGGGTCATCCACAGCTTGAGCGCGTCGAAGCGACGGGTGGTCTGCAGCGACTTGTCGACCTGGTTGGGGATGCGCTCCTGCACCATCCGGCGCGGGTTGAGGTACTCGGCGTGGTAGGTGGCGTGCCGCAGCGTGGCCGCGTCCCGGACCAGCACGGCGGACGAACTCACCGGCTGGAAGAAGGACTTGTGGTAGTCGACGGTGACGGAGTCGGCCCGCTCGATGCCGTCGATCCGGTCCCGGTATTTCACGGAGGCGAGCAGACCGCAGCCGTAGGCGGCGTCGACGTGCATCCACGCGCCGTACTGCTCGCACAGCTCGGCGATCTCGGGCAGCGGGTCGATGGAGCCGAAGTCGGTGGTGCCGGCGGTGGCGACGACGGCCATGGGGACGAGGCCGTCCGCGCGGCAGCGCTCCAGCTCGCGGGCGAGCGCCACGGTCTGCAACCGCTTGTCGGCGCCGACCGGGATCGACACGACGGCGTCCTGGCCCAGGCCGAGCAGTTTCGCGGACTTCTTGACGCTGAAGTGGCTGACCTCGGAGGCGAAGATGCGCAGGTCGGCGAGCGAGTCGGTTTTGGCCTCCTCGCGGGCCAGCAGCAGCGCCTGGAGGTTGGACTGGCTGCCGCCGGAGGTGAACACACCGTCGGCGGCGGGGCCGAGGCCGATGCGCTCGTTCGTCCAGTCGATCAGTTTGCGCTCGATGAGCGTGCCGCCGGCCGACTGGTCCCAGGTGTCGAGGGAGGAGTTGACGGCGGACAGCACCGCCTCGCCCAGCACGGCGGGGATGACGACGGGGCAGTTGAGGTGGGCGAGATAGCGCGGGTGGTGGAAGTAGATCGCGTCGCGGAGGTACACGTCCTCCAGCTCGTCCAGCACGGCGGCGGTGTCGCCCAGCGGCCGGTCGAGGTCGATCGCGTCGATACGGGGAGCGAGGGCGTCGACCGTCACGCCGGTGAACGGACGGTCGGTGGCGGCGAGTTTTGCGGCCACCCGCTCGACTCCTTCGGTCACGGAGCGGCGGTACTGCTCCGCGGTCGTGTCATTGAGCAGGTGCGAGCGCATGGTGGGGGTCCTCCGGGGAACGGAATTCAAGGTTCCGGAATGTTATTTAGGTAAGCCTAACCTAACTAAGGCCTTGGAGGCCGTGCCTCTGCCGTGACCGTGATCACGTAGGAGACATACGCAGGAGAACTGCGCAGAAGAGGGGCCCGGTTACTCGGCCGCGCGCAGCTCTTCCTCGCTCATCCCCAGCCGCCAGTACCCGACGAAGGTGACGCGACGCCGGTCGATCCCGCGCTCACCGACGAAGTGCCGGCGGAGCGCCTTCACGGACCCGGACTCGCCGGCGATCCAGACGTAGGGGTGCTCGGCGTCGGGGAGCCGGGCGGCGCGGAACGCGTCCAGGGAGCGACCGGCGTGCAGCCAGGTCACCTCGGCGTCCGCCGGAGAGGCCAACTCATGGACGTTGCCCGAGTCGTGGGCCTCGATCCAGGCCCGCACCCGCAGCCCGGGCGGGAGCGACTCCAGGATGGACGAGACGGCGGGAAGGGCGGTCTCGTCGCCCCAGAGCACGACCAGGTCGGTGTCCGCGGGGGGCCGGAACCGGATCGCCCGGTTGTCGGCGACGGCCGGCCCCAGCAGCACGACCCGGTCCCCGGCGGCGGCCCGCGCGGCCCACTCGGAGGCGGGACCGGCGGGGGTGTGCAGCACGAAGTCGATGTCGATCTCGACGGACCCGCCGGGATCGCGCCGTGCGGCGCGCAGGGTGTACGACCGCATCACGGCCCGTACATCGTCCGGCAGTTCCCGCCATCCCTGAACCCGAGGCTCACGCTGCCCGGGCTGCGGGATGAACAACGACAGAGACTGATCGAACCCGTCGGAGAAGAAGTACTGCAGATCGTCCCCGGCGAAACTGACCCGAACAAGCGAGGACCCGACCCGCCGAACCCTGACGACCTGGAGGGAGAAGAACCGGAAGGGGTCGGTACTCACGGGGGGCAACTCCTGAAACATGGGGCTGGGCAGGGCTTTAAAGGGGCGCGGGGAACTGCGCGACCAGCCACAACGGACCCGCAGCCAACCCGCAACCTCAAGTCACCCTGTCTCAGGCAACCTTCGTCGCCTTCTCAAGAGCCTCCGCCAGGTTCTCCAGCAGCGGCACACACTTCGCATACGACAGAATCGGCTCCGGCGACCGCGCGATGACCTGCCCGGCCTTCACCGCAGGCAGCTTCTTCCACGTCGCCTCGGTGATCGCCGAAGGCTGGATCGTCGACGAGCGGTCGTCCATCATGATGATGTCCGCCGCGTACTTGTCGACGTTCTCCCAGCTCAGCGACTCGTACCAGCCACCACCCTGCGCCTTCGCGCTCTCCGGCGGCTCGACGAAGTTCACGCCGAGGGCCTTGAAGTACTCCAGGTCGATGGAGAGGTCGGTGCCGGAGACGTAGAACAGGTCGGCGCTCGCGGAACCGGCCATCACCTTGATGTCGGGCTTGGCCTTCGCGGCGGCGCGCAGCCGGGCGGCCGCGTCCTCGAACTTCTTCTTGGCGTCGGTGGCGGCGGCCGCGGTGAGGTCCGCGCCGAGGGACTGCGCCAGCTCCCACATGCGCTCCAGCGGAGCGGTCAGCTGGCGGTCGTAGACGGAGACGCCGACGCTCGGCGCGAGCTTGGCGATCTTGTCCTTGGAGGCCTCGGGGACGTACCAGAGGGTGCCGGCGTTGTCGAACATCGTGGAGATGAGCACGTCGGGCACGAGGGCCGCGTACTTCTCGACGCTGAACTCGTCCCAGACGTTGCCGAGGATCGTCACCTTGGTGACGTCCATGTCGCCGGCCTGGACGTCCGCCTTGCCGTCGGTGGTCTTGGTCGGGCCGAAGACGCCCTTGACCTGGATGCCGTAGTCGTAGAGGGCGGCGCCGACGCCGGTGAACGCGACGATGTTCGCCGGGATCTTGTCGAGCTTCACCGTGGTGCCGCGGTCGTCCTTGAACGTCCAGGGGCCGGACTTGGCCGAGGCGCTCGCCGACGACGACGATTCCGAGCCGCTGCTGCTGCTCGCGTCGTCGTCCCCGCAGGCGGCGAGCACGGCACCGAGGCCGAGGGCGCCACCTGCGGCGAGGATGCCACGGCGGGTGGGACGAGCGGCGCTGGCGTGGGGCATGAGTCTGGCTACCTTCGAACGGGGTGGGTCACCCGGGGACGATTCGGAACGAAGGTTAGCCTAACCTCAGCTGATGTCCAGAGGGTGCCCGCCCCCTGTGCTCGACCTGTGTATCGAAGGCGGGACGGGTTTCGGGAGGATGTTTCAGCTACGAGAGTGCCGACGGCCCCGCGGAAGCGAGGAAGCGCGGGGCCCCGCGCGGGTCAGCCGGTCAGCCCCAACTCTCGGGCGATCAGCATCCGTTGCACCTCGCTCGTGCCCTCCCCGATCTCCAGGATCTTGGAGTCGCGCCACATCCGGGCCACCGGGTATTCGTTCATGAAGCCGTAGCCGCCGTGCACCTGGGTCGCGTCGCGGGCGTTGTCCACGGCGACCGTCGACGAGTACAGCTTCGCCAGGGCGGCCTCCTTCTTGAAGGGGTCGCCGGCCACCAGCCGCGAGGCCGCGTCCCGCCAGGCGAGGCGGGCGGTGTGCGCCTTCATCTCCATGTCGGCGATCTTGAACTGGATGGCCTGGTTGGCGCCGATCGGACGGCCGAACGCCTCCCGTTCCCTGGCGTACTTCACCGACTCGTCCACACAGCCCTGCGCGAGCCCGGTCGCCAGGGCCGCGATGGCGATCCGGCCCTCGTCCAGGATCCGCAGGAACTGCGCGTATCCGCGGCCCTGTTCGCCCAGCAGGTTCGCGGCCGGGACGCGTACGTCGGCGAAGGACAGCTCGCGGGTGTCGGAGGCGTTCCAGCCGACCTTCGAGTAGGGGGCCGCGACCGTGAAGCCCGGGGTGCCGGACGGGACGATGATCGCCGAGATCAGCGGCCCGCCGTCCGGCTTGCGGCCGGTGACCGCCGTGACGGTGACCAACCCGGTGATGTCGGTACCGGAGTTGGTGATGAAGCACTTGGTGCCGTTGATCACCCATTCGTCCGTGTCGGGGTCGAGTCGGGCCGTGGTGCGCGTGGCTCCCGCGTCCGAGCCGCCGTCCGGCTCGGTCAGGCCGAACGCGCCGAGCAGCTCGCCGGAGCACAGCCGGGGCAGCCACTCGCGCTTCTGCTCCGGCGTGCCGAAGACATGGATCGGCATGGCGCCCAGCGAGACGCCCGCCTCCAACGTGATCGCCACCGACGAGTCCACGCGCGCGAGTTCCTCCAGCGCGATGCCGAGCGCGAGGTAATCGCCGCCCATGCCGCCGTACTCCTCGGGGAACGGCAGCCCGAACAGGCCCATGCGGCCCATCTCGCGGACGATCTCGTAGGGGAACTCATGGCGCTCGTAGAAGTCGCCGATCTTCGGCGCGACGACGTCGTGGGCGAACTCCTCGACCGTGCGGCGGAGTTCTTCCAGCTCGGGGGAGAGACGGTGGTCCATGGTCGTTCACTCCTGGTGGGAGAGGGCGCGGACGGTACGGGACGGGCTGGGTCGGCCCAGTCGGGCGGCCATCCACTCGCTTGTGGCGACGAGACGGCCGAGGTCGACCCCGGTGTCGATGCCGAGGCCCCGCAGCATCCACACGAGGTCTTCGGTGGCGAGATTGCCGGTGGCGGACTTGGCGTACGGGCAGCCGCCGAGACCGCCCGCCGAGGCGTCGACCGTGGTGACGCCGTGCTGGAGCGCGGCGAGGGTGTTGGCGAGCGCCTGGCCGTAGGTGTCGTGGAAGTGCACCGCCAACGCGCCGGTGGGCACGCCCTGTTCGTTCAGCGCGGTCAGCAGCGCCCGGACGTGCCCCGCGGTGGCCACGCCGATGGTGTCGCCCAGGCTCAGTTCGTCGCAGCCCAGGTCGAGCAGGGCGCGGCAGACCCGGACGACCTGCTCGACCGGGACCGCGCCCTCCCACGGGTCGCCGAAGCACATGGAGAGATAGCCGCGCACCCACACGCCCTGCGCCTTCGCCCGGGCCACCACCGGCTCGAACATGGCCAGCGCCTCGTCCACCGTGCGGTTGAGGTTGGCCTTCGCGAAGGACTCGGTGGCGCTGGCGAACACCGCGACGCGCCGTGCGCCCAGCGCGAGGGCGCGGTCCAGCCCGCGTTCGTTCGGCACGAGCACCGGCAGCGCCGCCGGCAGGTCCGAGACCAGCGGGAACAGCTCCTCGGCGTCGGCGAGTTGGGGAACCCACCCGGGGTGGACGAAGCTGGTGGCCTCGATGGTGGTGAGCCCGGCTGCGGCGAGGCGGCGGACGAACTCCGCCTTGACGGCCGTCGGCACGGTCGACTTCTCGTTCTGCAGGCCGTCGCGGGGGCCGACCTCGTGGATGCGCACCCGCGCGGGCAGTTCCGGGGCCGGTACGACCATGGGGAGGGTCACCGCTCCTCCTCCGCCGGGGCGATCACGGCCAGCACCTGGTCCATGGCGACCGTCGTGCCCGGGGTGACGTCGAGTTCGGCGACCGTGCCGGCGTGCGGGGCGGAGATGACGTGCTCCATCTTCATCGCCTCGACGACCAGCAGACTCTGCCCCGCGGCCACTTCGTCCCCCACGGCCACCTTGACGACCGTGACGGTGCCGGGCATGGGCGCGGTGAGCGAGTCCGCGCCCGCGTGCGCCCCGCGGGTGAGGGAAGCGGCGACGGGGTCGTGGTCGCGCACCTGCCAGGCGTCGCCGTCCCGGCCGAGCCAGGTGCCGTCCGGCAGCGCGGTGAAGGTGTGCGTGACGCCGTCGAGCAGACAGCCGAACCGGCCGTCCCCGCCGGGCCGCGGGGGCAGGCCCCAGGAGCCCCGGCGCGGGGCGGTTTCCCCGGCCACCAGCACCTCGGCTCGGCCGTCGGCCGTGCCGCGGACGCGGACGGTCACCGGGTCGTGCCCCGGCACCTGGAGGTGGTGTGCCGTCCAGGCCCGCTCGCCCCCCAGCCGCCAGCCGTCCGCGGCCGAGAAGGGGTCGGCCCAGCCGGCGGCGGGCGCCGGGGCGAGCGCGGCCTGGCGCAGCAGGGCTGCCGCCGCGTAGACCTCCCCCGGCACCTCGGAGGCGACCAGTTCGTCCACCACCCGCTCCACCAGGCCCGTGTCCAACTCGCCCGCCACCACCGCCGGATGGGCCAGCAGCCGGCGCAGGAAGCCCGCGTTGGTCGGCACGCCCAGCGTGACCGTCTGAGCGAGGGCCGCCCGGAGCTTTCTGAGCGCGGTCTCCCGGTCGGGGCCGTAGGCGATCACCTTGGCCAGCATCGGGTCGTACAGGCTGCCGACCTCCGTGCCCTCGCTGAGCCCGGAGTCGGTGCGCACGCCGTCGCCCTCGGGTTCGCGCAGCCGCAGGACCGTCCCGCCGGAGGGGAGGAACCCGCGCGCGCCCTCTTTGACGGACACGGTCTCGGCGCAGATCCGCGCCTCCACCGCGTGCCCGGTCAGCCGGACCTCCTCCTGTCCGAAGGACAGGGGCTCGCCGGCCGCCACCCGCAGCTGCCACTCCACCAGATCCAGCCCGGTGACCAGCTCCGTCACCGGATGCTCCACCTGGAGCCGGGTGTTCATCTCCATGAAGTGATAGGACGACGGGTCGACGCCCGGCACGATGAACTCCACCGTGCCCGCGCCCCGGTACCCGCAGGAGCGGGCCGCCTGGACCGCCGCCTCGCCCATCGCGGCCCGGGTCTTCTCGTCGAGCAGCACACTGGGCGCCTCCTCGACGACCTTCTGGTGCCGCCGTTGCAGCGAGCACTCGCGCTCGCCGAGGTGGACGACCTGCCCGTGGCCGTCGGCCAGCACCTGGATCTCGATGTGCCGGGGGCGGTCCACCCAGCGCTCGACGAGGAGCGTGTCGTCGCCGAAGGAGGCGCGGGCCTCGCGGCGGGCGGCGGCGATCTCCTCGTCCAGCACGGACAGATCGCGCACCAGCCGCATGCCCTTGCCGCCCCCGCCGGCCGACGGCTTGAGCAGCACGGGCGCGCCCAGCTCACGGGCGGCGGCGGCCAGGTCCGGGTCGCGCCCGCCGGGGACCACCGGCACCCCGGCGGCCTGCACGGTCTCCTTGGCGCGGATCTTGTCGCCCATGAGCGCGATCGCGTCGGCGGGCGGCCCGACGAAGACCAGCCCGGCCTCCTCGCAGGCGCGCGCGAAGGCCGCGTTCTCCGCGAGGAAGCCGTACCCGGGGTGGACGGCCTGCGCGCCGGTGCGGGCCGCCGCCTCCAGCAGCCGCTCGGCCGACAGATAGCTCTGCGCGGCGGGCGGCGGGCCGATCCGGACCGCCGTGTCGGCCTCCCGGACGTGCCGGGCGTCCGCGTCGGCGTCGGAGAAGACGGCCACCGAACGCACGCCGAGCGCCCGGAGCGTGCGGATGACCCGGACGGCGATCTCGCCCCGGTTGGCCACCAACACCGTTTCGAACATGGGTCCTCACATCCGGAAGACGCCGAACTGGGGGTCTCCCAGTGGCGCGTTGGCGCAGGCGGTCAGGGCCAGGCCCAGCACCTGCCGGGTCTCCAGCGGGTCGATCACACCGTCGTCCCAGAGGCGGGCCGTGGCGTAGTAGGCGTTCCCCTGGCGCTCGTACTGCGCGCGGATCGGCGCCTTGAAGGCGTCTTCGGCCTCCGCCGGCCAGGACTCCCCGCGGCCCTCCAGCTGGTCGCGCTTGACGGTCGCGAGGACGGACGCGGCCTGCTCGCCGCCCATGACGGAGATCTTCGCGCCCGGCCACATCCACAGGAACCGGGGTGAATAGGCCCGGCCGCACATCGAGTAGTTCCCGGCGCCGTACGAACCGCCGACCACGACCGTCAGCTTCGGCACGCGCGTGCACGCCACGGCCGTCACCATCTTGGCGCCGTGCTTGGCGATGCCCCCGGCCTCGTAGTCCCTGCCGACCATGAACCCGGAGATGTTCTGCAGGAACACCAGCGGGATCCCGCGCTGGTCGCACAGCTCGATGAAGTGGGCGCCCTTCTGGGCGGACTCGGAGAACAGGATGCCGTTGTTGGCGACGACGCCCACCGGGTGGCCGTGGATCCGGGCGAAGCCGGTGACCAGGGTCTGCCCGAACTCGGCCTTGAACTCCGCGAACCGGGAGCCGTCCACCACGCGCGCGATGACCTCCCGTACGTCGTAGGGGGTACGGGAGTCGACGGGGACGGCGCCGTAGATCCCGTAGGGGTCGACCTTGGGCTCGACGGACGGCCGGACCGACCAGGGGAGCGGCCCGCGCGCGGGGAGCGTGGCGACGATGTTCCGGACGATGCGCAGCGCGTGCGCGTCGTCCTCCGCCAGATGGTCGGTCACGCCCGACACGCGCGCGTGGACCTCACCGCCGCCGAGCTCCTCCGCCGTGACGACCTCGCCGGTGGCGGCCTTCACCAGCGGGGGCCCGCCCAGGAAGATCGTGCCCTGGCCGCGGACGATGACCGCCTCGTCGCTCATGGCCGGGACGTAGGCGCCGCCCGCCGTGCACGAGCCCAGCACGGCCGCGATCTGCGGGATCCCGGCCCCGGACATCCGGGCCTGGTTGTAGAAGATCCGCCCGAAGTGCTCCCGGTCCGGGAACACCTCGTCCTGCATGGGCAGGAAGGCGCCCCCGGAGTCCACCAGGTAGAGGCACGGCAGCCGGTTCTCCAGGGCGACCTCCTGGGCCCGCAGATGCTTCTTCACCGTCATCGGGTAGTAGGTGCCGCCCTTGACGGTGGCGTCGTTGGCGACGACCACGCACTCGCGCCCGGCGACGCGCCCGATCCCGGCGATGACCCCGGCGGCCGGGGCCTGTCCCTCGTACATCCCGTCGGCGGCCAGCGGGGCCAGCTCCAGGAACGGCGACCCGGGGTCCAGCAGGGTGTCCACGCGGTCCCGGGGCAGCAGCTTCCCGCGCGCGGTGTGCCGCGCCCGCGCCTGCTCCCCGCCGCCGAGGCGGGCCGCGGCCAGCTTGCCGTGCAGCTCGTCCACGAGCGCGCGGTGCGCCTGCTCGTTGGCCTGCCAGGCCTGCGAGGCGGGGTCCTCCCCCACGCTCGAAAGGACTCGCGCGGGGGCACCCCCATCACTCGTCAGCTCCGGTGCCTCTTCCATCCTCGCGGTCCCCTCACCCGGTCCACCCGGTTCACCCAGTGATCGCTGTTAATGAGCGTTAACCAGTTCCTCCAGGTTAACGACCGCTAACGCCCCTGTCTAGAATTGCCTCCATGGCCACGAGAACCGACGCCCCCACCCGCCGCGAGCAGATCCTCAAGGAGGCCGCGCGGCTCTTCGCCGAGCGCGGGTTCCACGGGGTCGGGGTCGACGAGATAGGAGCCGCGGTCGGCATCAGCGGCCCCGGGCTCTACCGGCATTTCCCGGGCAAGGACGCGATGCTCGCGGAGCTGCTGGTCGGCATCAGCGGCCAGCTCCTGACGGGCGCGAAGCGCCGCCTGGCGGAGGCCGACGGGGGTCCTGCGGCGGCGGTCCTCGACTCGCTCATCGAAGGCCACATCGACTTCGCGCTCGACGACCGTCCCCTGATCACCCTGCACGACCGCGAGCTGGACCGCCTGCGCGACAGCGACCGCAAGCTGGTCCGCCAGCTCCAGCGGCAGTACGTCGAGCTGTGGGTGGAGGTCCTGCGCGCCGTGTACCCGGGCCTCGCCGAGCCCGCGGCCCGCTCCGCGGTGCACTCCGTCTTCGGCCTGCTGAACTCCACCCCGCACCTCGGCCGACCGGGTTCCCTGCCGGGCCGCGCGACCACCGCGCGCCTGCTGCACCGGATGGCGCGGGGGGCCTTCGCGGCGGCGCGGGAGTGACGGCCGAGGTGCGGGGTGGAGTGACGAGCGTTACGGACCGACCCCCCTGGACGCCTCTCCCTACCCGCCGGTACGGTGAAAGTCTGAGCAAGCGCTTAGATATGGACCCTTGAGCCAGGTGGAGGTGGCGGCGGTGCGCCGTACGGTGTTCAACGAGGATCACGAGGCGTTCCGGGAGACCCTGCGGGCCTTCATCGAGGCCGAGGTCGTCCCGGTCTACGACGAGTGGTTCGCGGCCGGCCAGGCGCCGCGCGACTTCTACTACAAGCTCGCCGAGCTGGGCGTCTTCGGCATCCGCGTCGACGAGGAGCACGGCGGCGCCGGCATCGACTCCTACAAGTTCGAGGCCGTCCTGTACGAGGAGACCGCCCGCGCGGGCGTCTCCTTCGGCGGCTCCGGCGTGCACGTGCTGCTCGGCCTGCCGTACATCAAGCTGCTCGCCACCGACGAGCAGAAGAAGCGCTTCCTGCCGAAGTTCGTCTCCGGCGAGGAGATGTGGGCGATCGCGATGACCGAGCCGGGCACCGGCTCCGACCTCGCGGGCATGAAGTCCACCGCCAAGCTCTCCGAGGACGGCACGCACTACGTCCTCAACGGCTCCAAGACCTTCATCACCGGCGGTGTGCACGCCGACCGCATGATCGTCTGCGCCCGCACCTCCGCGCCCACCGCCGAGGACCGCCGCCACGGCATCTCCCTCTTCGTCGTGGACACCAAGGCCGAGGGCTACTCCGTCGGCCGCAAGCTGGACAAGCTCGGCCTGAAGACCTCCGACACCGCGGAGCTGGCGTTCGTCGACGTCAAGGTGCCCGTCGAGGACCTCCTCGGCGAGGAGAACAAGGGCTTCTACTACCTCGGCCACAACCTCGCCTCCGAGCGCTGGGGCATCGCCTACGGCGCGTACGCGCAGGCCAAGGCCGCGGTCCGGTTCGCCAAGCAGTACGTGCAGGACCGCGTCGTCTTCGGCCAGCCGGTCGCCGCGTTCCAGAACACCAAGTTCGAGCTGGCCGCCTGCCAGGCCGAGGTGGACGCGGCCGAGGCCGTCGCCGACCGCGCCACGGAGGCGCTCGACGCCGGTGAGCTGACCCCGGCCGAGGCCGCCAGCGCCAAGCTGTTCTGCACCGAGGTCGCCCACCGCGTCATCGACCGCTGCCTCCAGCTGCACGGCGGCTACGGCTTCATGAACGAGTACCCGATCGCCCGCCTGTACGCGGACAACCGGGTCAACCGCATCTACGGCGGCACCAGCGAGATAATGAAGTCGATCATCGCGAAGGACATGGGCCTGTAAGGACACAGGCCTGTAAGGACACGGGTCTGTAAGGACACGGGTCTGTAAGGACACGGAAATTACTGACCAGTAGAAATGGCTGCATGGGCCAGGCACTTCAGGATCTCCTCGATCTGCTCGACCTGGAGCAGATCGAGGAGAACATCTTCCGCGGCCGGTCCCGCTCCGCCGTCGTCCCGCGCGTCTTCGGCGGGCAGGTCGCGGCGCAGGCGCTGGTCGCGGCCGGACGGACGGTCCCCGAGGACCGTCTCGCCCACTCCCTGCACGCGTACTTCCTGCGCCCCGGCGACCCGGGCGCGCCCATCGTCTACACGGTCGACCGGATGAACGACGGCCGTTCGTTCACCGCGCGCCGGGTCCTCGCGGTCCAGCACGGACAGCCCATCTTCGCGCTGTCCGCCTCCTTCCAGCGGTACGAGGAGGGCTTCGAGCACCAGGCCCCCATGCCGCCCGCCCCGGACCCGGAAGGCCTGCCCACCTCGGAAGAGCGGCTGCGCGGCTACGGCCACCTCGCCCCCGAGATCGTCGAGCGGTTCCTGGAATCGCGCGAGGCCGTCGACCTGCGGTACGTCGACGAGCCGCCGTACGGCCGCTACGGCGAGCCGCGCGAGCCGCACTCCCAGGTCTGGTTCCGCGCCAACGGCAAGCTGGCCGACGACCCTCTGCTGCACGTCGTCCTCGCCACCTACGTCTCCGACATGACGCTCCTCGACTCGGTCCTCCTCGCGCACGGCCGCGGCGGCTGGGCGGTGGGTGACGTCGTCGGGGCGTCCCTGGACCACGCGATGTGGTTCCACCGCCCGTTCCGCGCCGACGAGTGGCTCCTGTACGACCAGGAGTCGCCGTCCGCGCACGGCGGCCGCGGCCTCGGCCAGGCCCGCATCTACACGCAGGACGGCAGCCTCGCGATATCAGTGATCCAGGAAGGCGTGGTCCGCGCTCCGCGCTGAGCGCTCCGCTGGTAGTGCCGCGATATGCCGTCGTTCCGCTGCGGCGCCGTCGTGGCCGGCCGCGCCCCGCGGCGGGGCCGCAAGTCGATGCGGCCCCGCGCCCCCAAAGGGGCGCTGCCGAACCGCCGCCGACCTCGCCCGACCCGCCTAGCCCTGCTCGGACTCCGCTTCCTCGCCGAGGCCCGCCTCGGCCAGGAGGTACGCGACCATCGGGTCGTAGTGGCGCGGGCTGACGACGTGGTCGTCCAGGGGGACCGCCACCTGGACGGTGCCCTCCGCCTCCGCGATGAACAGCGCCGGGTCGTTGCAGTCGGCGTACCCGACGGAGTCCACGCCGTGCCGGCCCGCGTAGCCCGCCCAGCCGTGGTCGGCGACGACGAGGTCGGGCAGCGGGCGGCCCTCGCGCTCCAGCGCGGTCAGGATGGCCTTCATCGGCTCGCCCGAGTGGGTGTGCCACAGGCTGGCCCCGTGTTCGAGGACGGCCACGTCGGCGAGCTGCCAGACGTACCCCTCGTCCGTCTGCAGCCCCTCCGGGATGACGACGATCTCGCAGCCGGCCGAGCGCAGCGCGGCGGCCGTGGCCCGGTGCACGTCGAGCAGGCCGCCGGGGTGCCCGGTGGCGAAGAGGACCCGCTGCCGTCCCTCGGCCGCCTTGCGCAGCCGGGCCGCCAGCCGGTCCAGGCCGTCGACCGTCAGCTCGGGGTCGATGGTGTCCTGGCCGTAGCGGTACTCGGGATCGTCGTTCACGCCGACCCGCTCCGCCATCACCGCGAGCACGTCCTGCTCGTCGCTCCAGCGGTCGCCGAGTTCCAGGCCGAGCCAGAAGTTGCGGACGCCGTTGGCCAGTTGGCGGTAGTGGGAGAGGTTGTTCTCGCGCGGTGTGGCGACATCACCTGCGATACGGGTTCTGACGAGGTGGTCGACGAGTTCGGCGCGGCTGGGCGTCCCGGGTATCGGCATGGTTTCCATTGTGAGGCAGCGGGCTGTGCACGTCGTGGCTGTTCCGGCCGCTGGGATACGCGTCACTCACTGATTTTTCAACGCGAACCACAGCTCCATCCGTACGTCGGGATCGTCCAGATCCGTCCCCAGCAAAATCGCGCAGCGGGCGATCCGCTGCCGCACGGTGTTGCGGTGCACGGACAGCGCCACCGCCGTGCGGTCCCAGCTGCCGTGCAGGGAGAGCCAGGTGCGCAGGGTCTCGCTGAGCGGAGCGCTCGCGGCGAGCGGGGCGAGGAGCGTCCGGGCGTGGGCGCGGGCCTCGTCCTGCGGCAGCAGGTCGAGCAGACCGGCGCCGGAACCGTGCCGGACGAGGGCCGCGCGGGTGGCGCGGGCCCGGGCCAGCGCGCGGGCCGCCTGCGCGTCGGCGGCCGGCCAGCCGGAGGGGTCCGCCGCCGCGCTGACGCCGAGCGTCCAGCCCGGCTGCGGCCCCGGCGTCCGGTCGGCCGGCACCAGGACCCGGACGACGTCGGCGGCCAGGTCCACCAGCGGCGACCCGAGCGCCGTCCCCAGCGCCGAGGCCGCCACCGGGTCGGGCGCCTGCGCCTCGGGCCGGGCGTGCACGACGAGCCACCGCTGACCGGATTCCCCGCCGAGCAGCGACGCCACCTCCTCCGGCGCGCCGCCCAGCAGCAGCCGGACGAGCGCGGAGGAGCGCGCCGCGCCCGAGCCGCTCTGCTGCTCGCCGGTGAGGAGGGCGAGCAGCACGGCGGCGACGGAGGCGATGGCATGGTCGCCGGGGTCCCGCCGGGGCGCCGCGACCCCGAGCACGAACCCCTGACCGGCGCCCAGCGCGTAGGCGGCGAGATGGACGCCGGAGGGCGCGGTGTCGCTGGCGGTGGCGGTCGCGGAGGGCGCGGCCGAGGCCCGGGCGGTGAGGATACGGGCGAGGTCGGCGAGGGGAAGGTCGTCCGGGGACGCCTGCCCGGCCCCCGCGATCTCCGCCCCCTCCGGCCCGTACAGCACCGCGCGCCCCGCGACCCGCTGGGCCAGCTGCCGCAGCACGGCAGGGACCGGGTCCGGCCGGGAGGCGGCCGCCGCGAGACTCGCCTGGGCCTCCGTCACCCGGCGCAGCTCGGCCGTGCGGGCGCGCTCCATCAGCTGCCAGACGGCCCGGGCGACGGCCGCGAAGGTCGTCCGCGGCGGCACCTCCAGCAGCGGCAGCCCGTGCGCCTCGCAGGCGGCGACCAGCGCCTCCGGCACCGTGTCGTGCACCGGCGCCACCCCGAACCCGAGGGCCGCACCGCCGCCGGCGACGATCCGCGTCACGTAGTCGTCGAGGTAGGAGTCCCACGCGGAGGCGTCCGGCAGGTGCACCCCCGCCGTCAGCAGCAGCTCGCCGCCCAGCAGATACGGGTACGGGTCGGTCATCTCCGAGGCGTGCGCCCCGTGCAGCACGACACCGGGAGCGGCGGGCCCGGCGATCTGGCGCAGGGCGAGATCCTCCCGGGCCAGGAGGGCGGCGAGGGGCACCGGAGGAGTGAGAGGAACGGCCGGCTGCTCCGCCATGGTGTGCGATCCCTCCATTGCCTGCCCCTCAGATGGTGGAAACGTACACTTCGTGCCGGCTCTCCCGCCACCTACGCTCGATATCGGACCCGGCTGCGAAGCGAGAGAAGTTCGATGTCGGCCCCGGCTGCGAAGCGAGAGAAGTTCGATGTCGGACCAGGCGACGAAGTGAGAGAAAGCAGGCATACGACCATGAGCGGCAACGAGACGCCCCGCGGCCCCGTCGACTCCTCCCGCATCCCGAGGTACGCGGGCCCCGCGACCTTCGCCCGGCTGCCCCGGCTCGACGAGGTCGGCCGCGCCGACGTCGCCGTGGTGGGCGTGCCCTTCGACTCCGGCGTCTCCTACCGCCCGGGCGCCCGCTTCGGCGGCAACGCGATCCGCGAGGCGTCCCGGCTGCTGCGGCCGTACAACCCCGCGCAGGACGCCTCCCCCTTCGCCCTCGCCCAGGTCGCGGACGGCGGCGACATCGCGGTGAACCCGTTCGACATCCACGAGGCCGTGGAGACGATCGAGGCGGCGGCGGACGACCTGCTCGGCACCGGCGCCCGGCTGATGACCCTCGGCGGCGACCACACCATCGCGCTCCCGCTGCTGCGCTCGGTCGCGAAGAAGCACGGCCCCGTGGCCCTGCTCCACTTCGACGCCCACCTCGACACGTGGGACACCTACTTCGGCGCGGAGTACACGCACGGCACGCCGTTCCGCCGGGCGGTGGAGGAGGGCATCCTCGACACCGAGGCCCTCTCCCACGTCGGCACCCGCGGCCCCCTCTACGGCAAGCAGGACCTGACCGACGACGCGAAGATGGGCTTCGGCATCGTGACGTCCGCGGATGTCATGAGGCGCGGGGTGGACGAGATCGCCGACCAGCTGCGCCAGCGCATCGGCGACCGCCCGCTCTACATCTCCATCGACATCGACTGCCTCGACCCGGCGCACGCCCCCGGCACCGGCACCCCCGAGGCCGGCGGCATGACCTCCCGCGAGCTCCTGGAGATCCTGCGCGGCCTGGCGTCCTGCAACCTGGTCTCCGCGGACGTCGTCGAGGTGGCCCCCGCGTACGATCACGCGGAGATCACGTCGGTGGCCGCGTCCCACACGGCGTACGAACTGACCACGATCATGTCCCGCCAGATTGCAGAGGCTCGCCCGAAGTGACCCACGACCACGACCTGGAACTCCGCCCGACGCCCGCCCAGACGGAGGCGGCGCTGAACCCCCCTGCGGGCCGCATCGGCGGAGACCTGGTCGTGGAGACCCTGGCCGCGCTCGGCACGACGACGGTCTTCGGCCTGCCCGGCCAGCACGCGCTCGGCATGTTCGACGCGCTGCGCCGCTCCTCGCTGCGCTACATCGGCCTGCGGGTGGAGAACAACGCGGGCTTCGCGGCGGACGCGTACGGCAGGATCACCGGGGAAGCGGCCCCGCTGCTGCTCTCGACAGGCCCGGGCGCGCTGACCGCCCTTGCGGCCCTCCAGGAGGCGGCCTCGGCCTCCGCCCCGGTACTGGCGATCAGCAGCCAGGTCCCCACCGCCGGCCTGGGCGGCGGCCGGCACGGCTACCTCCACGAACTCCCGGACCAGCAGGCGTCGTTCAGGGGCGTGGTGAAGTCCGTCCACACGGTCCGCGCCCAGTCCCAGATCCCGTCCGCGATCGAGGCGGCCTGGAAGTCGGCGCTGACGGCCCCGCACGGCCCCGTGTGGGTGGAGATCCCGCAGGACGTCCTGCTCGCCGAGACGGCCATCCCGGTGGTGACCGGAGGCGACGCCTTCCCGGAGGAACTCCCGCCCCGCCCCGAACTGACGGCGGTGGCGGCCGACTTGCTGTCCCGTGCCGCCCGCCCGGTGATCATCGCGGGCGGGGGAGTGGTCCGGGCGGACGCGTCGAAGAAGCTGCGCCGGCTCGCGGAGCGCATCCAGGCCCCCGTGGTCACCACCCCCGGCGGCAAGGGCGCCTTCCCGTGGCAGCACCCGCTCTCCCTCCAGTCCTGGATCGAGGACCGCCACACCACGGACTTCCTGGAGGACGCCGACGTAGTCCTGGTGGTGGGCTCGGGCCTCGGCGAACTCTCGTCCAACTACCACACGTTCAAGCCCCGCGGCCGGGTCATCCAGATCGAGGCGGACCTCGGCAAACTGGAGTCAAACCACCCGGCCCTCGGCATCCACGCGGACGCCCGCCTCGCTCTGCAGGCCCTGCTGGAGACGGTGTCGGACCGGGCGGACGAGGCGGCCCCGGAGCGCGTCCGCGAGGTCCTGGCGAAGGTGGCCGACCGCATTGCGGCCCAGGAACTCACCCTGGAACAACAGGTGTTGGCGTCGGTCCGAGCAGCGCTTCCGGCAACCTCCCCGTCCTTCTGGGACATGACCGTCCTGGCGTACTGGGCGTGGTCGGCGTTCGACGCCAAGGGCCCCAACCACATGCACTCCGCCCAGGGCGCCGGCGGCCTGGGCTACGGCTTCCCGGCGGCGATCGGGGCCGCGGTGGCAGACCCGACCAAGCCCGTGCTGGCCGTCTCCGGCGACGGCGGCGCCCTGTACTCCATCGCCGAACTGGCCACAGCGAAGCAGCACGACCTGCCGGTGACCTGGCTGATCATCGACGACGGCGGCTACGGCATCCTGCGCGAATACCTGACGGAAGCCTTCGGCGAGACGACAGCCACGGAACTGACCCGCCCCGACTACACGGCCCTGGCAGAATCCTTCGGCGTCCCGGCGGTACGGACGTCCCCGGAGACCCTGCGCGACGATCTGGCCAAGGCGCTGAACGAACCTGGTCCGTCCGTGGTCGTACTGCCCGCGGTCCTGCGGATGTTCGCCCCGACGCACCTGGGCTGAACAGAAGGGTTCGGAAGACGAAGTCGTCGACACGGACCGACCGCTTCGACGAAGTGGGTCATCACCGGAGACTGCGGCGATGGCCCATGACGTCGGCGAAGCGAGTCGCGACAACGGTGGCGATCGTGCCGGTCGCGACGCTGACGAAGACACCGTCGGTGACGACTCCGGCTGCGACGAGGGTGACGAGGGCGGCCGTCAGGGCGACCAGGGAAGCCGCGCTGTTCGCACGGTTGCCGATGGCGATGGCGATGGCGATGGTGACGCAGACGGTCGTGACGACCGTAGTCGCGGTGATGTCCGCCAAGGCACTCACGGCGGCGCTGGCGGTGGCTCCGACGGCGACCAGGCAGTAGCGGACGGTACGTGACTTGTCGTGCGGCGTCGGCTTACGGCGCATCGTGAGCGACCGAAGCGGCAGGGCGGACAGGCTCAGCGCGAACCGCAGGACCGCAGCGGTTCGTTGGACTTGGAAGCGGAAGTCCGGGTCCAGGGAGACTGCTTCGGCTTCGGCGAGCCACTCTTCCTCGCGCTCGGCGCGTTCAGCCCTCGGCAAGGCGCGGCACGTCATGCGGATCAGCCGCTCTGCGATTCGCAACGTCTTTTCCCTCCGGTGCTGGTTCATCAAGCACCTCCACCGATTGGGTGAACGGATGGTACCGGACGTTCCCAGGGCCGTTTCGAATGCGACTGAGCGAGTTGCAAACGGGCGGCTTGCGTACCGTGGGGAGTGAGTTTGTAGTAGCGGCGGGGCCGCTGCCCTTCCTTGGGCGTCTCCCAGGCAGAGACCACCCACTCATGATCGAGAAGGCGATTCAAGATCGGATACAGGGTGCCGCTGGCCAGGCTCGCGGACTTCATGAGCTCGTAACCGTAGCGCGGGGCGGTTGGATCTTGAAGGAGAACCTCTAGGACCCGCTCCATTTGAGGTGTTAGCTTCACGGCTCGGAATCCTACATGCAGTGAATGCCTCGCACCTTGCTCCAGGCAGATCTCGCCGGCCCGCAGGCGGTGTTGGAGCTGACGCTCGAACAGGTTCGTGCTGCCGAGGTGCGCGATCGGTGGCGTACCAGTCCCAGCCGGTACGCCACCGGGCCTGACCTGCGGCAACAGGTCATGGCTGCACGCTTTCCCGTGTTGCGCCTTGTCCGAGCCGTCAGACCGGGAACACGCGGGTGATCCTCTACATGTGTCGAGCGACATATGTAGAGCTGGTGCTGGGTCTATTGATGCTCACTTCCCGGTCGTTTGGCAACTGCGCATGTCAGGTGCGAAACGCGTCTTGAAGAATAGCCCTCGGCCCCGCGCGCGGAGTGTGCCCGGGTCGGCTCCGGTGAAGCGCATTGCTGTGAACGCCCGACATGTGCGGGACTTGAGAATGCGACGACCATCTTTCAGATCTGTACTGCGTTGACACCAGGCGAACTTGACGGATAGTTCGTCTACCGATTCCATGGCTGGCAGTGTCGCCTCATCGCGGACGGCAATCCGCGCAGACGCTGAACGGAAAAGTCCTTGTCCGAGCCACCTGACCATAGTGGAGCTGCCGTATGGCCACCACGCATCATTCCGACGCGTCCAACTCCGAAAGCGCGGAAGTGCATTCCACGCAGGCCGAGAACGGTCCCGCGCCGTTCTCGCCGATGTATGTGATGGCGTCCCCGATGCAGTCCGGGATGCCGCCTGCCTATGGCGGTGTCGTGCCGGTACTGGCGACCCCTGTCCCGAACACCACCACCACGTCGGCGAATCGCTCGCCGTACGCGATGCTGGTTCTGCTGGTCATCGTCCTGGGAAGCATGATCACCCTCGTCATGCTCGGTTGGGAGGTCGCCGTGGCCCTTTGCGCGATCGCCGGGGCCGGCTTCGTCGCGGTGCAACTGGCCAAGCATCTCCTCTGAGTCCACCGTCGGGCGCCGGGAGTGTGACCCGGCGCCCGGCCTCGGGCCGAGGGAGTGACACTGTGGCCCGCACTTCATCCCCGCTGCCGCGTCGTAGCAAGGATCCATTCGTCAACTTCGCTCGTGAACTCCGCGACGCACGCAAACGCGCCGGCAATCCCACGCTCAAGAACATGGCCGAGGTCGGCGGAGTGTCCGAGGGCTCGCTGTCCAAGGCGCAGAACGGCGACCCGCGCATGTCGTGGAGGACCGCGAGCGCATGGCTGGGCGCCTGCGAGGAGAACCCTGCTCAGTGGATCGAGAAATGGACCCGGCTGCAGCGGCAGGTTCGCTGCATGCAGGAGCCGGACGGCCCTCAAGAAGGGCCACGTCGTCGCGCACGCGACTGCTGGACCAAGAGCGGAGGCTTGACGGCCCCGGGCGCGATCGGCACGTATGCGCAACTCCTGGCCACACTCGGCGAGCTTCAGGCTTTCCAGCGCTGCTCGCTCCGGGAGATGGCCGAACGGAGCTGTATGTACTCGCACAGCAGCCTGCACGCGGTTCTCACCGGCAGACGCAAGCTCACCCTGGTCCACTTGAAGGCGATTCTCGCGGGCTGCGGCGTGTCTGAAGCGGACAGCCACTCATGGCTCGCGGTGCTGGACAGATTGGACCACCACGCAGTCGTCGCCGAAAAGGGGAAATGACTGCGATCCACCAAGCCGCGCATGGCACAGGGCCCTCCCGGAAGCACTCCGGGAGGGCCCTGGCGTGAGGTGGACGGTGCCGTGTCCTACCAGATCGCCTCGATCCACTCCGGGTGGTCGATGAACGGGTTGCGGTTGTGCTGGTAGGTGTCGTAGATCGCCTGGTTGCGTCGCTCCTCGAAGGCGCTCGGCGGGTCCGCCTCGTTCCAGGCCTTCAGGACGGAGAGCTTGCCCATGTACGGGTTGCTGCCGTTGGCCACCTTCTCGTTGGGCTCCAGGTCGGGCCAGCCGTCGTCGCCCTCGTAGCGGACGGCCATGTAGAGGATGATGCGGGCCACGTCGCCCCGGTCCGCGGCGCGCGGTGCGAAGGAATCGGAGTCGACGGTGCTGCCGCCGCCGTTGGTGACCGCGCTGCCGCCGTTGTCGAAGTCCAGGTTGCCGCGGATGCTGTTGACCTGGACGTCGCAGGCGCGCAGGTGGTGCAGGTCGGTGCCGGGGCCGATCGCCTCGCCGAAGTCGCCGTGCGACTTGGCCCAGGTGTGCTCGCGGTTCCAGTCGCCGACGTCGCCGCCGTTGAGGGACTTGCTGCGCGAGACGCCGCTGTACAGCAGGAGCACGTTGCTGCTGTTGTTGGGGTCCTGGTCGGTGACCTTCAGGGCGTCCCAGACCGCGGAGTACGAGATCTTCGTGACGTTGGCGCTGATGATCGTGTGCAGGGACGACTTCAGGCTCGTACCCGTCTTGCCGACCGCGTTCTTGTAGTACGTCGCGTCGTAGGCCGTCGTCGTCGCCGCGGCGGGGGTCGCGGTGAGCGTGGACGCGGTGAGACCGACCAGGACGGCAGCGGTGGCAAGCGCCACCGACTTCCATCGGCGTATGCGTGTCGCCAGCATGTGGGAGTCCGATCTACGCGGGTTGATTGGAGGCGGCAATCGGGAGAGTGACATGCACATGCGGTCATGGCAATGAATCTGACATGTCCATCAGATGACGGGAACCGGCAAATCGCCGCTTGTCTACGCGAGTTGATGCACCGACAACGCGCGGAGAACGGACGGAAACGGCCCCTGACCATTTCGTCAGGGGCCGTTGGCGTCGTACCGGTCAGCTCACGTCCGAGGCGTCCAGCCGGTAGACCGTGGACGTGTTGGACGAGGAGGACGAGGACGACGACGAGGTGTCTGTTTCGGAGGTCGATTCCGACTCCGACTCCGACGTCGAGTTGTAGTCGCTCTCCTTCACCGCCGTCCCGTTCTTCTGGACCCAGGTGGTGATCTCCTGGTTCAGGCTGCTGTTGCCGCCCATTCCGCCGCCGCCGAGCTGGATGTAGTGCAGCTCACCCTTCTTCACCAGCTCCTTGAGCTTGGCGAGCGTCATCGCCTGGTCGGAGCCGGTGAAGCCCCACATGGAGATGACCGGCTTGCCGGAGCTGAGGATCAGCTGCCCCGCGCTCTGCGAGTTGGACACCGCGATCAGCCACTTGGCGCCGTCCTGGTTCTTCTCCAGGTACGAGACGAGCTGGCTGTCCGCGCCGCCCATACCGCCACCGCCTCCGCCTCCGCCGCCCATGCCTCCGCCGCCCCCGCCGCCGGGTCCACCGCCGGTCCCGCCGCCCGGAGCCGTGCCGCCGCCGGGGAACTCCCCACCCGCAGCGCCCTGTTGGCCGTCCTGACCGTCCTGACCGTTCTGGCCGTCCTGACCGCTCGGCGCGCCGCTGGGTGCGCCGCCGCCCGGGTTCTGCTGGCCGTTGCCGCCGCCGGGGAACTCGCCGCCCGCCTGGCCGCCGGCCTGCGTGCCGCCCGGCGTCTGGCCGCCCGGGCCGCCGCCGTTGCCGCCGCCCCGGCCTCCGCCGCCCCCGCCGCCGGGGCCGCCCATGCCGCCGCCGGTGGACGGGCCCGCGGTCGGGTTGGTGCCGCCCATCATGCCGCCGCTAGAGCCGAAGGCCGGCGAGGCGGCGTACGCGGTCGGACCCGCGAGGGCCGCCACGATCGCCGCGACGACGGACGCGCCGAGCAGCCGCAGCCGGGTGCCGGAGCTCGCGGACCTCAGCACGAACAGACCCACGACCGCCACGGCCATGAGGGCCCCGATCGCCGGCCACAGCCAGGTGTTCCAGTCGGTGGCGCGGCGCAGCAGCACGATCGCCCAGACGGCGGTGACCACCAGCCCCGCAGGCAGCACCCACGACCAGCGGGCGTCGCCGCCGCGGAAGGCGCGCCACAGCATGACGCCGCCGCCCCCGCACAGCGCCGCGATGCCCGGGGCGAGCGCGGTCGTGTAGTACGGGTGCATGGTGCCCTCGGCCATGGCGAAGGTCAGGTAGTGCAGTGCGAGCCAGCCGCCCCAGAGCAGCAGCGCGGCCCGGGTGACGTCGGTGCGCGCGGCCCGGCCGCACAGCACCAGGCCGGCGACGAACGCGAGGCCCGCGAAGGGGATCAGCCAGGAGATCTGGCCGCCGAGGACGTCGTTGAACATCCGGCCGAGGCCGGCCGTCCCGGCGAACGTGCCGCCTCCGCCGCCCCCGCCCCCGCCGCCGCCGTTGCCCTCGCCGCCGAGGACCCGGCCGAGGCCGTTGTAGCCCATGATCAGGTCCCAGGCGCTGCCGTCGGTCGAGCCGCCGATGTACGGGCGGTCGTCGGCGGGGACGAGGGAGACGGCCGCCGCCCACCAGAAGCTGGAGACGGCCAGTGCCACCGCCGCCAGCGCGAGGTTGACGACCTTCTTCTTCCAGCCCAGCTTCGACGCGTACACGTACACGGCGAAGACGGCGGGCAGGGCGATGTAGCCCTGGAGCATCTTGGTGTTGAAGGCGAGGCCGAAGCACACCGCCGAGCCGATGAGCGGCAGCAGTCGGTCGTCGCGCGTGGCGCGCAGCGCGAGCGCGGCGCCCGCGACCATCAGCAGCACCAGGATCGTGTCGGGGTTGTTGTCGCGGTTGATGGCGACGGTGATCGGCGTCAGCGCGAGCACCAGCGCGGCGACGGCCGCGGCCGCGTGTCCGAACACCCGCTTCACGGAGGAGTGCAGGATCCAGATCGTGCCCAGGGCCGCCCCGATCTCGGGCGCCATCATCTGCCAGGTGCCGAAGCCGAAGATCCGGCAGGACAGGCCCATGATCATGAGCGCGAAGGGCGGCTTGTCGACGGTGATGAAGTTCCCGGCGTCGAGCGAGCCGAAGAACCATGCCTTCCAGCTCTGCGTGCCGCTGTAGATCGCGGCGCTGTAGAAGCTGTTGAGGCTGTTGCCCGACAGGTTCCAGCCGTAGAGCACGGCCGCGAGGGCCAGGATCGCGAGCAGTGCGGGGAGCGACCAGCGTGGCGCCTTGTCGTCCGGCGCCGGTGGCGGCGCCGCGGTGGTCGCCGTCGGCGGGGCCCAGTCGGGGGACACGGTCGGGTGGGGGTGCGGATCGGTGGCTGATGTCACCCTGCGGATGCTGTCCGCCGGTTGTGGGTGATTGCTGTGCCGAGGCTGGCCGCAACCTTTGAATCCTCCCCCTCATGAATTAGGGGGATTCCTGACTCAGGCTGCCTCTGGGAGCAGCGCTCCCGGGGGTCTTACGCCTTCTGCGTCAGCCGGGTTGAGACCAGCCCGGACGAGCATCACGCGGGCGGAGTTCTTATCTCTGGGGGAGACGGCTCCGCACGCGGTGCAGGTGTACGTTCGTTCCGACAGCGGCAGTGCGTGCTTGGCTCTCGCTCCGCACTGCGCGCAGTCCATCGTGGTGTGGGCCGGGTGCACCAGGTGCACGATCCGGCCGTGCTTGCGGGCTATTTCGGTCAGGGCTCGTCTGGTGGCGCCGATCGCGGCGTCAGCGGCCTTGCGGGCCATCGTCGACTTCGCGAGGAACTTCGGGCGGAAGTCCTCCACCGCCAGGGCGTCGTGGTCGCGGACCACGCGCTTGGCCCATTTACGGCCGGTGTCCTGACGCTGCCGGGCGATCTTCGCGTAGGTCTTCGCCCGCCACTTCTTCGCCTCCCGGTAGCCCTTGGTCCCGGCCTGCCCCTTCTTCGGTCTGCGCCGGGCCGTCATGCGGTCGTACTTCGACAGCCGTGCCTGGGCCTTCTTCCCGTGCTGGGCGTGGGGGAGGTCGTGGGCGTCGGACGTGGTGGTCGCGATCTCGCGTACGCCCCAGTCGACCCCGATCACCCGGCCGGTCTCCGACAGGGGCTGGACCTGGGCGGGGACGACGAACGAGGCGTACCAGTGCCCGAGGCTGTCCCGGTACACGCGCACCGAGGACGGCTCGGCCGGCAGTTCCCGTGACCACACCACCGTCACCACGATGCCCCCGGCCAGGTGCAGACGGCCGTCCTTCAGCCGGAACCCGCGTTTCGTGTAGTTCAGGCTCGGCAGCGCCTCGTGCTTCTTTTTCCACCCCGGCATCCCGGCCCGCTGCCGCTGCGGGAGGCGCTCGCGGATGTCCTTGTGCGCCTTCGCCCGGGATTTCCCGAAGTCGCGGATGATCTGCTGCTGCGGTACCGAGCTGCCCTCCCGCAGCCAAGGAGTACGGGCACGGGCCTCGGTCAGCATCCGGTCCAGCTGTGCCGGACCGCACGTCTGCCTGCCGACGCCCTCGGGCCGGGTCTGGTTGTGGGCGTGGACCTGCCGGGACTTGGCCACGCTCTCGTTCCACAGCCACCGGCACCGGCTCCACTCGTCCGTCAGCGCGGCGAGTGCGGTGGACGACACGCGCAGGCGGAACGTCCACCGGGCATGCCCGGCTTCCTCTGCGACCGCCCTCACTCCCGTCACACCCTCACCCCCTCCACGGTCCTCGGACCGAAAGGCCACAGCCCGTTGACGCCTTGCACAGGGGACCGTACGTGCGACAACCGCACACCCGCACCCCGATCGCGCCATCACCACTCCCACCGGCGACCACCGGCACACACGTTCGCATTTCCCCGGCTCCGTCGGCTGAGTGCGAACGCTCCGCGCCCACAAGCCAGAGGCGGCGGCGCTCCACGCCGCGACACCGGGATGCGATTCCTCCCCGGCGTGAACGCCGGGGCATCCTCGCAAGAGGGCGGTGAAAAGGCACTGGGGCGGGTCACGGGTTGCCCAGGCGTTCACCAAGATCCTCGCCAGTACATTCGGCCAATCGCGCAACCGTTCGTACGAACTGGTGAGTCATATCGTGTATGACTCACCGAACTTCCAAACGCAGAAGGGCGCTGGCCGCCATCGCGCTCGGCACCGGCGTTCTCATAACCGGCGTGGCCACCGCCGCACCCGCCACGGCGGCCACGCCCGTCGTCACCTGTACGTCGGCCAAGGCCGGGCTGGCGGCCAAGTTGAAGAAGGACATCACCGCCGCGCTCGCCGCCCGCAAGGGCACGGTCGCGGTCGGCGTCTACGACCGCACCACCAACACGACCTGCACGTTGCGCGCTTCGACGGCGTACGACTCGGCCAGCGTCGTCAAGGTGACCGTCCTCTCCGCACTGCTGTGGGACGCGCAGAAAACGCGTCGCGCGCTGACGAGCCGTGAGAAGACCCTCGCCAAGGCCATGATCACCAAGTCGGACAACGCCTCCACCACCACCCTGTGGAAGCAGCTCGGCCTGACGAAGATCAAGGGCTTCCTGACGGCCGCGAAGATGACGCAGACCAAGCCGGGCGCGAACGGCTACTGGGGCCTGACCCAGATCACCGTCACCGACGAGCAGAAGCTGATGAAGCTGCTCACGGCCAAGAACGCGGTCCTCACCGACGCCTCGCGCGCCTACGTCAACACGCTGATGGGCCAGGTCGTCTCCACACAGCGCTGGGGCACGCCGTACGGGCGGCCCGCGAACGTCTCCTGGCATGTCAAGAACGGCTGGCTGTCGCGTGCCACGCACGGCTGGCGGGTGCACAGCGTCGGCACCTTCAAGGGCGGCGGCCACGACTACATGATCAGCGTCCTGACGCACGGCAACAGCACGATGAACTACGGCATCGCGACCATCCAGGGCGTCGCCAAGGTCGTCCACAAGGATCTCGCCGCGTCCTGAGCGAGCTTTTACGCGCTGTCCCACCGCACGTCACCGGTCGGTCCTACGGTGACGTGCATGCGCCTGCGAACCGTACTCGCCACCCTCACCGCCGGCCTGGCGGCGGCCACCGCACTCACCGCCGCCGGGCCCGCGAACGCCCACCCCGCCGCAAGGTACGCCTGCTCGCCGTCCGTCTCCCTCGACCGCTTCTCCGACGCCCTCGACAAGACGACCTACGACGGAACCTTCGTCGGCAACTTCTCCGCCCTCGCCGTCGACCGGGACGGCTCCCTCGCGGCCCTCTCCGACCGCTCCTCCCTCTTCGGCCTGAACGCCACAACCCTCGCCCCGAAGAAGGTCGTGCCGCTCGCCGACGAGAACGGCGCGGCCCTCGACTCCGAGGGCCTGGTCATAGACCGGGACGGCACCCGGCTGATCACCTCCGAGACCGAGCCGTCCGTCCGCCGCTACAGCGCCGACGGGCAGATCCTCGACCGCCTGCCGGTGCCGTCCTCGCTCCTGGTCGCCCCCGCCGGGCGGGCCACCGTCAACCAGACCTTCGAGGGCCTCACCCTCCTCCCCGGCGGCCGCACCCTCCTCGCGTCGATGGAGTACGCGATCTCCGGGGACAGCGCGGGCATCGTCCGCTTCCAGACCTGGCAGCGCACCAAGGGCGATCACTTCAGGCTCGGCGCCCAGTACGCCTACCGCACCGACGCCGGCCTCGGCGTCCCCGAGGTGCAGGCCACCCCCGACGGCCGCCTCCTGGTCCTGGAGCGCGGCTTCACCGCCGGCGTCGGCAACACGGTCCGCCTCTACCTGGCCGACCCGCGCCACGCCACGAACACGACCGGCATCGAGCAGCTGACCGGGCAGGACGACGTCCGCCCGATCAAGAAGACGCTGCTCACCGACATCGTGACCTGCCCGTCACTGGGAGCCACGGCCAAGCAGCCCCAGCCGAACCCCCTCCTGGACAACATCGAGGGCATGGTCGTCACCGGCGGCGAGCGCGGCCGTCTCAAGGTCCTCCTGGTCAGCGACGACAACCAGGGCGCGACCCAGACCACCCGCTTCTACTACCTGCGGGTACGCGTCTGACATCAGCGGGTGCACGTCCGATCACCCACTGCCCCCATTGTTGCGGAGGGATGAAATCCGCTTCATTTCGCGTTGGTGCCTTCCGGAAGATCAGGGCTGAGATGCAGGGCTGACGGAGGGCATCGGCGTGGCAGTGCAACAGGGGGAGAAACCGCGAGGATGGGCGCGCAGGCTGGTCCAGTACGCCTGGCGCCACCCGACGGACGTCGTCCTCGCGCTCGGTTCCTCCCTCGCCGGCATGGCCGTGATGGCGGTCGTCCCGCTGGTCACCAAGGTGATCATCGACGACGTCATCGTCGGCCACACCCGTGACATGGCCCCCTGGGCGGGAGCCCTGATCGGCGCCGCCGTGCTCGTCTACGCCGCCACCTACGTCCGCCGCTACTACGGCGGCCGGCTCGCCCTCGACGTCCAGCACGACCTGCGGACCGAGATGTTCGAGACGATCACCCGGCTCGACGGCCGCCGCCAGGACGAGCTGTCCACCGGCCAGGTCGTCGGCCGCGCCACCAGCGATCTCCAGCTCATCCAGGGCCTGCTCTTCATGCTCCCGATGACGATCGGGAACCTCCTCCTCTTCCTGATCTCCCTGGTGATCATGGCGTGGCTGTCGCTCCCGCTCACCCTGGTCGCCCTGGCCGTCGCGCCCGCCCTCGCCTACATCGCCAAGCGCAGCCGCACCAAGCTCCACCCCGCCACCTGGTACGCCCAGGCCCAGGCGGCGGCGGTGGCGGGCGTGGTCGACGGCGCCGTCAGCGGCGTCCGCGTGGTGAAGGGCTTCGGGCAGGAGGACCAGGAGACCGGGAAGCTGGCCGAGGTCGGCCGCCGGCTGTTCGCCGGCCGGCTGCGCACGATCCGCCTGAACTCCAAGTACACCCCCGCCCTCCAGGCCGTCCCCGCCCTCGGCCAGGTCGCCATGCTGGCGCTCGGCGGCTGGCTCGCCGTGCGCGGGCACATCACCCTCGGCACGTTCGTCGCCTTCTCCACCTACCTCGCCCAGCTCGTCGGCCCGGTCCGGATGCTCGCCATGGTCCTCACGGTGGGCCAGCAGGCCCGCGCGGGCACCGAACGCGTCCTGGAGCTGATCGACACCGAACCGTTCATGCGGGACGGCGGGAAGGAACTCCCGGCCGACGCCCCCGCCGCCGTCGAGTTCGACGACGTCGCGTTCGGCTACGACCCCGACCACCCGGTGCTCGACGGGCTCACCTTCGAGATCCGCCCGGGGGAGACCCTCGCGGTCGTCGGCTCCTCGGGCTCGGGCAAGTCCACCGTCGCCCTCCTCCTCCCCCGCTTCTACGACGTCACCCGGGGCGCGGTCCTGATCGGCGGCCATGACGTCCGCGAGCTCACCCTCGACTCGCTGCGCGCCGCGATCGGACTGGTCCCCGAGGACTCCTTCCTGTTCTCCGACACGGTCCGCGCCAACATCGCCTACGGCCGTCCCGACGCCACCCAGGAGCAGATCGAGGCCGCCGCCCGCGCCGCCCAGGCCGACCGCTTCATCGCCGAGCTGCCGCACGGCTACGACACGACGGTCGGCGAGCACGGCCTCACCCTCTCCGGCGGCCAGCGCCAGCGCGTCGCGCTCGCCCGCGCGATCCTCACCGACCCGCGCCTGCTCGTCCTCGACGACGCCACCTCCGCCGTGGACGCGGCCGTCGAGCACGAGATCCACGAGGCCCTCAAGCACGTCATGGAGGGCCGCACGACCCTCCTCATCGCGCACCGCCGCTCCACCCTCAACCTCGCCGACCGCATCGCCGTCCTCGACGCCGGCCGGCTTGCCGACCTCGGCACCCACGAGGAGCTGCAGCGGCGCTCCCCGCTCTACCGCCGGCTGCTCACCGACCCCGACGAGCTCGGCGGCGTCTCGCCCGGCCACACCCGGCCGGTGGAGCCGAGCGAGGACACCTCCGTCCGCGACGAGCTGGACGCCGAGTTCGACGCCGAGCGCGGGGTGACCCCCCGGCTGTGGACCGGCGACCGACAGCCGAAGGACACGGCCCTCGCCGACTCGCCGGCCACCCCCGAACTCCTCGCCCAGGTGGAAGCGCTGCCCCCGGCCGTCGACACCCCCCAGGTCGACGAGGGGCAGGCGGTCCGGCCGGAGGAGTCCTATGGTCTGCGCAGGCTGCTGCGCGGCTTCGGCGCGCCCCTGCTCGTCAGCCTCGGCCTGGTCGCCGTCGACGCCGGGATGAGCCTGCTGTTGCCGGTGATGATCCGGCACGGCATCGACCAGGGCGTGACACGGATGGCGCTGGGCGCCGTCTGGGCGGCCTCGCTGCTCGCGTTGCTCGGCGTGCTGGTGCAGTGGATCGCGCAGTCCGGCGAGATCCGGATGACCGGCCGCACCGGCGAACGCGTCCTCTACGCCCTCCGCCTGAAGATCTTCGCCCAGCTCCAGCGGCTCGGACTCGACTACTACGAGCGGGAGCTGACCGGCCGGATCATGACCAGGATGACGACGGACGTGGACGCGCTGTCGACGTTCCTGCAGACCGGCCTGGTCACCGCGTTCGTCTCGGTCGTCACCTTCTTCGGCATCATGGTCGCCCTGCTGGTCATCGACGTGGAGCTCGCGCTGGTCGTCTTCGCGACGCTGCCGCCCCTGATCATCGCCACCTACTTCTTCCGCAGGGCGAGCGTGAAGGCGTACGAACTCGCCCGCGAGCGGGTGTCGACGGTCAACGCCGACCTCCAGGAGTCGGTGTCCGGGCTGCGGATCGTGCAGGCCTTCCGGCGCGAGGGCGACGGCGCGATCCGGTTCGCCCAGCACAGCGACAGCTACCGCAGGGCGCGCATCCGGGGCCAGTGGCTCATCTCGATCTACTTCCCGTTCGTGCAGCTGCTGTCGTCGGCAGCGGCCGCGGCGGTCCTGATCGCGGGCGCGGGACGGGTGGACGCGGCGACGCTGACCACCGGCGCGCTGGTCGCGTATCTCCTCTACATCGACCTGTTCTTCGCCCCCGTCCAGCAGCTCTCCCAGGTCTTCGACGGCTATCAGCAGGCGACGGTGTCGCTCGGCCGCATCCAGGAGTTGCTCCGGGAGCCGACGTCCACGAAGACGGCCGACGAGCCCCTCGAAGTGCTCTCGCTGCGCGGCGAGATCGCCTTCGAGGACGTGCACTTCGCGTACGGCGCGCAGGAGGAGGCGCTTCGAGGCATCGAGCTGCGGATCCCGGCCGGTCAGACGGTCGCGTTCGTCGGCGAGACCGGCGCCGGCAAGTCCACCCTGGTGAAGCTGGTGGCGCGGTTCTACGACCCGACGGGCGGCCGGGTGACGGTGGACGGCACGGACATCAGGTCCCTCGACCTCACCTCGTACCGCCACCGGCTGGGCGTCGTCCCGCAGGAGGCGTATCTCTTCCCCGGCACGATCCGCGACGCCATCGCCTACGGCCGTCCGGCCGCGAGCGACGCCGAGGTGGAGGCGGCGGCGCGGGCGGTCGGCGCGCACGAGATGATCGCGACGCTCGACGGCGGCTACCTCCACGAGGTCGCCGAGCGCGGCCGCAACCTCTCCGCGGGCCAGCGCCAGCTGATCGCGCTGGCCCGCGCCGAACTCGTCGACCCGGACGTCCTGCTCCTCGACGAGGCGACGGCGGCCCTGGACCTGGCGACGGAAGCCCAGGTCAACCAGGCCACGGACCGGCTGGCAGGCCGCCGCACGACCTTGGTGGTCGCCCACCGCCTCACCACGGCCGCCCGCGCGGACCGCGTCGTCGTGATGAACCACGGCCGGGTGGAGGAGGACGGCACGCACGAGGAGTTGCTCCGCCTCGGCGGAAGCTATGCCGCGCTGTGGCGGACGTTCGTCGGCGAGGATGAGCCTGCGGCGGTGTGACCCGGTTCGGACCGGTGCCGTCGAGCGGTGCGGTTGCTGTGCCGGCCCGCCGGACGGAGTCCGGCCAGTCGTCCCGAAGCCCGGGAGGCCCGCCAGGGCCGAGCGGTGCGAGGGCGACAGCGGGAGGTTCAGCCTTTCGTCGGGGCGGCCGAGCCGGAGGAGCCGGTCGGCGCGTCTCGGTGACGGGCGTGCAACCATCCGACACATGTCGTGCGTCCGTACATCAGTACGGCAGGCGCGAGTACGGCCATCGCGTACGGCGAACGTAGGAGAGGGACGGGGACCGTGGGCAGAGGCAGACGGGGTACGACCGTGCGACGGCTGACGGGCGGGTTGGTCGTCCTGATCGCATCCGCACTGCTCGCCGTGGCCGCGCCGGGCAGCGCCCAGGCCGCGTCCGGCTCCTCGTGCCCGGGGCGCAAGGTGCGCACCCTGTCCTTCTCCGCCGGCTCCGTGCTGGTCTACCGGGACGGCGGCTATGTCTGTGCCGTCACCGTCCAGAAGAACCCGGGCGCCAGACGGCTGATGGCGGTGAGCCTCCAGGCGCGCGGCCATGTCGCCGTGCCGAAGTCGCGGCAGCACACCCGGAGTTCACCCCCGGTGCGGGTTTACGTGGGACACCGCTACATACGGGTGACCGGAGCGGTGGGCAGCGCCAAGTACAGCTCGCCCTGGTTCTCCTGCTGATCCCCTCGGGCCTGTCCCCCCGATGGCCCTCGACGGTCCCTGATGGCCTGTCAAGCCCCTCTGGCGCGACCGGTGTTGCTCCGATAGCTTCCGGCGAGGCACATCGGTCTCACAGGGAGGGTGCACGCGCATGCGCAAGGCGCTCAGATGGCTGCTGGCGCTCACCGTGCTCATAGGCACGCTGAGCACGGCGGGAGCGGCCACCGCCGCCGAACCGGAGCCGGCGGACATCAAGGACCGGCTTCTCTCCGTCCCGGGCATGAGCCTGATCCAGGAGAAGCCGTACTCCGGCTACCGCTACTTCGTCCTCGAATACACCCAGCCGGTGGACCACCGGCACCCCTCCAAGGGCACGTTCCAGCAACGGATCACCGTGCTGCACAAGGACGTCAGCCGCCCCACGGTCTTCTACACCGGCGGCTACAACGTCTCCACCACCCCCAGCCGCCGCGAACCCACCCAGATCGTCGACGGCAACCAGGTCTCCATGGAGTACCGCTTCTTCACGCCGTCCCGCCCCGACCCCGCCGACTGGACCAAGCTGGACATCTGGCAGGCGGCGAGCGACCAGCACCGCATCTTCAAGGCGCTCAAGAAGATCTACAGCAAGAACTGGATCTCCACGGGCGGCTCCAAGGGCGGTATGACCGCGACCTACTACGAGCGTTTCTACCCGCGTGACATGGACGGCGTCGTCGCCTACGTCGCCCCCAACGACGTGGTGAACGACGAGGACTCGGCCTACGACCGCTTCTTCGCGGAGGTCGGCACCAAGGAGTGCCGCGACCGGCTGAACGCGGTCCAGCGCGAGGCGCTCGTGCGCCGCGCGCCGCTGAAGAAGAAGTACGAGGCGTACGCGGCGGAGAACGGCTACACCTTCACCACCGTCGGCAGCCTCGACAAGGCGTTCGAGGCGGTCGTCCTCGACTACGTCTGGGGCTTCTGGCAGTACGCGCTGATCGCCGACTGCGACGAGGACGAGCTGATCCCGCCGGACGCCAAGACCGCGACCGACGACCAGATCTGGGACTCGATCGACACGATCTCCGGGTTCTCCTTCTACACCGACCAGGGACTGCAGCCGTACACGCCGTACTTCTACCAGGCGGCCACCCAGCTCGGCGCGCCGAACATCCACTTCCCGCACATCGAGAAGAAGTACATCCGCTACGGCTACCAGCCGGCGCGCAACTTCGTCCCGCGCGAGATCCCGACCAGGTTCCAGCCGACCGCCATGCGTGACGTGGACAGCTGGGTCCGCCACAACGCCCGGCACATGCTCTACGTCTACGGCCAGAACGACCCGTGGGGCAGCGAGCGGTTCCGTGTCGACAAGGGCGCGAAGGACTCGTACGTCTTCACCGCCCCCGGTCTGAACCACGGCGCCAACGTGGCAGGTCTGGTCCCCGACCAGAAGGCCTTCGCCACCGCCCGCATCCTGCAATGGGCAGGCGTCGCCCCGACCGCGGTGGCCGAGGCGAAGCCCCTGGCGAAGTTCGACGCGAAGCTGGACACACAGGACATGGAGCGTGAGCTGACGCTGCGTCCCTGACGTGTGTCGGACGGGCCCCTGTCAGTCGGAAGGACAGACGGGGGCCACGTCTTCGTCGGGGAGGTAGGCGGCGCGTTCCTGGGAGGTCAGGTCGCGGTCGACGACCTGGCAGATCCGCTTGATCGCCTGGCCGGGTTCGACGACGGTGTCCGCGTTCCACAGCCGCACGGTCTCGTCGGCGCCGGCGGAGGCGACGGTGCGGCCGTCGGGGCTGAAGGCGACCGCGTTCACCCAGGCGGCGTGTCCTTTGAGGGGGATACGGGTCTTGCCGGTGTCCGCGTCCCACAGCCGTGCCGTGTCGTCTTCGCTCGCCGTGGCGATGGTTTCGCCGTCGGGGCTGTATGCCACCCCGTACACCTCAGCGGCGTGGCCTTTGAGGACGGTGCGCGGCTTGCCGGTGTCCGCGTCCCACAGCCACACCGTCTTGTCGTCGCTCGCGGTGGCGATGCTGTTGCCGTCAGGGCTGAAGGCGACCGCGTTCACCTCGTCGATGTGTCCTTTGAGGGTGCGGCGGTGCTTGCCGGTGTCCGCGTCCCACAGACGGGCTGTTTTTTCCGCGCTGGCGGTGGCGATGGTTCTGCCGTCCCGGCTGAAGGCCACGGACCACACCGTGTCGGTGTGTCCTTCGAGGGAGCGGCGGTACTTGCCGGTGTCCGCGTCCCACAGGCGCACGGTCTTGTCGCTGCCGGCGGTGGCGATGGTGTGGCCGTCGGGGCTGAAGGCGACTGCGTTCACCTCGGCGGTGTGTCCCTTGAGGGTGCGGCGGTATGCGCCGGTCCGCGCGTCCCAGAGGCGTGCTGTCTTGTCGGCGCCGGCGGTGGCGAGGGTGCGGCCGTCGGGGCTGAAGGCCACCCCCGTCACCGAGCCGGTGTGTCCCTTGAGGGTGCGGCGGTGTTTGCGGGTGTCCGCGTCCCACAGCCACGCCGTCTTGTCGTCGCTCGCGGTGGCGATGGTGTGGCCGTCGGGGCTGAAGGCCATTCCGGTCACCGCTTCGGTATGTCCGGCAAGGACAGCTCGGGACTGGCCGACGTCCGTGTCCCAGAGGCGTACCACCCTGTCACGGCCGGCGCTGGCGAGGGTGCGGCCGTCGGGGCTGAAGGCCACCGCGAAGACGAGGTCGGTGTGGCCCGTGAGGGCGGTACGCGGCGTCCCGGTGGCCACGTCCCACAGGCGTACCGGGCGTTCGGCACTCGCGGTCGCGAGGGTCTTGCCGTCCGGGCTGAAAGCCACCGAGACCACCGCGTCGGTGTATCCGCTGAGGGAGACCCGGGGTTTGCCGCCGGCCACGTCCCAGAGTTGAGTGACCCAGTCGAAGCCGGCGGTGGCGAGGGTGCGACCGTCGGGGCTGAAGGCCAGTGCGTTCACCTCCGCGTCGTGTCCTTTGAGCGTGCGGCGGTACTTGCCGGTGCGCGCGTCCCACAGACGGACCGTCTTGTCGTTGCCGGCGGTGGCGAGAGTGTGGCCTTTGGGACTGAAGGCCACCGCGTTCACGTCGGCGGTGTGTCCTTTGAGCGTGCGGCGGTATGCGCCGGTCCGCGCGTTCCACAGGCGGGCCGTCTTGTCCTTGCCGGTGGTGGCGAGGGTGCGGCCGTCGGGGCTGAAGGCCACCCCCGTCACCTCGCCGGTGTGTCCCTTGAGGGTGCGGAGGCAGGCGCCGGTGTTCGCGTTCCACAGGCGTGCCGTCCGGTCTTCGCTTGCGGTGGCGAGGGTGCGGCCGTCGGGGCTGAACGCCACGGACCACACCTTGCCGGTGTGCCCCTTGAGGGTGCGGACGTGTCTGGCGGTGGCGACCTTCCACAGCCGCACCGTCATGTCGGCGCCGGCGCTGGCGAGGGTGCGGCCGTCGGGGCTGAACGCCACCCGGTACACATCGCTGGTGTGACCCGGCAGGCGCCGGTTCATCGGGAGGTCCGCGACGGCGACCCGCACGCTTTCGACGGACTCGGCCGTGTGGCTGCTGCGGTAGGCCTGAACGGCCAGGAGCGAGGCGAGCTCGGAGTTCGTGTCCAGAAGCTCGTTGGACTGCGCGGCGAGTTGCCGCGACACCGCTTCCTGCCGCTCCTCGGCCACGGTCCGCCACTGCCAGATCGCACCTCCCGCGGCCATCAGCGCGAGTGCCAGCAGACCGCCGAGCACCGCGTTGAGCCGCCTGCTACGACGGATTCTGGCCCGCTGCTGCTGTCGGCTCGCCGTGAGGAACGTCGCGATGTCGTCCGGCAGCCGGCGTCGCCGTGACCACTCGAGCCCCTCCGCGAGCGCCGTCCCGCCCAGGAGGTCCCCCGGGTCCTTGTCCACTGCCCAGTGGGCCTGTCGTTTGTGGATGTGGTCGAGCCACTCCTGGAAACGGTGATCCTGGTCGACCCACTCACGCAGCGCGCCCCAGTCGCGGATGAGCGCCTCGTGGATCAGCTCGGCGACCGGTTCCCCGGGCGGAGCGCCGGGCGGAGCACCGGGGTGTTGCGGGGCCCGCAGCGTCTGGGTGGTGATGATGCGATGGCGGGCGAGGGCGGCGATGACGTCGTCGACGGCCGTTTTCTCACCGCCGGGCGTGTCGCTCGGGTCCGCTGCCAGGTCGCGCAGCTCGTCGAGCGGGACCTGCGTGCGGACGGCCGTGATGTGGTGGCTGGGGTCGGCCGGGTGCACCAGGGAGGTCAGCGTCCGGCGGGCGATCAGCCGTTGCTCGGGGGACAGTTCGCTCAGGGCGCTGTCGCACCATGTGGTCACGCTTCCGCTGACCGCCCCGATACGCCGGTACGCCTCATGGGTCAGGTACCCGTCCTGCCGCCGCTGCCACAGCTGGCTGAGTGTCATCTCCAGCAGGGGCAGTACGGTCACGGGCGCCTGGCGGGTCGTCGCCGCCTCGGGCGTGATGTCCAGGACGTCACCGATGATCCGCTCGGGCAGCCCCGGCTGGAACCGGAGTCCCACGTCCAGGGCGGGCAGCGTGATGATGTCGTGCAGGTCCTGCTGGCTCAGGGTGCCCGGTACGTTGAGCAGCCCCGGCATGGCGGCCTCCAGCAACTTGGGTGCCAGTGAGGCCAGTTGGGGATAGAAGTCGTCGCGCA
This sequence comes from Streptomyces sp. NPDC001858, assembly GCF_053594615.1. NCBI lineage: Bacteria > Bacillati > Actinomycetota > Actinomycetes > Kitasatosporales > Streptomycetaceae > Streptomyces > Streptomyces sp. NPDC001858. The sequence goes on from NZ_JBSFEV010000002.1 coordinate 330,394, forward strand.
TGATCAGGATCACGGTGACCTTGGTGTACGCGTCGGCGGCCGTCGCGACCTCGTCGATGACGCCCAGCAGCTCCCGCAGCCGACCGCTGGCGGTCTGCACCAGGAGCTCTTCGAACTGGTCGATGACCAGCAGCACGCGCTCGTAGGAGGAGTCGGCCGCCAATCGCCGGTTGACGGCCGCCGCGATGCCCTCACCGGCCGCCCCGGGCAGCCCCGCCCGCTCGATCTCGGCGAGCACGTCCTGCCTCGGCCGCGCGAGCACCGGCAGCCACCGGTCGCTTCCCACCACCTCCCCCGCCGCCAGCGCCCGCAACACCCCCGCCTGGATCAACGACGACTTGCCCGACCCCGACGGCCCGAGCAGCAGCGTCAGCCGCTGTTGGCGGGCCAGGTTCGTCACGACCTGCCGTACCGCGTCCGCCCGGCCCTGGAACCAGCGGGCGTGCTCCGCGGTGAACGGCTCCAACCCCCGGTACGGGCACACCTCCTGCTCCGCCAGTTCCGGCAGGATCTCCCGCAGGACCTGGGTCGGCGTGACGTACGCGACGCCCGTCCCCCGTTCGAACTCGTCCGGCGCGGTGATCTCCGTGAGCATGCCGATGACCAGGCCGGTCACCTCGTCCAGGACGGGCCCGCCGCTGAAGCCCGTGGTGAGATCGTTCGCGGCGGTCAGTTGCAGGTGCGGGCCCCGGTCGCCCGAGCCCGGCACCAGGTCGCCGGCCACGCCGAAGCCGAAGTGCCCTTCCGGCGGCGCCTGCGCGGGGAACCCGAACGAGCGCACCTCATGGCCCCGGCGCCCCTCCGCCGAGCCCAGCGGGACCGTCCGCGCCCCGGTCGGCATACCGCCCCGCAGCCGGATGAACGCCACGTCCCCGCCCTCGGCGGGACGCCACAGGTCGCCCGGGACGTCACCCTCCACGCGTCCCGCGGCGGCCACATGCGGAAAGGACAGCAGGGCCCCCGCTCCTGGTCCGCCTCCGGCGGCCTCGACGACGTGCGCGCAGGTGACCACGACCCCCTCGGCCACCAGGAAGCCCGCCCCGGCGACCGAGCCGTCCGGCCGCAGAATCCGGGCGACGGCGGTCAGCAGACCGGAAGCGACGTCGTCACCCGGCGTCTCGTGCTCCGCGGCGGTCACGAGGAGCCGTCGCCCTTCCAGGACACGGTCACCTTCAGGTGGCCACCGGCCTGGCTCTTGGTGATCACGGCCCCCGCCTCCACCGCCAGGTCGACTCCGAACTCGATGGTGATCTCGTCGGGTCGGGCCTTGCGCAGCTGGTCGAGGGCGGCGCGGGCGGCCTCGGTGATCGGCTCCAGCGCCCCTTGCAGGGTCACCGGCAGCTCACGCACGGCGTCGCCGACGCGACCTGCCTTCACCGGCCCGTCCCACGCGGCGGACGGCTGCTCGACGAGAACGGATCCTCCGCCGTCCAGCGGAATCCGGGTCAGCGGAGTCACCATGCCACCAGCCTCTTTGGCATTGGCATATGCCGCATGCCGGGTGGGCCATCTGCGCGGGGCGCACAGGTCACACCGGCCGAGCACACCCCACCGGATTCGGCTTGCCGCCGAGTTGGACATAGAGGGCCGTGGACGGCGGGCAGTGTGCGCGGGCGTCCACCGCCCTCACCACCTTGTACTGGGGTTTCCGTGTCCCGGAGCCGTCGCACGGCGTCTCGCGGACCTGCCCGCTGCCCGCGCCGTACACGCAGTCGCCGACGATCGTGCGGGGCCCGCCGCCCGCCCCCGGGTCGCCGGGATGGGGCGGCTGGAGGGTGCGCATACAGGCGTAGCCCTGCGGGATCGAGCCCGCGCCGCCCTCCGCGGGCTGCTCGCCGATGTGCAGCACGAAGTCGGTGGTCGGCGGACAGAGCGGGCCCGCGCCGACTTCTCCCTCGTGCCGGGCGACCACCCGGGCCGCCGCCCGTTCGCCCGTGCACGGCACCTCGGTGAAGCTGGTCGACCCGAACGAGCTGCACTCGTCCACGGCGAGGAAGACCGAGCCGAACCCGGACACGGGCAGCAGCGAGGACGGCGTCCGGGCCGGCGTCGACGACCCGTGGCCGCCCCCCTCCTCGGAGGACAGGATCTGGCACCCCGTCAAGACCAGAACGGAAGCCAGCGCCCAGCGGACCCACCCCACCGGCGTGTCCACGGACCGTCTCCCACGCATGGCATCTCCCGTTCGCCCGAGGTACAGGGCCTGACCAGCGTGACCCGCGACGCAGGGCGCACGCCAGCCGCGTGGAGCGCTTTACGCGTGGTGCGGGAGGCCCGCCGAGCCCCCGGCGTACGCCTAGTACGACAAACCGTGTCCGATCGGGTACAGCACCTGAGTCGGGTCGTTCGCCCGCCGCACCGGCACCGGCAGCTTTCCGTGCGGGGCGGCCTTCCCGGCGATGACCCGGGCGGCGGCCCGCACCTCGACGTCGGTCCACGAGTAGGCGGCCAGGAAGGCTTTGACAGAGGGGAGTTGGGCGATGTCGTAGGGGTTGCGGATTGCTACTGCGACCACCGGCAACCCCGTCGCCGTGAGCCGCTCCACCAGGGTGCGCTGGGCACTGGTTGCTGTGACATTGGACGTCGTGACCACCACCGCGTCGACCGCGTCCGCCGCCGCCACCGCCTGCGCGATTTTTTCGGCGGAGGGCGCCGAGCCTGTCGTCAGGGCCGTCGCCTGGAAGCCCAGCTCGATGAGAGCGGCGGCCAGGACGCCGGTGGGCGGGCCGGTGGTGCCGGTGGGAGAGGCGGGGTCGACGCCGACGACCAGCAGCCGGGGGTGGGCACCGGGGGACAGCGGCAGCACCGGGCCCTCGTTGACCAGCAGGGTCGTCGTCCGGGCGGCCAGCCGGTCGGCCGTCGCGAGGTGCGCCGGCGTGCCGACCGTCCTGCCGATCTCGTTCTCGTCGACGTACGGCTCGTCGAACAGGCCCAGCCGCGCCTTCAGCCGCAGGATCCGCAGCACCGCTTCGTCGAGCCGCTGCTCGCTCAACTCCCCGTCCTGGACGGCCTTGAGGACGGCGTTCCAGGCCACGTCCAGCTTCGGCGGGTTGAGGAGCTGGTCGACGCCCGCCTGGAGCGCGAGCACGGGCACCCGGTCGTCGCCGTACTTCGTGCGCACGCCCGCCATGTCGAGGGCGTCGGTGACCACCACCCCGTCATAGCCGAGCTGCTCGCGCAGGATGCCGGTGACGATGGGACGGGAGAGGGTGGCCGGATCGCCGGAGTCGTCCAGGGACGGGACCAGGATGTGCGCGGTCATCAGGGAGTCGATGTCGGCGGCGATCGCCGCGCGGAACGGCTCCGCGTCCAGCGTCTCCCACTCCTCGCGCGTGTGGGTGATGACGGGGAAGCCGTAGTGGCTGTCGACGGCGGTGTCCCCGTGCCCCGGGAAGTGCTTGGCGGTCGCCGCGATCCCGGCCGCCTGATAGCCCTCGGTCTCCGCCGCCACCAGTCCCGCCACCGCCTTCGGGTCGGCGCCGAAGGAGCGGATGCCGATGACCGGGTTGGCCGGGTTGACGTTGACGTCGGCGACGGGGGAGTAGTTCTGCCGGATGCCCATCGCGCGCAGCTCGACGCCCGCGAGCCGCCCGAGCGTGCGGGCGTCGGCCCGCGAACCGCCCGCCCCGATCGCCATCGCCCCCGGGAGGAGCGTGGCCGGTCTGCCCACCCGGCAGACGGCCCCGTGCTCCTGGTCCGTGGAGATCAGCGCCGGCAGCCCGCGCGGCTGCTGGAGCGAGGCCCGCTGGATGCCGTTGGACAGTGCCGCGATCTGCTGCGGGTCGCGGGTGTTGTGCGCCCAGGCGAAGTAGATGATCCCGCCGAGCCGGTAACGGGCGATCAGCTCGGCGGCCGTGCGCACGCCGAACTGGGCGAGGTTGGCTTCGGCGTCGGCCTGGTCGGGCGCGGTCGCCGAATGGCCGTACACCTGCGAGACGAAGACCTGGCCGACCTTCTCCTCCAGCGTCATCCGGGAGAGCAGGGTGCGGAGTCGACGGTCGTCCGCATGCGCCGTACCGCCGACCGCGAGCGCGGCGGTGAGGCCGGCGGTGGCGGCGAGGACGGTGCGTCTGGAGGGCATCGTGCGTTCCTTCCTGAGGGGGGCTTCCGGTGCCCGAGGGGGGCTTCCGGTGGCGCGCACGCTACCCCGGAGGCGCCGTCATCGGCGCATTGGAGGGGGCGCGCCGATGACGGCTCCGCTGCCGGCCGCGGTGCGGCGGAGAGGGTGGGTCAGCGATCGCAGCCAGTGGCGAGGGCCGACACCGCACCGAGGTGACTCATCCGACAGCTTGGGCATTGGACGAGCGGGGCGGGGACAGGGTTCCCACTCGCACACGGATTTCCGGAAGTCGGGGCGGACGGGACACGAGGGAACCCGTGGGGCGACGCGTGGGCGACCTGTGGGGGAACGCGTGGGGCGATCCGTGGGGCGACCGTGGGGCGGCCGATGTCCCTCGGCCTCGGCCGTTGTTCACCCGGCGGACACCGCCCCGACCGTCGTCCATCCCGTGGACGTACCGGCGACCGGGCGGATCGGCGCGGGATCATGAGGGGCATGGCCCTCGTCGACATCCCCGGTTCCAAGTCCATCACCGCCCGCGCCCTCTTCCTCGCGGCCGCCGCCGACGGCGTCACCACCCTCCAGCGCCCCCTGCGCTCCGACGACACCGAGGGGTTCGCCGAGGGCCTGACGCGGCTCGGCTACCGCGTCGGACGGACGCCCGACGCCTGGCAGATCGACGGCCGCCCGCAGGGACCGGCGCTTGCCGAGGCGGACGTCCACTGCCGGGACGGCGCGACCACGGCCCGCTTCCTGCCGGCCCTCGCCGCCGCCGGCCACGGCGTCTACCGCTTCGACGCCTCCCCCCAGATGCGCCGCCGCCCCCTCCTCCCGCTCACCCGCGCCCTGCGCGACCTCGGCGTGGACCTGCGGCACGAGGAAGCGGAGGGCCACCACCCGCTGACCGTGCGGGCCGCCGGCGTCGAGGGCGGCGAGGTGACGCTGGACGCCGGCCAGTCCTCCCAGTACCTGACCGCCCTCCTCCTGCTCGGCCCGCTCACCCGCACCGGCCTGCGCATCACCGTCACGGACCTGGTCTCGGCGCCCTACGTCGAGATCACGACCGCGATGATGCGGGCGTTCGGCGTGGAGGTCGGCCGCGAGGGGAACACCTACACCGTCCCGCCGGGCGGCTACCGCGCCACGACCTACGCGATCGAGCCGGACGCCTCCACCGCGAGCTACTTCTTCGCGGCGGCCGCGCTCACCGGCGGCGAGGTGACCGTGCCCGGCCTCGGCACGGACGCGCTCCAGGGCGACCTGCGCTTCGTGGACGTCCTGCGCCGGATGGGCGCCCGGGTGGACATCGGCGCGGACCGCACGACCGTGGCCGGAACAGGCACGCTCCGCGGCGTCACCGTCAACATGCGGGACATCTCCGACACCATGCCGACCCTTGCCGCGATCGCGCCCTTCGCCTCCGGACCCGTCCGCATCGAGGACGTGGCGAACACGCGCGTGAAGGAGTGCGACCGGCTGGAGGCCTGCGCGGAGAACCTCCGGCGGCTGGGCGTGGAGGCCGTCACCGGGCCCGACTGGATCGAGATCCGCCCCGGCGCCGCGCCGACCGCCGCCGACGTCAAGACCTACGGCGACCACCGCATCGTCATGTCCTTCGCGGTGACCGGACTGCGCGTCCCCGGGATCTCGTTCGACGACCCCGGCTGCGTCCGCAAGACTTTCCCCGGCTTCCACGAGGCGTTCGCCCGGTCCTTCGGGGCTGGGGTGAGCGCCCGCTCCCGCGGAGCGGGGCAGGGGTAGCCGGATCACCGTCAGGGCGGATCCGGCGTCGTCGTCCGGGATGTGGAGGGTGGCTGCGGACGGGTGGTGGTGACCGGGAGTCGAGAGGTCCGGTGGCTGGTGATCGGTGGGGTGGTCACCCGCACGGGTGATGCTGATCGACGGTGTGCGCGGGCGGGGAAGGCCGACGGTGCTGGACTGGTGCCTGGACGGGACGGCGGAATTCAGGGTGCGATGGTCGGCCGCTGCCCAAGCGGGCCGGGCGAAGTCGGCAGCGCCCTGAAGGGGCGCGGGGAACTGCGCGACCAGCCACGACGGCGCCGCAGCGAAACGACGTCACCTCGCGGCACCTCCACCGGAGCGCTCAGACGGCCGGAGCGGCGGCCGACGCACGCACACACCCGCCGCGGGCTGCTGAGGCACGGCCGGGGAGACCAACCGGTCCCGCTGCCGACGATCGAGCCGTTGTTCCGGGCGCGCCGGCCCGCGACAGCTGCTCAGGCGGAGTCGTTGAGCAGCCGCCCCAGATGCTCGCGGCCCCCGCTCAGCAGCCCGGCCAGCGGCTCCGCGCTCTCGTACCAGCGCTTCTCGTACTCCCAGCACAGCCACCCGTCCCAGCCGTGCCGGGTCAGTACCTCGACGCACTCGGCGAGCGGCAGCACGCCCGCGCCCAGCGGCAGCGGGGTGGTGTCCTCGGCCGACGCGATGTCCTTGACCTGCACGTATCCGAGATACGGGGAGAGCGCCGCGTAGGTCTCCTGCGGCTGCTCGCCGCTCAGCCAGGTGTGCATGACGTCCCACAGCGCACCCACCTGCCGGTGCCCGACGGGGCCGAGGATGCGGATGGCGTCCGCACCGCTGCGGTGCGAGTCATGGGTCTCCAGCAGGATGCGTACGCCGAGGTCGGCGGCGTACTCGGCGGCGGTGCCGAGCCGCCGGGCGGCGACGGCGTCGGCCTCGGCGGGGGACGGGGCGTCCGCACCGCCGGGAAAGACGCGGACGAAGGGCGCCCCGAGATCACGGGCGAGCGAGACGAGGCCGCGGATCTCCTCGATCACCGGTTCGTCGTCCCCCGGCGCGGCGACCCGTGCGTACCCCGCGACCCCGAGGATGTCGACGCCCGCCGCCTTGAACTCGGCGGCGACATCGGCCCGTTGGTCCGGGGACAGCCCCGGGTGGACCGGCTCCTCCGGATGGGCGCGCAGTTCCACGCCGTGATAACCGTGCGCCACCGCCAGCCGCAGCACCTCGGAAAGCGGCAGACCGGGAACCCCAAGCGTAGAAAACCCAAACCTCATGCCCCCACTCTGACCCCACCCCCACCCCCAGGTCCACCGCAAGCCCCCCACCCCAGCCCCGCGCCAGCGCCCTGAAGGGGCGCGGGGAACTGCGCGACCGGCCACGACGGCGCCGCAGCAGAACAACGACGTCACATCACGGCACCCCCAGCGCAGCGCTCAGCCGCCGGACCCCGGTCCGTGGGCTGCCCAAGCGGGCCGCGCGAAGTCGGCAGCGCCCTTAAAGGGGCGCGGGGAACTGCGCGACCAGCCACGACGCTGCCGCAGCAGAACAACGACGTCACATCACGGCACCCCCAGCGCAGCGCTCAGCCGCCGGGTGCCCCCTCGTTCGCCGGCCGACCGCCGGGTACGCATGCCCGGAACCGCCCCAGCAGTTCCCGCCCCGCCCCGCTCTCCGCCTCGAAGTCCTGGACGCGCAACTCCGCCGGGACATCCCGGCCCAGGACGCGTGCCCCGTTGCAGCGGAAGCAGAACGCGATCTCGAAGAGCGGATCGGGGTCGGCGTCGTCGTAGAGGCGGATGCCCCAGCCGGGCACGAAGCAGCGGTACCGCTCGCTGTCCGGCAGGGCGCGGATCAGGGCCAGCGCCTCCCGTACCTCGTCCCCGGCCCAGACCTCGACGACCTCGCCCGCCAGCCCCCGGGAGGTGAAGGGGCCGGCGGGATCGGTGAGCCGGACGACCTCGAGAAGTTCGCCCCGGTCGTGGGCGGCGGGCAGCCTCAACTCCGGGGCACCCCGGAGGACCCCCGCACCATCAACTCCCCGCGCACCGTGGCGATCCCGCCCGGCGGCGGCTCCTCACGGCCCATGGCGATGCGTCCCGCCCGCGCCCCCGCCTCGGCCAGCGGCAACCGCACCGTCGTCAGCGAGGGCACCGCGTCGATGCTGAACGGGAGGTCGTCGAAGCCGGCGACCGAGACGTCCTCGGGGATGCGCAGCCCGGAGTCGCGCAGCGCCGCGCACGCGCCCAGCGCGACGGAGTCGTTCGCGGCGACGACCGCCGTCAGCGACGGGTCCCGGCGCAGCAGTTCGAGCGTGGCCTCGTAGCCGGCCCGCCGGTCGTAGCGGCCGTGCACGGTCCAGCGCGGGTCCTCTTCGAGGCCGGCCGCGGCCAGCGCCGCCCGGTGGCCTTCCAGTCGGTGCCGGGTGGTCGTCCGCTCCTCGGGGCCCGCGATATAGCCGAGGCGGCGATGCCCGAGGCCGATCAGGTGCTCGGTCAGCTCCCGTCCGCCGCCGCGGTTGTCGAAGGTCAGCGCGATCGCCTGGGTGTCCGGCGCGGGCGGCCGGCCGCACAGCACCACCCGGGTGCCCGCCTCCGCGAGCCTGCGCAGCTTCGCCGCCATCGCGGCCGCGTGCGGCTCGTTCTCGATGGCGCCGCCGGTCAGCACGACGGCCGCGGCCCGCTGCCGCTGGAGCAGCGTCAGATAGGTCAGCTCCCGCTCGGGCGAGCCCCCGGTGTTGCAGACCACCGCCAGCCGCTCGCCGCCCGCCCGGCCGCCCGGCCCGCCGATCTCCAGCTGGATCGCGCTCGCCATGATCCCGAAGAAGGGGTCGGCGATGTCGTTGACGAGAATCCCCACCAGGTCGGAGGTCGCCGCGGCCAGCGCGCTGGCCGGCCCGTTCAGCACGTAGTCCAGCTCGTCGACGGCCCGCAGCACCCGCTCCCTGGTGGTGGCCGCCACGGGGTAGTTCCCGTTCAGCACGCGCGACACCGTCGCGGGCGAGACCTGCGCGCGGGCCGCCACGTCCGCCAGGGTCACCGTCATCTCGTCGTCCTCCGGTAAACGCATCGTGTCGTACGTCGGCGTACGTCGTCGTACGTCGTGGCACGACGACATATGTCGTCGTACGCCCTGGTGGACAGCGGCCTCGCGGGCGCGGTTCCGGGCGTGTCGAGCAGACCTTACGGCCCAGGACCTCCGTTGTTCGCCCCCTCGAACAACTCGAGATGGACACGGTCTTGTCCGGACCGCTGGTCAGAGGCTAGCTTCTCCTTGGATAGAAAGCGCTTGCTGTAACGCTGATCAGGAAGAGGCGTACGCGGCGCGCACAACCGCGTACGAATCGCGCAGGCGACTGCGCACGACGCCTACGAAGGGATCGACGTGACACGCAAGACAGTCCGTATCGCCATGAACGGGGTGACCGGGCGGATGGGTTACCGCCAGCACCTCGTCCGCTCCATCCTCGCCCTGCGCGAACAGGGCGGCCTCGACCTCGGCGACGGCACCGTGCTGTGGCCGGAGCCGATCCTGGTCGGCCGCCGCGAGCACGCGCTGCGGGCGCTCGCCGAGCAGCACGGCCTGGACCCCGAGAACATCTCCACGGACGTCGACGCCGTCCTCGCCGACCCGACCGTCGAGATCTACTTCGACGCGCAGGTCACCTCCGCCCGTGAGGAGGCGATCACCAAGGCGATCGCCGCCGGCAAGCACATCTACACCGAGAAGCCGACGGCCACCGGGCTCGACGGCGCCCTGGAGCTGGCCCGGCTGGCGAACGAGAAGGGCGTCAAGCACGGCGTCGTCCAGGACAAGCTGTTCCTGCCGGGCCTGCTGAAGCTCAAGCGCCTCATCGACGGCGGCTTCTTCGGCCGGATCCTGTCCATCCGCGGCGAGTTCGGCTACTGGGTCTTCGAGGGCGACTGGCAGGCGGCCCAGCGCCCGTCCTGGAACTACCGTTCCGAGGACGGCGGCGGCATCGTCGTCGACATGTTCCCGCACTGGGAGTACGTGCTGCACGAGCTGTTCGGCCGCGTGAAGTCCGTCCAGGCCATCGCCACCACCCACATCCCGCAGCGCTGGGACGAGAGCGGCAAGCCCTACGACGCCACCGCCGACGACGCCGCGTACGGCATCTTCGAGCTCGACGGCGGCGCCATCGCCCAGATCAACTCCTCCTGGGCGGTCCGCGTCAACCGCGACGAACTCGTCGAGTTCCAGGTCGACGGCACCGAGGGCTCCGCGGTCGCGGGCCTGCGCAACTGCCGCGTCCAGCACCGCTCCGCCACCCCCAAGCCGGTCTGGAACCCGGACATCCCCGCCACCGAGGTCTTCCGCGACCAGTGGCAGGAAGTGCCCGACAACGGCGAGTTCGACAACGGCTTCAAGGCGCAGTGGGAGCTGTTCCTGCGGCACGTCTACGCCGACGCGCCCTACCACTGGGACCTGCTGGCCGGCGCCCGCGGCGTCCAGCTCGCCGAGCTGGGCCTGAAGTCCTCGGCCGAGGGCCGCCGCCTGGACGTCCCCGAGGTGACGCTGTGACGATCCGACTCCCGGACTCCACGGGCCGCCTGCGGGCGTACGAGCCCCGCGCCGAACCCCTCGCCCTCGCCACGGGCGCCCCCTTCACCTCCCGGACGGTCTTCTCGGCGGCCCACGTGGTCGCCGACCCCTTCGCGGACGCGACCCCGGATTCCCCCGCGGCCGTCGACTGGGACGCCACCCTCGCCTTCCGCCGCCATCTGTGGTCCCACGGACTCGGCGTCGCCGAGGCGATGGACACCGCCCAGCGCGGCATGGGCCTGGACTGGGCGGGCGCGGCGGAGCTGATCCGCAGGTCGGCGGCCGAGGCCAAGGCGGTGGGCGGTCTGATCGCCTGCGGCGTCGGCACCGACCAGCTCACCGGCCCGGCGACCCTCGCCGAGGTCCGCGCGGCCTACGAGGAGCAGCTGGCCCTCGTGGAGGCCTCCGGGGCCCGGTCCATCCTGATGGCGTCCCGGGCGCTGGCGGCGGCGGCCTCGTCCCCCGAGGACTACCTCGACGTCTACGGCCATCTGCTCCGCCAGGCCGCCGAGCCGGTCGTCCTGCACTGGCTGGGCCCGATGTTCGACCCGGCGCTGGACGGCTACTGGGGCTCCTCCGACCTGGACGCGGCCACCGACACCTTCCTGGAGGTGATCGCGGCCCACCCCGACAAGGTGGAGGGCATCAAGGTCTCCCTGCTGGACGCCCAGCGGGAGATCGACATCCGCCGCCGGCTGCCGCAGGGCGTCCGCTGCTACACGGGCGACGACTTCAACTACCCCGAGCTGATCGCGGGCGACGAGAAGGGCTTCAGCCACGCCCTCCTCGGCATCTTCGACCCGCTGGGCCCGCTGGCGGCGGAAGCGGTCCGCGTCCTGGACACGGGCGACACGGCGGGCTTCCGCGCCCTGCTCGACCCCACGGTGGAGTTGTCCCGCCACCTCTTCCAGACCCCCACCCGCTTCTACAAGACGGGCGTGGTGTTCCTCGCCTGGCTGGCCGGCCACCAGTCGCACTTCACCATGGTCGGCGGCCTGCAGTCGGCCCGCTCCCTCCCGCACTTCGCGCGCGCCTACGAACTCGCGGACGGCCTGGGCCTGTTCCCGGACCCGAAGCTGGCGGAGGAGCGCATGAAGACCCTCCTGGCCCTGTACGGAGTGACCCAGTGAGCGCATCCCTCTCCCGCTTCTCGATCAACCAGATGACGGTGAAGCAGCTGTCGATGCCCGAACTGGTCGAGGGCTGCCTGGAGTTGGGCATCCCCGGCGTGGGCCTGTGGCGCGAGCCGGTCCAGACGTACGGCCTGGAGGCCACCGCCAAGCTGATCCGCGACGCGGGCCTGACGGTCACCACTCTCTGCCGCGGCGGCTTCTTCACGGCGATCGACCCGGCCGAGCGGACGGCGGCCCTGGCCGACAACCGCCGGGCGATCGAGGAGGCGGCCACCCTGGGCACGGAGGTCCTGGTCCTGGTCTCGGGCGGCCTCCCGCCCGGGTCCAAGGACATGCACGGCGCCCGCGAACGCATCGCCGACGCCCTGTCCGTCCTCGGCCCCTACGCCGAACAGCACGGAGTGAAGCTGGCCATCGAGCCCCTCCACCCCATGTTCGCCTCGGACCGCTGCGTGGTCTCCACCCTCACCCAGGCCCTGGACATCGCGGAACGCTTCCCGGCCGAACAGGTCGGCGTGACCGTCGACACCTACCACATCTGGTGGGACGACCAGGCCCCCGCCCAGATCGCCCGGGCGGGCGCGGGCGGCCGCATCCACACCTTCCAGCTCGCCGACTGGACGACCCCCCTCCCCGAGGGCGTCCTCAACGGCCGCGGCCAGATCGGCGACGGCGCGATCGACATGCGCGAGTGGCAGGCCTACGTCGAGGCGGCCGGCTACACGGGCCCCATCGAGGTGGAGCTGTTCAACGACGGACTCTGGTCCCGCAACGGCCGAGAGGTACTGGCGGAGACGGCGGAACGCTTCGTGGAACACACGGACTAAGCGGGTCGGGCGAAGTCGGCAGCGCCCTGAAGGGGCGCGGGGAACTGCGCGACCAGCCACGACGGCGCCGCAGCGGAACGACGGCACATCGCGGCACGTCCAGCGGAGCGCCCAGCACTCCACGACGGCCGGAGAGGGGCGAACGATCCTCTCTCCGGCGACTGTCGTATACGGACGGCATACTCGCCGCATGGTCGACGTGATGATCCGTGTACCCGCTGAAGTCCGTGACCGGCTTGCAGCCGTGGCCGAGGCGCGAGGCACCAGTCTTCGCGTCCTCATACAGGACATCGCCGCTCAGCTGCTGACTCCCGAGCAGATCAAGGAGCGGGCCGACCGCACCCGCACGCTGCTCGCCGAGCGCTTCGGACGCCATGTGTCGGACGAGGAGTCCGCCGAGATGCGACGCAAGATGCGGGAGGCCGCCGCTGCTCACCGTGCAGCCACGGCCTAGACGGAACCGCCCCGTTGAGTCCAGCGCGCGCCGCCGGCGTACCGACTCCTCGCTCACCCGTACCTCCCAACTCCCAGGCGAGGTACGGGACTTCGGCATGCCCGGCCGGGCCGCGTCGCGCTTCCGGCCCGACGGAGGGAACTCGGGGTGCCTGAGGCGCTCCTCCTTCAGTAACTCCTAATTTAGGAATTATTGTTGACGCCTGCCGGTAGCCGCTGCAAGATCCTGGAAACAAACCGCAGGTGCGCAGGCAACGACTGGTCCGAGACCGACTCACGACCAGGACGGCTCGGCTCGCCTGATCGATCGGACAGCGAAGGTTCCGATGTGAAACGACATCTCACCGTCCTCCTCGCCCTCGTGACCGGCCTCCTGGCCGCCGGGCCCGCATCCGTCCAGGCGGCCCCGGCAGCCGCCCCGGCAGCGACCCCGGCCCCGGCCGCGGCCCCGGCGTCGGCGCCTCAGGAGGTACTGAGCCCGACGCCGTACATGGGCTGGAACACCTACTACGCGCTGGGCGGCGACCCGACCGACGCGGAGATCAGGTCGATAACCGACTTCCTGGTCAGCAGCGGTCTGCGCGACGCCGGCTACGAGTACGTCTGGATCGACGGCAACTGGGCGGCGCCCACGCCCCGCAGCGCGGCCGGCGACCTGGTGCCCAACCCCGACCAGTTCCCGAACGGGCTGAAGCCGCTGGTCGACTACATCCACTCCAAGGGCCTGAAGGCCGGCATCTACACCGACGCCGGCCCGTACATCCCGGGCAAGTGCGGCCTCGGCAGCCACGGCTACTACCAGCGCGACGCGGACAACTTCGCCGCCCTGGAGTTCGACGCGGTCAAGGTGGACTACCTCTGCGGGATCGCCGCGGACCTCGACCCGAAGACCGTCTACACCGAGTTCGCGCAGGCCTTGCGGAACAACGCCAGCAAGCGCCCCATGCTCTTCAACCTCTGCAACCCGGTGACCTCGCCCGACTGGGGCAACTACCCGGAGGAGCAGCAGTCGACGTACTCCTGGTCCTACGCCCCGGGCATCGCGCAGTCCTGGCGGACGTACACGGACGTCGGCTTCGTCGGCGAGATCAAGTTCAAGGACGTGCTGCGCAACTACGACGCGAACGCGCGGCACCCCGAGGCCGCCGGGCCGGGGCACTTCAACGACCCGGACTACCTCGGACCCGAACTGGGGATGTCCGACGAGGAGTTCCGCAGCCAGATGACGCTCTGGTCGGTGGCCGCCGCGCCGCTGGTGATCGGCAGCGACGTCCGCAAGCTCAGCAAGACCTCGCTTGACATCATCTCGGACCGCGATGTCCTGGCCATCAACCAGGACAAGGCCGGCGTCCAGGCCGTCCGCGTCGGCCCGGCGGGCACGACGGAGACCTGGGTGAAGCGGCTGGCCAACGGCGACCGTGCCGTGGTGCTGCTGAACCGGGGCGACAGCCCGGCGACCCTGAGCACGAAGGCGCGGACGGTCGGTCTGTCCGGCGATCGGTTCACCCTGAAGAACGCCTGGACCAACCAGGTCACCGAGAGCGCCGGCACCATCAGCGCCGCCGTCCCGGCCCACGGCACGGCCCTGTTCCGGGTCAGCCGGGCCACGGGCAAGCCCGGTGTTCCGCACGTCGTCGCCGGTCTTCCGCTGGTGACGCAGGTCGGCGGCGACACGGTGCCGGCCGGGATCGCCCCGGTGGTCGCCGGCGGCGACCAGGCCCGCGTCGAGGTCAGCGTCCGCAACGACGGTCCGCGCCCGGTCTCCTCGCCCCGGGTCGAGCTGGCGGTCCCCGCCGGCTGGACCGCCCGTCCGCTCGGCAATGCGCCGAAGCAGCTCGGCTCCGACCGCTCCGTGACCCTGGCCTTCGAGGTGACCCTGCCGGCCACCGCCGAGCCGGGCAGCGGCACGCTGACCGCCACCACCTCCTACGAGGTGAGCGGCAAGGGCCGACTGCGGCAGGAGACGTCCACGGCCGTGGTCGTCGCACCGGCGGCGCCGGACGGCGAGGTCGTGCTCTCGCACCACAAGTGGATCAGCGCCACCAGCGGGTGGATGAGCCCGACGGTCGACAACAGCGTCGGCGGCTGGTCGCCGATCAGCATGCTCGGCCAGGTCCACCCGACGGGCATCGGCGTCGCCTCGCCGTCGACGGTGCGTTACTACGTCGGCGGTCAGTGCAGCCGGCTGACGGCGACCGTCGGCATCGACGACGCCGTGCGCAACGTCGGTCCGGAGGGCGGCACGTCGACCTTCCAGGTGATCGGTGACGGCCGGGTGCTGTTCGACAGCGGCGTGCTGACCCGCGACGACGTCCGTCAGGCCGACGTCGACCTGACCGGCGTCCGGGTCCTCGACCTGGTGGTCGGCGACGCCGGCGACGGCGGCTACAACGACCGCGCCGACTGGGCGGGTCTGAACGCCACCTGCTGATCCCGTTCGGCCGGAAGAATCTTGAAGGTCTGCTGCAACCCTTCCGGCCCCGAACCCGTCGTACATGGCATCAGGACTTCTGGAGGGGGATCCGGGGGGATCGCGGGGGCTCCTGATGCGGAGGGGAAAAGCCGAGGGGCCCGGTCGACAGACCGGGCCCCTCGAAGCTTTCTCCGACCCGCAAGAACACGGATCTCGGAAGTACACGCGTCTCGCAAGAACACGGTTCTAGAAGAACACGGTTCTAGAAGAACACGGGTCTAGAAGAACACCCCGCACCTGAGCAGCACGTTCGCGTACGGCCGTGCCTCGCCCGTGCGCACCACCAGCCGCGCCCCCGCCGACAGCTTCTTCAGCTCCTCGTGCGAGACGAACTCCAGCTTGGGGAAGTGCTCGTCCAGCAGAGCCGCCGCCGCCGGGTTCGCGTCGCGGATCTCCTCCGCCGCCGTCGCCCCCTCCACGACCAGCTCGGTGAGCAGTCCCTCCACGATCTCCGCGAAGGTCGGCACTCCGGGCAGGAAAGCGAGGTCGACCACCCGGGGGCCGTCCGGGATCGGCATGCCGGCGTCGCACACCAGCACCCCGTCGCCGTGCCCCAGCGCGGCCAGCGCGCCCGCGAGATGACGGTTGAGTATTCCGGCCTTCTTCACAGTGCAGCCACCTCCTCCGTCGTCGGGAACGACTCCTGCGCGCCTCGCCGGGTCACGGCGACCGCCCCGACGCGCGCCGCGTACGCCGCGGCCTCGGCCAGGGACACGCCCGTGCCCAGCTTCCACGCCAGCGCCGCGGTGAAGGAGTCGCCCGCGCCCGTCGTGTCCACGGCGTCCACCTTCACCGGCGCCACCCGCTCGGCACCGCCGTCCGCGGACGCGACCAGCGCGCCCTGCGAACCCAGCGTCACGACCACCGACTTCGGGCCCTTCGCGAGCAGGGCCCGCGCCCAGTCCTCGGGCTCCTCGCTGACGCGGGCGTCGCCGAGGATCACCTTCGCCTCGTGCTCGTTGACGATCAGCGGGTCGCAGACGTCGAGCACCTCGGCCGGCAGCGGCAGCGGCGGGGAGGGGTTCAGCACGAAGCGGCTGCCCGGGGCCAGGCTCGCGGCCACCTCCACGACCGTCTCCAGCGGGATCTCCAGCTGCGCCGACACCACCCGGGACGACTGGAACAGCGAGGCGGCGGCGCGGACGTCCTGCGGCGTGAGCCGGCCGTTCGCCCCCGGTGACACCACGATGCTGTTGTCGCCCGACGGGTCCACGGTGATCAGCGCGACGCCGGTCGGAGCCCCGCCCACCAGCACGCCCACGGTGTCGACCCCGGCCGCCTGCTGCGAGTCGAGCAGCAGCCGGCCGTACGCGTCGTCGCCGATCCGGGCCAGCAGGGCCGTACGGGCCCCGAGCCGGGCGGCCGCGACGGCCTGGTTCGCGCCCTTGCCGCCGGGATGGACCGCCAGGTCGGAACCGAGCACCGTCTCACCGGCGGCCGGTCGACGCTCGACGTCGATCACCAGGTCGGCGTTGGCCGATCCCACGACCAAGAGATCGTAGTCGTCCATGAAATGACTCCCTTGATACGTGCTGATAGGTGACCCGGGCGGGCGGCCCCTGTCAGGAGGACCGCCCGCCCGTGCACCGATGTCAGCCGCTGAATCCGGCCACGTTCTCCTTCGTGACCACCTTCACCGGCACCTTCACCATCTCCGAGACCTTCTCGCCCTGGAGCGCCTTCAGCGCGTTCTCCACAGCGATCTTGCCCAACTGGGACGGCTGCTGGGCCACGGACGCGTAGAGCGTGCCGCTCTTGACGGCCTTGAGCCCGTCGGGGGTGCCGTCGAAGCCGACGACCTGGACCGACTTGCCGGCCTTGGAGCCCAGCGCCTTGACCGCGCCGAGCGCCATCTCGTCGTTGGCGGCGATGACGCCCTGGACGTCCGGGTGGGCCTGGAGCAGGTTCGACATCACGTCGAGTCCCTTGGTGCGGTCGAAGTCGGCCGGCTGCTGCGCCAGGACCTTGATGCCGGGGTAGGCCTTGAGCCCCTTGGCGAAGCCCGCCGCCCGCTCACGGGCCGCGGAGGTGCCCGCCTGGCCCTGGAGGATCACGATCTTGCCGGAGCCGCCCAGCTTCTCGGCGACCGTCTTCGCCGCGAGCTCACCGCCCGCCACGTTGTCGGAGGCGACCAGCGTGTCCACCGTGGCCTTGTTGACGCCACGGTCGACGGCGATGACCGGGATGTCCGCCTTGTCGGCGGCCTTCACGGAGTTGCTCGCCGCGTCCGAGTCCACCGGGTTGACGATGATCGAGTCATAGCCGGAACCGGTGAAGTTCTGCAGCTGGTTGGCCTGCTGCGAGGCGTCGTTCTGCGCGTCGGTGACCGTCAGGTCCACGCCCAGCTTCTTCGCCTCGGCCTTCGCGCCCGACTGGATCTGCACGAAGAACGGGTTGTTGAGGGTGGACAGCGCCAGGCCGACCTTCGGGTTCGAGGCCGAAGAGTTCCCGGTGTGCAGGAAGGAGGTCGCGCCGACGATCGCCACGGTCACCACGGCCGCGAGTGTGTAGGTCGCAGCCCGTTTGCCCTTGCCTCCGCCGGAGCCCGCCCCGGCCGGCGTCGGGGTCGAGCCCGACTTGCGACGCAGGGTGTCGAAGAGCACCGCCAGCGCGATGACCACACCGATGACGACCTGCTGCCAGAACGCGGACACGGAGAGCAGGTTCAGGCCGTTGCGCAGCACCGCCAGGATCAGCGCGCCGATCAGCGTGCCCGAGGCCTTGCCCGTACCACCCGCGAGGGAGGCGCCGCCGATGACGACCGCGGCGATGGCGTCCAGCTCGTAGCCGTCGGCCGCCTGCGGCTGCGCCGAGGACAGCCGGGAGGCGAGCACGATGCCCGCCGCGGCGGCGAACACACCGGACAGCGCGTAGATCGCGAGCTTCTGGCGCTTCACCCGCAGACCCGACAGCCGGGCCGCTTCCTCGTTGCCGCCGATGGCGTACATCGAACGGCCGATGTAGGTCCGGCCGAGCACGAACGCGGCGATCGCGCCCATCACGATCATGACCAGCACCGGCACCGGCAGCCAGCCGCCGAGGGTGTCACCGAGGTGCGAGATCGAGTCGGGGAACGCGATCGGCGAGCCCCCGGAGATCACCAGCGACAGACCGCGCGCCACCGACAGCATCGCGAGCGTCGCGATGAACGGAGGCAGCTTGCCGTACGCGATGAGGAAACCGTTGACGAGACCGGCCGCGATGCCCGTGGCGATGGCCAGCAGGACGGCTATGACGACCGGTACGCCTTGTTGGGTCGCGCTCCAGGCCAGCACGGTGGCCGAGAGCGCGGCGACCGAGCCGACCGACAGGTCGATGCCCGCCGAGACGATCACGAAGGTCACGCCGAAGGCGAGGATGGCGGTCACGGCCGCCTGGACACCCACGTTGAGCAGGTTGTCCGTGGTCAGGAAGTCACCGGACAGCGCCGACATGGCGATGACGAGGACGATCAGCGCGGTCAGCGCGCCATTGTCGAGGAGCAGACGGCGGACCGCCGAGGCGCCCCCGGCGCCCGATGTGCTCTTGGTGCTCTTGAGCGTGTCAGCGGCCACGGCCGGCCTCCACTTCAGTGGTCGTAGTGGTACTGGGGGTACTAGGGGTGGTGGGCGTGCTGACGGCGAGTGCCATCACCGCGTCCTGGGTGGCTTCTTCGGCGGCGAGCTGACCGGCGATCCGGCCCTGGGCCATGACCAGCACCCGGTCGCTCATGCCGAGCACCTCGGGCAGATCGCTGGAGATCATGAGCACCGCGGCGCCGGCGGCCGTCAGCTCGTTGATGAGCTGATAGATCTCGACCTTCGCGCCGACGTCGATACCGCGCGTCGGCTCGTCGAGGATCAGCACCTTGGTGTCGGCCAGCAGCCACTTGCCGATGACGACCTTCTGCTGGTTGCCGCCGGACAGAGTGCGCACATGCTGGCCGAGGCCGGCCATCCGCACCCCGAGCTGCTCGGCGATCCGGGCCGCCGCCTCGTGCTGGCCCTTCAGGTCGACCATCCCGCCGCGGGTCGCGGAGCGCATGGTCACGAGCCCGAGGTTCTCCTCGACCGACTGGTCGAGCACCAGCCCCTGGCCCTTGCGGTCCTCGGGCACCAGCCCGATCCCGGCCGCCATCGCCGCGACCACGTCGTGCCGGGCGAGCTTGGCGCCCGCGACCCGCACGGCTCCGTGGTCGTAGGGGTCGGCCCCGAAGACGGCCCGTACCACCTCGGTACGACCCGCGCCGACGAGCCCGGCGATGCCGACGACCTCACCGGCGTGCACCTCGAAGCTGATGTCGTGGAAGACGCCGTCCTTCGTGAGGCCTTCGACCGACAGCAGGGCGGTGCCCGCCTCGGCGCTCTCCTCGGCCCGCACCCTGGGGTACTGCTGCTCGATGGAGCGGCCCACCATGAGCCGGACGAGTTCGTCCTCCGGCGTGGAGGCGGGCACCTGGCCGACGGACCGGCCGTCCCGGATGACCGTGACCCGGTCGCCGAGGGCGGCGATCTCCTCCAGGTGGTGCGTGATGAACACGATGCCCACGCCGTCCTCGCGCAGCTTGCGCACGATGGCGAAGAGCTTCTCGACCTCCTCGGAGGTCAGCACGGCGGTCGGCTCGTCCATGATCAGCACGCGCGCGTTCAGGCTGAGCGCCTTGGCGATCTCGACCATCTGCAGCCGCGCGATGCCCAGTTCGCGCACGAGCGCGCGGGGCGAGACGGACACGCCCACCCGCTCCAGCAGGACGGCGGCGTCGGCCTCCATCCGCTTGCGGTCGATCATCCCGTAGCGGCGCGGCTGCCGCCCCAGGAAGATGTTCTCGGCGACCGTCAGATCGGGGACGAGGTTGAACTCCTGGTAGATGGTGGCGATCCCGAGCGCCTCGGAGTCCTGCGCACCATGGATGCGCACCTCCTCGCCGCCGGCCAGGATCCGCCCGGCGTCGGGCCGGTAGGCGCCGGAGAGCATCTTGATGAGCGTGCTCTTGCCCGCGCCGTTCTCACCGAGCAGCACATGCACCTCGCCCCGACGCAGGTCGAAGTCGACGCTGTCGAGCGCGACCACACCGGGAAAGGTCTTGCGTATGCCTTCGATGCGCAACAATTCGTCCGCGTTGCTCACGTCTGGCTCCTGTTCATTACTGGGGACTGCACAGAAATTGCCTGCACAGGCGGCTCTGGGGGAGGGGGTGACGTCAAGGACGTCGGCGGCTCGCCCAGAGCCGGCTCGCCGCAGGAGCGGCGTACGACCAGGCGGGCGGGCAGGGTGACGGACTGCGGGGGGCGGCCCTCGATGCGGTCGACCAGCGCCCGCACGGCGGCCCGTCCCAGCTCGCCCGTCGGCTGGGCGATCGCCGTGACCGGCGGATCGGTGTGCACGAACCAGGGGATGTCGTCGAACGCGGCCAGCGCCAGGTCGTGCGGAACGCGCAACCCACGCGCGCGTGCGGCGTCCAGCGCGCCCAGTGCCATCAGGTTGTCGGCCGCGAACACGACCTCGGGCGGCTGCGGCAGGTCGAGGAAGCCCTCGGTGACCCGCCGTCCGCTCTCGGCCTGGAAGTCGCCCTGGCCTATGTAGTCGTCCGGGAGGGGGAGCCCGTACTCGGCCATGGCGGCCCGGAAGGCCTCCACGCGCTCGCTGCCGGTGGTGGTGGCCGCCGGACCCGCGATGATGGCGAGCCGCCGGTGCCCGAGCGCGTGCAGATGCGCCACGAGCTCCTGTATGGCGGCCCGGCCGTCCGCCCGGACCACGGGCACGTCCACGCCCGGGATCCAGCGGTCGACGAACACCATCGGGGTCCCCGCGCGGGCGGCCTCCAGCATCAGCGGCGAGCCGCCGTCGGTGGGGGAGACCAGGAGACCGTCCATCCGGCGGTCCAGCAGGGTCCGCACGTGGTGGTCCTGCAGTTCGGGCCGTTCGTCGGCGTTGCCGATGATCACGCTGTAGCCGAGCGTACGGGCCTCCTCCTCCACGGAGCGGGCCAGCTCGGTGAAGTAAGGATTCATCACGTCGCTGATGACCAGGCCGAGGGTGCGGGTCTGGTCGGTGCGCAGCGATCGTGCGACGGCGTTCGGGCGGTAACCCAGCACGTCGACGGCGGCCAGTACGCGGGTGCGCGCGTCTTCGCTGACCGACGGATGGTGGTTGAGGACGCGCGACACCGTGGCGACGGAAACTCCCGCCTCGGCTGCGACATCCTTGATGCTCGCCATCGCAGGACCACCTCCTTGTGGGCGCGCATGGAATCGATTACATCTACCTGCATTGACGATTGGAATCGATTACATGGCAGAAAGCAAGCCTTTGGCCGAATTCCGATGCCCCACTGTGATGAAGGGGACAGCGCAGCCCTGACCCGCGCGTCCCGACGCCGAGCCCTCCGGCCCCGCGGACCTGGGCGGACAGGCCTGTCAGTGCCGGGCGGTACCGTCTGTTTCATGACCGATCAGGCGGGGGCCGCCCAGGCGGGAGAACGGCGACTGGCCACGCTCGAAGGCGTGCTCGAGCGCATCACGTACGCCAACGAGGACAACGGCTACACGGTCGCCCGGGTCGACACCGGCAGAGGCGCCGGCGACCTCCTCACGGTGGTCGGCGCGCTGCTGGGCGCCCAGGTCGGCGAGTCGCTGCGCATGGAGGGCCGCTGGGGCTCCCATCCCCAGTACGGCAAGCAGTTCACCGTCGAGAACTACACGACCGTGCTGCCCGCCACCGTCCAGGGCATCCGCCGATACCTGGGATCCGGCCTGGTCAAGGGCATCGGCCCGGTCTTCGCCGACCGCATCACGCAGCACTTCGGCATGGACACCCTGCAGATCATCGAGGAGGAGCCGAAGCGGCTCATCGAGGTCCCCGGGCTCGGTCCGAAGCGCACGAAGAAGATCGCCGACGCCTGGGAGGAGCAGAAGGCGATCAAGGAGGTCATGCTCTTCCTCCAGACCGTCGAGGTGTCCACGTCCATCGCGGTCCGCATCTACAAGAAGTACGGCGACGCGTCGATCTCCGTCGTCAAGAACCAGCCCTACCGGCTCGCGGCCGACGTCTGGGGCATCGGGTTCCTCACCGCCGACAAGATCGCCCAGTCCGTCGGGATCCCGCACGACAGCCCGGAGCGCGTCAAGGCGGGCCTGCAGTACGCCCTGTCCCAGGCCACCGACCAGGGCCACTGCTACCTCCCCGAGGAGCGGCTGATCGCCGACGCGGTCAAGCTCCTCCAGGTCGACACCGGCCTTGTCATCGAGTGCCTCGCCGAGCTCGCGGCGCCCGGCGAGGAGGGCGAGGAACCGGGTGTCGTCCGCGAGAAGGTCCCGGGCCCGGAGGGCGGCCCGGAACCCGTCACCGCCGTCTACCTGGTCCCCTTCCACCGTGCCGAACTCGCCCTGGCCGCCCAGCTGTCGCGGCTGCTGCGCACCGAGGAGGACCGGATGCCGGCCTTCCGTGACGTGGCCTGGGACAAGGCGCTGGCCTGGCTGAAGACCCGGACGAAGGCCGAGCTCGCGCCCGAGCAGGAGGCGGCCGTCAAGCTCGCGCTGACCGAGAAGGTCGCCGTGCTCACCGGCGGCCCCGGCTGCGGCAAGTCCTTCACCGTCCGCTCGATCGTGGAGCTGGCCCGCGCCCGCAGGGCCAAGGTCGTGCTGGCCGCCCCCACCGGCCGCGCCGCCAAGCGCCTTGCCGAGCTCACCGGCGCCGAGGCCTCCACCGTCCACCGGCTGCTGGAGCTCAAGCCCGGCGGGGACGCGGCCTACGACCGCGACCGCCCGCTGGACGCCGACCTGGTGGTGGTCGACGAGGCGTCGATGCTGGACCTGCTCCTGGCCAACAAGCTGGTCAAGGCCGTGCCGCCGGGCGCCCATCTGCTCTTCGTCGGGGATGTGGACCAGCTGCCGAGCGTCGGCGCGGGCGAGGTGCTGCGCGATCTGCTCGCCGAGGAAAGCCCCGTCCCGGCCGTGCGCCTCACGCGCGTGTTCCGCCAGGCCCAGCAGTCCGGCGTGGTGACCAACGCGCACCGGATCAACGCCGGGCAGCACCCGCTGACCGACGGCATGAAGGACTTCTTCCTCTTCGTCGAGGACGACACCGAGGAGGCCGGCCGGCTCACGGTGGACGTGGCGGCCCGCCGCATCCCCGCGAAGTTCGGCCTCGACCCGCGCCGGGACGTCCAGGTGCTCGCGCCCATGCACCGCGGACCCGCCGGGGCCGGCGCGCTCAACGGACTGCTCCAGCAGGCCGTCACCCCGGGCCGCCCCGACGTCCCCGAGAAGCGGTTCGGCGGCCGGGTCTTCCGCGTCGGCGACAAGGTCACCCAGATCCGCAACAACTACGACAAGGGGAAGAACGGTGTCTTCAACGGCACCGTGGGCGTCGTGACGTCGCTCGATCCGGTCGACCAGCGCCTCACGGTGCTGACCGACGAGGACGAGGAGGTTCCGTACGAGTTCGACGAACTGGACGAACTGGCGCACGCGTACGCGGTGACCATCCACCGTTCACAGGGAAGTGAATATCCCGCCGTGGTGATCCCCGTCACCACGGGAGCATGGATGATGCTGCAGCGGAACCTTTTGTATACGGCCGTCACCCGCGCGAAGAAGCTGGTCGTCCTCGTCGGCTCGCGCAAGGCGATCGGCCAGGCGGTGCGCACGGTGTCGGCGGGCCGGCGCTGCACGGCCCTGGACTTCCGGCTCGCGGCCCTTCGTACTCGCGGCCCTTCGTAAAAAATGATCGATCAAATGAGTCACAAAGGTCACAGAGCACTTCCCCAACCGTGACCAAGGCGGCAGGATGAGGTAGTTGGCGGCACTGAGTGCCGCCGATAAGCCCAATGGTCGACCCCGAGTGCACTCTCGTGCGCCAAATGGGGGATGGTAGTAGACAGTCAGGGCAACCTCGAAGAAGAGGCACAACGTCGGTGAGGGATGACGTGAGCGACAACTCTGTAGTACTGCGGTACGGCGACGGCGAGTACACCTACCCGGTGATCGACAGCACCGTCGGCGACAAGGGCTTCGACATCGGCAAGCTTCGCGCCCAGACCGGTCTGGTGACCCTGGACAGCGGCTACGGCAACACCGCCGCGTATAAATCCGCCGTCACATACCTGGACGGCGAACAGGGCATCCTCCGGTACCGCGGCTACCCGATCGAGCAGCTGGCCGAGCGTTCGACCTTCCTCGAGGTCGCCTACCTGTTGATCAACGGTGAGCTGCCGAGCGTCGACGAGCTCAGCGTCTTCAAGAACGACATCACGCAGCACACCCTGCTGCACGAGGACGTCAAGAACTTCTACAAGGGCTTCCCGCGCGACGCCCACCCGATGGCCATGCTGTCGTCGGTGGTCTCCGCGCTGTCCACGTTCTACCAGGACAGCCACAACCCGTTCGACGAGAAGCAGCGCAACCTCTCCACGATCCGGCTGCTCGCCAAGCTCCCGACGATCGCGGCGTACGCGTACAAGAAGTCGATCGGTCACCCGTTCGTCTACCCGCGCAACGACCTGGGCTACGTCGAGAACTTCCTCCGGATGACCTTCTCGGTCCCGGCCCAGGAGTACGACCTCGACCCGGTCGTCGTCTCCGCGCTCGACAAGCTCCTCATCCTGCACGCGGACCACGAGCAGAACTGTTCGACGTCCACGGTCCGCCTGGTCGGCTCGTCCCAGGCGAACATGTTCGCGTCGATCTCGGCCGGCATCAACGCGCTGTGGGGCCCGCTGCACGGCGGCGCCAACCAGTCCGTGCTGGAGATGCTCGAGGGCATCCAGGCCAACGGCGGCGATGTCGACTCCTTCATCCGCAAGGTGAAGAACAAGGAGGACGGCGTCCGCCTGATGGGCTTCGGCCACCGGGTGTACAAGTCCTTCGACCCGCGCGCGAAGATCATCAAGGCTGCGGCGCACGACGTCCTCTCGGCCCTCGGCAAGGACGACGCGCTGCTGGACATCGCGCTGAAGCTCGAGGAGCACGCGCTGTCGGACGAGTACTTCGTCTCGCGCAACCTCTACCCGAACGTCGACTTCTACACCGGCCTGATCTACCGGGCCATGGGCTTCCCGACCGAGATGTTCACGGTCCTCTTCGCCCTCGGCCGCCTCCCGGGCTGGATCGCCCAGTGGCACGAAATGATCAAGGAGCCGGGTTCCCGTATCGGCCGCCCGCGCCAGATCTACACGGGTGTCGTCGAGCGGGACTTCATCCCGGTCGAACAGCGCTGACGCCTGCCGGCGGGGGACCACATGGTTCCCCGCCGTTGCTTGTCGGCTGCGGGTGCGTGGGGGTTGTTCGCGCAGTTCCCCGCGCCCCTCAGGTGGCTCGACCGACCCCACGCAAGGGGCGCGAGGAACTGCGCGACCAGCCACGAACCACCTGCAGCCGCACACGAGCCGATCCCTGCTCGCACGGTTTGCGCGTAGGCCTACGGAGCCCCTCAGGTGGCTTGGCTGGTCCCACTCAAGGGGCGCGAGGAACTGCGCGACCAGCCCCCACGGGCCTGCAGTCGCACACGAGTTGATCCCGCTCGCGCAGCCTTGTGCGGGCATACGGAAGGCGCCCTGGCGGCGGTCCCCCCACGGGCCGACGACCAGGGCGCCTTCCCATGTCCCGGTGCGGATTCCCCCCACGGGATCCGGCCGGGCGTTGTGAGAACAGCGCCTGAATTCGCTGTTTGTAACCATGTGCGGTTGTTGTGCGTGCGGTTGAGCAAAACGAGCAGAACTCGTCGTACTACCACCTGTGTGCGATCTGCCGGGACAGCGCACGCTGGGAGGGCCGCTCAAAGCTTCCCGGTGTGCGTGCCCCGGCAACGCATCTCTGAGGAAGTCCCCCAAGACATCCTCAGACGTCAGGTCACGCCCCCCAAGACGCTTCCTGACATCGTCAACTTAGACCGTCGAGCCCCTTCGATGGTTACGTTCACATCACTGTGATCTGAGTCTCTTGCATATGTCCGTTAGATGCGCAAGAGACCGGATACGGCGATCGAGGCCCAAGCGTAAGGATGGTGCGCGAGCCTTGTGAAGAGCTTATGTGAGGCGCGCCCGGGACTCCAGGGGGTATGACTTTTCGCGACGGTCACTTGAAGGCACGCAACCGCAGGCTGTTCGTCACGACGAAGACCGACGAGAACGCCATCGTCGCCCCCGCGATCATCGGGTTCAGCAGCCCGGCCGCGGCCAGCGGCAACGCGGCCACGTTGTAGCCGAAGGCCCACACCAGGTTGCCCTTGATCGTGGTCAGCGTCCGCCGGGCCAGCCGGATCGCGTCGGCCGCGGCCCGAAGATCCCCGCGCACCAGCGTCAGATCGCTCGCCTCGATCGCCGCGTCCGTGCCGGTCCCCATGGCCAGCCCCAGGTCGGCCGTGGCGAGCGCGGCCGCGTCGTTGACGCCGTCCCCGACCATGGCGACGACCCGCCCCTCGTCCTGCAGCCTTCGTACGACGTCGACCTTGTCCTGCGGCAGCACCTCGGCGATGACCCGGTCGATCCCGACGGCCTGTGCGACGGCCTGCGCGACCGTCTCGTTGTCCCCGGTCAGCAGCACCGGCGTGAGCCCCAGCGCGCGCAGTTCCCGCACCGCCTCGGCGCTGGTCTCCTTGACCGTGTCGGCGACCGCCAGCACCCCGCGCGCCACTCCGTCCCACCCGACGACGACGGCCGTACGACCGCCCCGCTCGGCCTCGTCCCTGGCGCGCGCCACCTTCTCCGGGACGGCCTCGAAGAGGCGCCCCACGGCCACCTCGTGGCCCTCCACGAGCCCGCGCACGCCCCGCCCGGGCACGTTCTCGAACCGTTCGGCCGCCGGCAGCTCGCCGACCCGTGCCTCGGCGCCCGCCGCCACCGCTCGGGCGACCGGATGCTCGGAGGCGTGCTCCAGGGCCCCGGCCAGCCGCAGCAGCTCCCGCTCGTCCGTGCCGTCCCCGACGTACACGTCCTGGAGCGTCATCCGGCCGGTGGTGACGGTTCCGGTCTTGTCGAGTACGACGGTGTCGACGCGGCGCGTGGACTCCAGGACCTCGGGGCCCTTGATGAGGATGCCGAGCTGGGCGCCGCGCCCGGTGCCGACCAGGAGCGCGGTGGGCGTGGCGAGCCCGAGCGCGCACGGGCAGGCGATGATCAGGACCGCGACGGCGGCCGTGAACGAGGCGGCCGTGTCGCCCGTCGCGCCGAGCCACGCGCCGAAGGTGGCGACCGCGAGCACCAGCACCGCCGGCACGAAGATCCCGGAGATCCGGTCGGCGAGCCGCTGCACCGCGGCCTTGCCGTTCTGCGCGTCCTCGACCAGCTTCGCCATCCGCGCGAGCTGCGTGTCCGCACCGATCCGCGCGGCCTCGACGACGATCCGCCCGCCGGCGTTCACGGTGGCCCCGGTGACCGCGTCGCCGGGCCCCACGTCCACCGGCACGGACTCGCCGGTCAGCATCGACGCGTCCACGGCGGACGCGCCCTCCACGACCGTCCCGTCGGTGGCGACCTTCTCCCCGGGCCGCACGACGAACCGGTCCCCGACGGCCAGCAGGTCGACGGGGATCCGCACCTCACGGCTGTCCCGCAGCACGGTGACGTCCTTCGCGCCGAGTTCCATCAGCGCGCGCAGGGCCGCGCCCGCGTGCCGCTTGGAGCGGGCCTCCAGATAGCGGCCGAGCAGGATGAAGGCGGTGACGCCGGCGGCGACCTCCAGATAGATCGCCGAGGCGCCGTCCGTGCGGGAGACGGTGAGTTCGAAGGGGTGCCGCATGCCGGGCATGCCCGCGTCGCCGAAGAACAGCGCCCACAGCGACCAGCCGAGCGCGGCCAGCGTGCCGACCGAGACCAGGGTGTCCATGGTGGCCGCGCCGTGCCGCAGATTCGTCCACGCGGCCTTGTGCAGGGCCGCGCCGCCCCAGACGACCGCCGGAGCGGCGAGCGTCAGCGACAGCCACTGCCAGTTGTCGAACTGCAGCGACGGAACCATCGACATCAGCACGACCGGCACGGCGAGCAGCACGGTGACGACGAGCCGGTGCCGCAGGCCGTCGAGTTCGGGATCCCGGGGCGCCTCCTCCTGCCCCTGGGCCGGTGGTTCCGGCTCGGGTTCCTCGGCCGTGTACCCGGTCTTCACCACGGTCGCGATCAGGTCGGTGACCTCGACGCCGGCCGGATAGCTGACCTTCGCCTTCTCGGTCGCGTAGTTGACCGTCGCGGTGACGCCGTCCATGCGGTTGAGCTTCTTCTCGACGCGGGCCGCGCAGGACGCGCAGGTCATCCCGCCGATGAGCAGTTCGACCTGGGAGGTGGGGAACGCTATCGGGGTGTCGGCGGTGGCGGTGCTGGTCATGTCCGTGCTCCAGGAAGCGGACCGGACCGTACGGAACCAGTATCAGCTGGTCGGTACGGCCCGGTGGGTGGAGGAGGGGGGCGGTGCGGAACGGGGTGCCTCAGGCCTGGCCGACCAGCTCGAATCCCGCCTCGTCGACGGCGGCGCGCACGGCCTCCTCGTCGAGCGCGGCGGTGGAGACGACCGTGACCTCGCCGGTCGAGGCGACGGCCTTCACCGAGGTGACACCGGGGAGCTCCGAGAGCTCGCCGGAGACGGCGCCCTCGCAGTGGCCGCAGCTCATGCCGCTCACCTTGTAGACGGTGGTGACGGAGCCCGGGGTGTCGATCTGAGCGGTCATTTCGTTCTCCTCGTAGCGGCAGGTGGGGCTGACGGGGCCGCAAGGCGTCTCCCGCTACTTCAGACTATACCCCTAGGGGGTATGAATCCAAGAAGGATCCCCCCGCGTCGGCGCGTGCCGCTGAACGGGTGCTACGGAGCCGTGGTGACCGTGGCCGCGCCGTGGCCGGGCCCGTTCCCGCCCTCGCACACCAGCGGTTGCAGGTAGCGGACCAGCACGTTCTTCAACTCCCGTACGTACGCGTCGCGTTCGGCGCCCTCATGGCCCAGGATCAGCTCCAGGCCCGCCTTGTACATGCCCAGGCAGACATGGGTGGTGCGGGTGAGGTCGGCGCGGGGCGCGTCGGGCAGGTAGGAGGAGAGCAGGCCCTCGATGCGGGAGAGCAGCGTCGCGTGCAGCGCGTCGTGCTCCTCGGCGATATGGCCGGGGATGTCGGGGCCGTGCATCAGGGTGAAGAACACCGGGTGCAGGCAGTTGAAGGCGACGAACCGCTCGACGGCCGCGCCGACGGCCTCCTCCAGCGGGGTCGTCGGGTCGACCGGGGCGAGCGCCTCGCCGTAGGCCTCGCGCATCTCGTGCATGAGCCGGTCGCCCAGCTCGATCGCGATCGCTTCCTTGTTCGGGAAGAACTGGTAGAGCGTGCCCGGTGAGACGCCGGCCTCGCGGGCGATGGCGTTGGTGCTCGCGGCGGTGTAACCGCTGGTGGTGAAGACGGTGGCCGCGGCCTCCAGCAGCTGCGCGATGCGCCGCTCGCCGCGCGCCTGCCGACGGCGCGGCTGCTCCTTCGCCTGCCCCTTCTCCACCGCCTGCTCCTTCGCCTGCCCCTGCTCCTTCGCCTGCTCCTGGCTCTCGGTCTCCTGGCTCTCGGGCACGTGTTATCCCCAGCTCTTCCTGCACGGTTGACAAACGCGAGTGGTCGCTCGCATTCTGGGATCAGTCAGAACGCGAGCGATGTCTCGTGTTTTCGATTCTACGGTTTTCACGACTGCTTGCCAGGTGAAGGGGACACCGCACGATGAGCGAAGTCAACCGCCCACCCCGCGCACGAGGCTGGACGCGCTTCGTGACCGCCCGCCCCAGGCTGACGCTGCTGGCGGCCCTGGTGCTGACCGTGCTCGCCGTGCTGGCCGGCAGCGGAGTCGCCGACCGACTGGGCAGCGGCGGCTGGGAGGACCCGGGCGCACAGTCCACGTACGCGACCAAGGCGCTGGAGCGCGAGTTCCCCGGCTCCCAGCCCAATCTGCTGCTGCTCGTCGACTCGGGCGGCACCTCGGTCGACGACAAGGCCGTCGCCGCCGAGGCAGAGCGGCTGACGAAGCGCCTGGCCGCCGAGAAGGGAATCGTGGGCGTCGGCTCCTACTGGCGGGCGGCTGCCTCGACCGCCCCCGCCCTGCGCGCGAAGGACGGCCACGAGGCGCTGATAGCGGCCCGCCTCACGGGCGACGAGAAGGCGGCGGCCGAGACCCTCGACCGCATCGCGCCCTCCTACCGGGGTGTGCACGGCCCGGTGGAGGTCAAGCTGGGCGGCATCGTCGCGGTCCGGCACGAGATGCAGCAGATCATCCGGGAGGACCTGACCCGCGCCGAGCTGATCGCCCTGCCGATCACGCTGATGCTGCTGGTGATGGTGTTCGGCAGCGCCGTCGCCGCCCTGCTGCCGCTCGGCATCGGCATCGTCGCGATCCTCGGCACCAACGCGGTCCTCAGCGGCCTCACGCGGTTCACCGACGTCTCCGTGTTCGCGATCAACCTCACCACGGCCCTCGGCCTCGGCCTGGCCGTCGACTACGCCCTGTTCATCGTCCGGCGCTTCCGCGAGGAACTCGGCACCGGCGCCGATCCGGTCACGGCGATCGGAACCACCCTGCGCACGGCCGGGCGCACGGTCCTGTTCTCCGCGCTCACGGTCGCGGTGTCCCTCGCGGCGATGCTCCTCTTCCCGCAGTACTTCCTGCGCTCCTTCGCCTACGCCGGCATGGCGGTGGTGGTGCTGGCCGCCTCGGCCGCCCTGATCCTGCTTCCGGCGACGCTCGTCCTGCTGGGCGACCGGGTCAACGCCCTCGACCTGCGCCGCCTGTTCCGCCGGCGCAATCCCGCGAGCACCTCCGGTGCGGAGGGCGGCAGGGCGTGGGGGCGGGCGGCGAGCCTGGTCATGCGCCGGGCCCCCTTCTTCGCCCTGGGGACCACGGCCGTCCTGGTCCTCCTCGGGCTGCCCTTCCTGGGCGTGAAGTTCGGCACGGCGGACGACCGCCAGCTGCCCTCCTCGGCCGAGTCCCGCGTCGTGCAGCAGCACATCAGGGACGGCTTCCCGGGCAACCCCGGCGGCGGTCTCGAAATCCTCGCGGAGGGCAAGGCGACCCAGGCCCAGTACGCGGCCTACAAGGAACGCGTCGCCGCCCTGCCCGCAGCGGCCCGGGTGGACGGCCCGACGGTCAAGGGCGACCTGGCCTACTTCACGGTGCTGCCCAAGGGCGAGGCCGTCGACGAAGCGGCCCAGAACCTGGTCCGCGACCTGCGCGCCACCGACGCCGCCTTCGACACCAAGGTGACCGGCACGGCGGCCGTCCTGGTCGACTCCAAGCACGCGATCGGCGCCCGACTGCCGTGGGCCGCGGCCTTCGTGGCGATCGTCACCCTGCTCCTGGTCTTCCTCCTGACCGGCAGCGTGCTGATCCCGCTCCAGGCGGTCCTGCTCAACGCCCTCAGCCTGACGGCGATGTTCGGTGCGGTGGTCTGGGTCTTCCAGGACGGCCACCTCTCCGGCCCGCTCGGCTTCACCAGCCCCGGCTCCATCGAGACGACCCTCCCCGTCCTGATGTTCTGCGTGGCCTTCGGCCTCTCCATGGACTACGGCGTGTTCCTGCTCTCCCGCATCAAGGAGGAGTACGACCGCACCGGCGACCACGACCGCGCGGTCCGCCTGGGCCTGCAGCGCACGGGCGGTCTGATCACGGCGGCGGCGGTGATCCTGGCGGTGGTCATGGTCGCGATAGGCACCTCGCGCGTCACCAACACCAAGATGCTCGGCCTGGGCATCGCCCTGGCGGTCCTGATGGACGCGATGGTGGTCCGCAGCCTCCTGGTCCCGGCGGTGATGCGCCTGACCGGCAAGGCCACCTGGTGGGCGCCGGGACCACTGCGAAGGTTCCACGAACGGTTCGGATTGAGCGAGGGAGGAGAGGAGCAGGCTTTCAGGGGCGCGGGGCTGTGCCGACCTGCGGCTCCGCCGCGGGGCGCGACCAGCCACGATGTACCCGCAGACGAAAACGGCGAGGGGAGCGCAGATGCGAGCGGTGATCTTCGAGCAGTTCGGTCGACCCGCTGAGGTACGTGACGTCCCCGACCCCGGACGGGCACCGCACGGAGTCGTCGTCCGGGTGGAGGCCACCGGCCTCTGCCGAAGCGACTGGCACGGCTGGATCGGCCACGAGCCGGACATCACACTCCCGCACGTCCCGGGCCACGAACTGGCCGGGGTGATCGAGGAGGTCGGCGCGGAAGTGCGGAACTGGCGCCCCGGCGCCAGAGTGACCGTCCCCTTCGCCTGCGGCTGCGGCAGCTGCCCCTCCTGTACGGCCGGCCACCACCAGGTGTGCGAACGCCAGACCCAGCCCGGCTTCACGCACTGGGGCTCCTTCGCCCAGTACGTGGCCCTGGACCACGCCGACGTGAACCTGGTCGCCATCCCCGAGGACCTGTCGTACGCCACCGCCGCCTCCCTCGGCTGCCGGTTCGCCACGGCGTTCCGGGCGGTCGTGCAGCAGGGCCGGGTCGCCGCGGGGGAGTGGGTGGCGGTGTACGGCTGCGGAGGCGTGGGCCTCTCGGCGGTGATGATCGCGGCGGCCTCGGGAGCGCGGGTGGTCGCCGTGGACGTCTCACCCAAGGCCCTGGACCTGGCGCGGAAATTCGGCGCGGCGCACTGCGTGGACGCGACGGGCCTGCCGGACCCGGCGGAGGCGGTCCATGAGCTGACCGGGGGCGGCGCGCACCTCTCCCTCGACGCCCTCGGTTCCCCCGCCACCTGCGCCGCCTCGGTGAACGGCCTGCGCCGCCGCGGCCGGCACATCCAGGTCGGCCTGCTCCCCTCGGCGGACGGCACGACGCCCGTCCCGATGGCCCGCGCCATCGCCCTGGAACTGGAGATCCTGGGCAGCCACGGCATGGCCGCCCACACCTACCCGCAGCTGCTGGAGCTGGTCCGGGCGGGGGTGCTGCGCCCCGACCTGCTGGTCACGTCGACGATCACCTTGGACGCCGTCCCGGACGCACTGGCCGCGCTGGGCACGGCGCCGGGCGCGGGAGCGACGGTGATCGAGCCATGGGCCTGAGAGCCGGCCGAAACCGAAGCCGACGTCGCGGGACGGCGGCGGCAGGTCAGCGAGCCGCGGCTTCGGAAGCGGCCGGCGTCGCCCGTGCGGCCGTCCACTCCCGGTCCAGGATCGCCATGAGCACCTCGTCGACCCACACGCCGTTCCGCAGAGCGGCCTCCCGCCGCACCCCCTCGACCACGAAGCCGACCTTCTCGTAGACCCGGCGGGCCCGGCCGTTGTCGCCGTACAGCTCCAACTGCACGCGGTGCAGACCGAGTCGTTCGAAGCCGTGGCCGACGATGAGCCGGGTCGCCTCGGTGCCGAGTCCACGGTCGCGGCCCCGAGGACCGATCAGCGTACGGAAGGTGCAACCCCGGGCGTCCGGGTCCCAGTCGTAGAGCACGACCTCGCCGACGAGCTCGCCGGTGGCCCGGTCGGTGACGGCGAGGTCCAGCCGGTCGGGCTGCTCGGAGCGGGAGGCGTACCAGGAACGCACGCGCTCGGGGGTGAGTTCACGGTCGGGCGGTCCGGTGAAGCGGATGACCTCGGGGTCGCCGATGATCTCCCACATGGTGTCGGCGTCGGCCTCCGTGAAGGGCCGCAGGACGGTCTTCGGGCCGCAGAGCAGGGGTTTGACGGAGAAGTCCACGCACAGCACTGTGCCCCACGCGACGGTGGGGCACAGCCGGTTTTTCACCGCGGCGGGTCAGTCCAGCCTGCGCCCCCGGTTGCCCGGCCGGGCGGCGACCCAGGTGCGGACGGTCTCGGCGTACCAGAAGGGCTTGCCGCCCTCGACGTGGTCGGGCGGGGGCAGCAGTCCGTGCTTGCGGTAGGACCGTACGGTGTCCGGCTGCACCTTGATGTGCGCCGCGATCTCCTTGTAGGACCAGAGCCTTGGGTCGGTCATGAGCTGCACCTCCTGCGCGCGCGGGGGCGGCGGCCGGGAGGCCGCCCGGGGGAGCCCGGCGCTGCGTTGGCGATCACTGAGCCTGTGCCCCGTGAACGACGCTCGGTGACTGTCGGGAGGCGGTTGTCGACCGCGTGTGACGCAAGGCCCGCGTACACGCGACATGTGTGACAACAAGGGGGTGTTTGTGACAGAGGTGACGCATAGACGCGCGCGGGGCTCGTGGGAGGGGCGCGTTGACAAACCCCTCGGACCACCGACAGAACCCACTACAAGGCGTCGCCGACAGGAGGCGGGCCGGATCCGCTGCGACGGACCCGACCCGACCCCGTTCCCCGCCATCCCCCCGGAACAACCGGATCAACTGGCGGGACCCAGCCTGTATTCAGCCAACGCGCCGGGTCTTGGAAAAATGCGCACCCGGTCCGGACCAATCGTTCGGCCGTACCGGCAGCATCAGGCTCGTCGCCTCCCCGCTCAGCCGGTCCGCCCCCGGTGACAGCGTCACCGGACCTTGCCTGGCCTGCGCGAACTCCCTCGGCGTACACCCCGTCATGGCCTTGAACTCGCCGCTGAGATGGGCCTGGTCGTAGAAGCCGCAGAGCGCCGCGGTCTCGGCCGCGCTCTGTCCGTCCGCCAGCAGCCGACGGGCTCTTTGCAGCCGCAGCACCCGGGCCGCCGCCTTGGGGCCGAGCCCGATCTGCTCCCGGAAACGATTCTCCAGGTGTCGTACGCTCCAGCCGACCTCCTCGGCCAGCCGGGGCACCGGTATCGCGCCACCCGTCCGCACGAGCAGGGCCCACGCCCTGGCCACCCGTTCCGAACTCGGCGGGCCGGCCGCCGACCACCGGGCGAACACCTCGTCGAGCAGTCCGAACCGTTCCTCCCAGCCGGGCAACGCGGCCAGTGCGGCGGCGAGTTCCCCGATGGAGCCGGCCAGCGCGTGCGGCAGCTCGTCGGGGTCGACGGTGCGGTTGACGAGCTCGTGCTGAGGGGTGCCGAACAGGCTGAACGCGGCCCAGGGCGTGAGTAGCACCTCGATGCCCGACATCCGCCCGCCGTGCTCGCCGACGGCCGGTGTGGTCGTCGGCCCGCAGTACACGGACACGAGCGTGTCCGGGGCCCGTCCGCCCCGGGAGATCCGCACGGGCTCGTCGAACCCCAGCAACAGGGTCGAGGCCCCGATCGGCGTCTCCAACCGCCGCCGGGGCCGGGTCATGGCCAGCCGGATCCCGCGATAGCTCATCACTCCGGGCCGCAGCCGGGGATGCGGCAAGCCCATGGCGAACTCCCAGGACCCGCCGGCCCCTTGCCCACACCGGACACGCACCGCACGCGCAGTCATGGGCACCCATGGTGCTACGGCAAGGGCGGCACCGTTAAGGGGCGCGGGACTGTATCTATGTGCGGCTCCGCCGCGTGGGCGCGACAAGCCACGCACAACCCGTACTCGCCCAAGCACGGCACCCGCTACCCCGTAGGCGCCCTGCCCGGCCCCCGGAGGGTTACGCCCCGCAGGACCGCAGAAACGCCCTGGTCCGCTGAGCAATGGGCAAAGGCTTGTCCGGCTCACAGGGATACATGTCCTGCTCGACGATCGCGAAGAGATCGACGTCGAGCTTGCCCGCCGCCGCCAGCACAGGCCCCAGCTCCGGCACGCCGCGAGGCGGCTCGCACATCACGCCCTGCGCGACGGCCGGCCCGAACGGCGTCCCCTTCGACTTCACGTCGGCGAGAATCGCCGGGTCGACCTGCTTGAGGTGCAGATATCCGATCCGCGACCCGTACGTCTCGATCAGCTTGACGCTGTCGCCGCCGCAGTACGCGTAGTGCCCGGTGTCCAGGCAGAGCGAGACCAGGTCGGAGTCGGTGCCGTCCAGGAACCGGACGACGTTCTCCTCGCTGTCGATGTGGGTGTCGGCATGCGGGTGGACGACGATCTGCAACCCGTACCGCTCCCGCACCTCCCGCCCCAGCCGCTCCGTCAGCGAAGTGAGATTGCGCCACTGCTCGGGCGTCAGCGTGTCGGACTCCAGCACCTCGCCGGTCTTGTCGTCCCGCCAGAAGGACGGGATGACGACGAGATGCTTCGCGCCCATCGCCTGTGCGAGCACGGCGTTGTCCGCGACGTGCGCCCAGGTCTTCTCCCACACGGCCTCGCCGTGGTGCAGGCCGGTGAAGACCGTGCCCGCCGAGACCTTGAGGCCGCGCTTCGCCGTCTCCTCGGTGAGGACTGCGGGATCGGTCGGCAGATACCCGTAGGGGCCGAGCTCGATCCACTCGTAGCCGGACTGCGCGACCTCGTCGAGGAAGCGCTGCCAGGTGACCTGTGCGGGATCGTCCGGGAACCAGACGCCCCAGCTGTCGGGGGCCGATCCGATCCGGATGCGGGAAAGTGAGGACTCAGGTGACAACGACGTCATGGGCGTCAGCGTGCGGTCTCTCCGAAGGGGGTGTCAAGGGCTGGTCCGAATGTCTGGACAAAACATTGACAGGGCCCGCCGCGCGGGGCTACAAAGCCGTGAGAGCCGACACCGGACGTGGACGAGGGACGTGTGCCGGGGACGAGCCGATGGCGAAGGGAACTCGATGGCGTACGACCTGATCACCATGGGGCGGATCGGAGTGGACCTCTATCCGCTGCAGACGGGTGTGCCACTCCCGCAGGTCACGTCCTTCGGGAAGTTCCTCGGGGGCTCGGCGACCAACGTCGCCGTCGCCGCCGCCCGCCTCGGCCGGGAGACCGCGGTGATCTCCCGCACCGGCGACGACCCCTTCGGCACGTACCTGCACGAGGCGCTGCGCGGCTTCGGCGTGGACGACCGCTGGGTCACCCCCGTGCCCGGGCTGCCGACGCCCGTCACCTTCTGCGAGGTCTTCCCGCCGGACGACTTCCCGCTGTACTTCTACCGGCAGCCCAAGGCCCCGGACCTGGAGATCGACGCCCATGAGCTCGACCTCGGCGCCGTCCGCGAGGCCCGGATCTTCTGGGTCACCGGCACCGGTCTGAGCGAGGAGCCCAGCCGGACGGCGACCCTCGCCGCCCTCGCCCACCGGGCCAGGGCCGGCACCACGGTCTTCGACCTGGACTGGCGCCCGATGTTCTGGTCGGACCCGGAATCGGCCCGCCCCTTCTACACCGAGGCCCTGAAGCACACCACCGTCGCCGTCGGCAACCTCGACGAGGTGGAGGTCGCCACCGGAGTGCGCGAGCCGCAGGCCGCGGCGCAGGCGCTGCTGGACGCCGGCGTCGAACTCGCGGTCGTCAAGCAGGGCCCCAAGGGCGTCCTCGCCGTCAACAGCAAGGGCGAGTCCGCCGAGGTCCCGCCGCTGCCGGTGAACGTGCTCAACGGCCTCGGCGCCGGTGACGCCTTCGGCGGCTCCCTCTGCCACGGCCTGCTCGCGGGCTGGGACCTGGAGAAGATCATGCGCCACGCCAACGCGGCCGGGGCGATCGTCGCCTCCCGGCTGGAGTGCTCCTCCGCGATGCCGACCGCCGCCGAGGTCGAGGCCGCCATCGCCGCCGGAGCGGTGCTGTGATGGCGGGCGGCAGCCGCGACGCCGCGGCCGGCACCGACGCCCCGGGCCACCCCGGCCCGACCCCCCAGCCCCCCGAGACCGAGCCCGTGACCCAGCCCACGACCACGACCGTCGACGTCTCCGAGCTCGTCCGGCTGCGTACGCAGTACCCCGAGGCGATCGCCGAGGCCGCCGCCCGCCGCCCGCGCAGACCGCTCCTCGACGAGTCCGGCCGGCTGATGATCGTCGCGGCCGACCATCCGGCCCGTGGCGCGCTCGGCGTCGGCGGCGACCCGATGGCCATGGCCAACCGCGCCGACCTGCTGGAACGCCTCTGCCTGGCGCTCTCGCGCCCCGGCGTGGACGGCGTCCTCGCGACCGCCGACATCCTCGACGACCTGCTCCTCCTCGGCGCCCTCGACGGCAAGGTCGTCATGGGCTCGATGAACCGCGGCGGCCTCCAGGGCGCCGTCTTCGAGCTCGACGACCGCTTCACCGGCCACCGCGCCGAGGACATCGAGCGGCTGAACTTCGACGCCGGCAAGCTGCTGCTGCGCATCGACTACGACGACCCGGGCTCCCTCACCACCCTGGAGACCACGGCCCGCGCCATCGACGACATGGCCGCCCGCAGGCTCCCCCTCTTCGTCGAGCCGTTCATCAGCCGCCGCGGCGAGGACGGAAAGCTGCGCAACGACCTCTCCGCCGCGGCCGTCACCAAGTCGATCGCCATCGCCTCGGGTCTGGGCGGCACCTCCGCCTACACCTGGCTGAAGGTTCCGGTCACCGACAACCCCGACGACATGGCCGAGGTCATGGAGACGTCCACGCTCCCCGCCGTCCTGCTGGGCGGCGAGGTCGGCGACGATCAGGACGGCGCGTACGAGAAGTGGCGCGGGGCGCTGCAACTCCCCACCGTGCGGGGCCTGGTGGTCGGCCGTTCGCTGCTCTACCCGGCGGACGGGGACGTCGCCGCCGCCGTGGACACCGCCGTCGGACTGCTGTGAGGGCCGCATGACGAACAACGACCTGTACGTCCCGCGCGGCGCCGCCGCGGACGGGGAGTACCTCCTCGACATCGACCCGAAGCGGGCCGGCTGGACCCACAGCAGCCTGCGGATCGTCGAGCTGGAGCCGGGCGGCACGCACGCCTTCAGCACCGGTGACAGCGAGTGGATCGTGCTTCCGCTCGAAGGCGGATGTACCGTACAAACAGCCGGAAATGAGTTCCAACTCCTGGGCAGGGAAAGCGTGTTCGCGTCGGTCTCCGACTTCGCGTACGTTCCCCGAGACGCCCGGGTCCAGATCGCCTCCGGCGCGGGAGGCCGCTTCGCCCTGGCAGGAGCGAAGTGCGAGCGACAACTCCCCGCCCGCTACGGCCCCGCGCCGGAGGTCCCCGTCGAAGAGCGCGGCAGCGGCAACTGCGCCCGTCTGGTGCGCAACTTCGCCTCCGCCGACGCCTTCGACTGCGACAAGCTGATCGCCGTCGAGGTGATCACCCCCGGCGGCAACTGGTCCTCGTACCCGCCGCACAAGCACGACGAGCACCGGCCGGGCGAGGAGGCCGAGCTCGAGGAGATCTACTACTTCGAGATCGACGGCCCGAACGGCTTCGGCTACCAGCGCGTGTCCCCCTCCCGCGAGGGCGGCGCCGACGTCCTCGCCGAGGTCCGCTCCGGTGACGCCGTCCTCGTCCCCGACGGCTGGCACGGTCCGGCCATCGCCCAGCCGGGCCACGCCATGTACTACCTGAACGTCATGGCGGGACCGGGAGAAACCCGGGAGTGGCGGATCTGCTTCCACCCGGACCACGTAGAGAGCACAGGGGGTTACCGATGACGTCGACCTCGACGACCACCAGGCTGACCGTGGCCCAGGCGCTGGTGCGCTTCCTCGCCGCCCAGTACACGGAGCGCGACGGCGTTCGGCAGCGGCTGATCGGCGCGACCTGGGGCATCTTCGGCCACGGCAACGTCGCCGGCCTCGGCCAGGCGCTGATCGAGTACGGCGCCGAGATGCCGTTCCACCAGGGCCGCAACGAGCAGTCCATGGTGCACGCGGCGGTCGGCTACGCCCGCCAGTCGAACCGGCTCTCCACGCACGCGGTGACGACGTCCATCGGCCCCGGCGCGACGAACCTCGTGACCGGCGCCGCCCTGGCGACCGTCAACCACCTCCCGGTGCTGCTCCTCCCCGGCGACATCTTCGCGACCCGCGTGGCCGACCCGGTGCTCCAGCAGCTCGAAGTCCCCTACGCGGGCGATGTGTCGGTCAACGACTCGCTGCGCCCGGTGTCGCGGTACTTCGACCGCGTCACCCGCCCGGAGGCCCTGATCCCGGCGGCCCTCCAGGCCATGCGGGTGCTCACCGACCCCGTGGAGACGGGCGCGGTCACCCTCGCGATGCCCCAGGACGTCCAGGCCGAGGCCTACGACTGGCCCGACGAGTTCTTCGCCGAGCGCACCTGGGTGGTCCGCCGCCCGGGCGCCGACCCGACCGAACTCGCCGAGGCGGTCCGCGCGATACGCGCCGCCCGCCGCCCGCTGATCATCGCCGGCGGCGGAGTCCACCACAGCCGCGCGGAGGAGGCCCTCGCCGAGTTCGCCGAGGCCACCGGCATCCCGGTCGCCTCCACCCAGGCCGGCAAGGGCTCGCTGCGCTACGACCACCCCCAGGACGTCGGCGGCGTCGGCCACACTGGCACCGCCACCGCCGACGAACTCGCCCGCACCGCCGACCTGATCATCGGCGTCGGCACCCGCTACACCGACTTCACCACGGCCTCGAACACCCTGTTCACCGGCGACGGAGTCCGCTTCCTCAACCTCAACATCGCCCCCTACGACGGCCACAAGCTCGCCGGTCTGCCCCTCGTGGCGGACGCCCGCAGCGCCCTCGGCGAGCTGACCCAGGCCCTCGGACTGCACGGCCACCGCGTCCCGGACGCCTACGTCACCGAGTACGCGGAGGACAAGGAGCGCTGGGAGCAGCGTGTCGACGCCTGCTACGAGGCCGACGAGCCCGACGTCCGCCCGACGCAGCCGCAGGTGCTGGGCGCGCTGGACGCCCTCGCCGACGAGTCGGACGTCGTCATCAACGCGGCCGGTTCCCTCCCCGGCGACCTGCACAAGCTGTGGCGGGCCCGCTCCCGGGACCAGTACCACCTGGAGTACGGCTACTCCTGCATGGGCTACGAGATCCCGGCGGCCATCGGAGTGAAGCTGGCGGCCCCCGAGCGCAACGTCTGGGCGCTGGTCGGCGACGGCACGTATCTGATGATGCCGACCGAGATCGTGACGGCCGTGCAGGAGGGGATCGCGATCAAGATCCTGCTCATCCAGAACCACGGCTACGCCTCGATCGGCGGTCTGTCGGAGTCGGTCGGCGGCGAGCGGTTCGGCACGGCGTACCGCTACACGTCGGAGGACGGCACCTTCACCGGGGCCCCGCTGCCCGTCGACCTGGCCGCCAACGTGGCCAGCCTCGGGATGCGCGTCCTGCGGGCGAAGACCGTGGGCGAACTGCGCGAGGCGCTCGCCGAGGCGCGCCGCGCCGACACTCCCACTTGTGTCTACGTGGAGACCGAAACGGCCGACACTGTGTCGGGCCCGCCGCCCGCGCAGGCCTGGTGGGATGTACCTGTGGCCGAGACCGCGACGCGCCCGTCCGCGGTGAAGGCACGTGAGCTGTACGAACGGCACGTCTCTACCCGACGCCGCCATCTGTGAAGGAGCACTCGGTCATGACGAAGATCGTCAACCACTGGATCGGCGGCAAGACCGTCGAAGGCGCGTCGGGCAACTACGGGCCGGTCACCGACCCGGCGACCGGCGCGGTCACCACGAAGGTCGCGTTCGCCTCCGTCGAGGAGGTCGACGCGGCGGTTGCGGCCGCGAAGGACGCGTTCGCGACCTGGGGTGTCTCGTCCCTCGCCAAGCGCACCGCGATCCTCTTCAAGTTCCGTGCGCTGCTGGACGCGCACCGCGACGAGATCGCCGAGCTGATCACCGCCGAGCACGGCAAGGTGCACTCGGACGCGCTCGGCGAGGTCGCGCGCGGCCTGGAGATCGTCGACCTGGCATGCGGGATCACCGTGCAGCTGAAGGGCGAGCTGTCCACCGAGGTCGCCAGCCGCGTCGATGTGTCGTCGATCCGTCAGCCGCTGGGCGTCGTCGCCGGCATCACGCCGTTCAACTTCCCGGCGATGGTGCCGATGTGGATGTTCCCGATCGCGATCGCGACCGGCAACACCTTCGTGCTGAAGCCGTCCGAGAAGGACCCGTCGGCGTCCCTGAAGCTCGCCGAGCTCTTCGCCGAGGCCGGTCTCCCGGACGGCGTGTTCAACGTCGTCAACGGCGACCGGACGGCCGTCGACCGCCTCCTGGAGCACCCGGACGTCAAGGCCGTCTCCTTCGTCGGCTCGACCCCGATCGCCCGGCACATCCACACCACCGCCTCCGCCAACCACAAGCGCGTGCAGGCGCTCGGCGGCGCGAAGAACCACATGCTGGTCCTCCCGGACGCGGACCTGGACGCGGCCGCGGACGCCGCCGTCTCCGCCGCCTACGGCTCGGCCGGCGAGCGCTGCATGGCCATCTCCGCGGTCGTCGCGGTCGGTTCGATCGGCGACGAGCTGGTGGAGAAGATCCGCGAGCGCGCCGAGAAGATCAAGATCGGCCCCGGCAACGACCCGACGAGCGAGATGGGCCCGCTGATCACGAAGGTCCACCGCGACAAGGTGGCGTCCTACGTCACGGGCGCGGCGGCGGAGGGCGCCGAGGTGGTCCTCGACGGCACCGGCTACACCGTCGACGGCTTCGAGGACGGCCACTGGATCGGCATCTCCCTCCTCGACAAGGTCCCCACCAGCGCGAAGGCCTACCAGGACGAGATCTTCGGCCCGGTCCTGTGCGTGCTGCGCGTGGACACCTACGACGAGGGCGTGGCGCTGATCAACAGCTCGCCCTTCGGCAACGGCACCGCGATCTTCACCCGGGACGGCGGCGCGGCCCGCCGCTTCCAGCTGGAGATCGAGGCCGGCATGGTCGGCGTGAACGTCCCGATCCCGGTCCCCGTCGGCTACCACAGCTTCGGCGGCTGGAAGGACTCCCTCTTCGGCGACCACCACATCTACGGCAACGACGGCACCCACTTCTACACCCGCGGCAAGGTCGTCACCACCCGCTGGCCCGACCCCGCCGACGCCCCCACCGGCGTCGACCTGGGCTTCCCCCGCAACCACTGACACCCGGACACCCGAGTCCGAGCCGTGTACCGCTCAGGTCGTACACGCGGTCGCTCGCGTACGCCTTGAGGAGGTCGGCCGGTTCGGTCTGCGGTCGACAACTTGACGACAGGTTGACGCCGTACCGTTGAAGCATGGATCTTCGATTGCCCGGTCTGCGAGGACCATGGCGGCCGCGACGGATCATCTCCGCCGCGGCCGCGGTGGTCGTACTCGCCGGTGCCGGTACCTGGACGGCCGTCGCCTCCGCCGACGACACGCCCGCGGTGCACAGCGCCGACCGGGTCATGGAAGTGGACGGGGTACGCCTGGACACCTCCTACTTCACCGCCGGCGGAGCGGGCCGCCGCCCCGCCGTCCTCCTCGGCCACGGCTTCGGCGGCAGCAAGGACGATGTGCGCGGGCAGGCCGAGAAGCTCGCCCGCAGCGGCTACGCGGTGCTGACCTGGTCGGCGCGCGGCTTCGGCGAGTCCACCGGCAAGATCGGCCTGAACGACCCGAAGGGCGAGGTCGCCGACGTCTCGAAGCTGATCGACTGGCTCGCGAAGCAGCCCGAGGTCCAGCTCGACAGGACCGGCGACCCGCGCGTGGGCGTGGCCGGCGCCTCCTACGGCGGCGCGATCTCCCTCCTCGCCGCCGGACACGACGACCGCGTCGACGCCATCGCCCCCTCCATCACCTACTGGAACCTCGCCGACGCCCTGTTCCCCGACGGCGTGTTCAAGAAGCTGTGGGCCGGCATCTTCTTCAACACCGGCGGCGGCGCCGCGAACTTCGAACCCGCGCTGGCCTCGATGTACGAGCGCGTCGCCGAGTCCGGCACCCCGGACGCCGCCGCCCGCGCGCTCCTCGAACAGCGCTCGCCGTCCGCCGTCGCCGACCGCATCAAGGTCCCCACCCTCCTCATCCAGGGCCAGACGGACTCCCTCTTCACCCTCGCCCAGTCCGACGCCGCCGAGAAGGCGATCAAGGCCAACGGCGCACCCGTCGACGTCGACTGGATCGCGGGCGGCCACGACGGCGGCAACCTGGAGAGCCGCCGCGTCCAGGCCCGCATCACCTCGTGGTTCGACCGGTACCTCAAGAAGGACGCCTCCGCCGACACCGGCCCCGCCTTCCGCGTCACCCGCACCGGAGGCGTCGACTCCACCGACGGCGCCGCCCGGTACAGGGGCGCGACCGCGACCACCTACCCCGGCCTGACCAGCGGCGACCGTTCGTTCCCGCTGACCGGCCGCCGCCCGGAGCAGTCCTTCGCCAACCCGGCCGGCGCCAGCCCGCCCGCCGTCTCCGCCCTGCCCGGCCTCGGCAGCGGCGGCCTCTCCCAGCTCTCCTCCCTCGGCGTCGGCGTCTCCCTCGACTTCCCCGGCCAGTACGCCTCCTTCGACTCCGCCCCGGTCACCGGCGACCTGCGCGTCACCGGCTCCCCGACGGTCACCGTCCACGTCAAGTCGACGACCGACCAGGCCGTCCTCTTCGCCAAGGTCTACGACGTCGGCGCCGACGGCGTCCGGCAGGTGCTGCCCTCCCAACTCGTCGCCCCGGTCCGGGTCGAGGACGCCAAGGCCGGCCAGGACGTCACGATCACGCTCCCGGCCATCGACCACAAGGTCGACGACGGCCACCGGCT
Organism: Streptomyces sp. NPDC001858; assembly: GCF_053594615.1. Taxonomy (NCBI): domain Bacteria; kingdom Bacillati; phylum Actinomycetota; class Actinomycetes; order Kitasatosporales; family Streptomycetaceae; genus Streptomyces; species Streptomyces sp. NPDC001858. The sequence goes on from NZ_JBSFEV010000002.1 coordinate 374,907, forward strand.
GCGCCTGGTCCTCGCCTCCACCGACCTCGGCTACGCCTCCCCGCTGACCCCGGCGACCTACACCGTCTCCCTCAAGAGCGACCTGTCGGTCCCCACCGCCCCGGCCGTGACGACCGCGGCGGCCACCCTGCCGTCCTGGGTCTGGTGGCTGCCCCTGGCCGGCGCGGCCGTCGCGCTCGCCCTGCTGCTGACCGCCCGCCGCCGCGTCACCACGGCCCCGCCGCCCGACCCCGCACTCGCCGACGTCCCGCTGCAGATCACCGACCTCAGCAAGAAGTACGCCAAGGGCGACCGCTACAGCGTCCGCGACCTCTCCTTCCGCGTCGAGAAGGGCCAGGTCCTCGGCCTGCTCGGCCCGAACGGCGCGGGCAAGACGACGACCCTGCGCATGCTGATGGGCCTGATCAAGCCCGACGGCGGCGAGATCCGCGTCTTCGGCCACGCCATCCGCCCGGGCGCCCCCGTCCTGTCCCGCGTCGGCTCCTTCGTCGAGGGCGCCGGCTTCCTCCCGCACCTGACCGGCCGGGAGAACCTGGAGCTGTACTGGCAGGCCACCGGCCGCCCGGCCGCCGACGCCCACCTCGAAGAGGCCCTGGAGATCGCCGGCCTCGGCGACGCCCTCGCCCGCGCGGTGCGGACCTACTCCCAGGGCATGCGCCAGCGCCTCGCCATCGCCCAGGCCATGCTCGGCCTCCCGGACCTGCTCATCCTGGACGAGCCGACCAACGGCCTCGACCCGCCGCAGATCCGCGAGATGCGCGAGGTGATGATCCGCTACGCGGCCGCCGGCCGCACGGTGATCGTCTCCAGCCATCTGCTGTCCGAGGTCGAGCAGTCCTGCACCCACCTCGTGGTCATGGACCGGGGCCGGCTCGTCCAGTCCGGCCCGGTCGCCGCGATCATCGGCTCCGGCGACACCCTCCTCGTGGGCGCCGCCGCCCCGCTGGAGGAGCCGGTCGTGGAGAAGATCGCGGCGCTCCCCGGCATCGCCTCCGCGGTCGTCACCGACGACGGACACGGACTCCTCGTCCGCCTGGACGCCGACGGCACCGCCCCACGCCTGGTCGCCGAACTCGTCCGGCTCGACGTGCCCGTGACCTCCGTCGGCCCGCACCGCCGCCTGGAGGACGCCTTCCTCACCCTGATCGGAGGTTCCGCATGAGCACGCTCACCGAGGTCGCCTCCGGCTACCAGGCCCGCCGCACCCTCCCGCTGCGCGTCGAGCTGGTCCGCCAGCTGGGCCGCCGCCGCACCATCGTCATGGGCGCCATCCTGGCCGGACTCCCGTTCGTCCTGCTCATCGCCTTCGCCATCGGCGGCCAGCCGGGCGGCCGCAACGACACGGTGTCCCTGATGGACACCGCGACCGCGTCCGGCGCCAACTTCGCCGCCGTCAACCTGTTCGTCTCGGCGGGCTTCCTGCTGGTCATCCCGGTCGCCCTGTTCTGCGGGGACACGGTCGCCTCGGAGGCCGGCTGGTCCTCCCTGCGCTACCTGCTGGCCGCGCCCGTCCCCCGGGCCCGGCTGCTGTGGTCCAAGCTCGTCGTCGGCCTCGGCCTGAGCCTGGCCGCGATGGTCCTGCTGCCGGTCGTCGCCCTCGCCGTCGGCTCCGCGGCCTACGGCTGGGGCCCGCTGGAACTGCCCACCGGCGGCGAGCTCGCCCCGGGCACGGCGGCCGGGCGGCTGCTGATCGTGATCGGGTTCATCTTCGTCAGCCAACTGGTCACCGCCGGACTGGCGTTCTGGCTCTCCACCAAGACCGACGCCCCGCTCGGCGCGGTCGGCGGCGCGGTCGGCCTGACCATCGTGGGCAACGTCCTGGACGCCGTCACGGCCCTCGGCGACTGGCGCGACTTCCTGCCCGCGCACTGGCAGTTCGCCTGGGCCGACGCCGTCCAGCCCACCCCCGAATGGTCCGGCATGATCCAGGGCGCCGCCGTCTCGGTAACGTACGCGCTCGTCCTGTTCGCCCTGGCCTTCAGGGGTTTCGCCCGCAAGGACGTCGTCTCCTAGGTCACCGGAAGATCACCCACCGGTCTCGACGACCGGCCGCCGTGCCCTCTTCGAGACGTATCCGCAACCCCCCGTGCCGCACATTCCGGCCCCCTGCCCCGTCACAGTCACAGACAAGGACGGACACAGGGGGCACGGGACATGAAGACGCACCGGACACCACGACTCCTCGCCGCCACCGCGGCGGCCACGGCACTCCTGCTCACCGGCTGCGGCGCCGGCGGCGACTCCGACAGCGGCAAGGCCTCGGACGGAGCGGCGAACCGCAGCGACGGCTTCCCCGCCCCGAGCGCACCCCGCACGGACGAGGACCTCACGGACCAGGACCTCGACGAGGGCCGCGAGGCCGCCCCCGACCTCCTGTCCACCTTCGCCCTCGACGTCGACACCGCCTCCTACGGCTACGCCCGCCGCACCCTCGCCGAAGGTCGCCTCCCGGACCCCTCGACCGTGCGCCCCGAGGAGTTCGTCAACAGCTTCCGCCAGGACTACGAACGCCCCGACGGCAACGGCTTCTCGGTCACCGTCGACGGCGCCCGCACCGGCGACGACGACTGGTCCCTGGTCCGCGTCGGCCTGGCCACCCGCAAGGCCTCCACAGCGGGCGAACGCCCGCCCGCCGCCCTCACCTTCGTCATCGACGTCTCCGGCTCGATGGCCGAACCCGGCCGCCTGGACCTCGCCCGCTCCGCCCTCGGCACGATGACGGACCGCCTGCGCGACGACGACTCCGTCGCCCTCGTCACCTTCAGCGGCGAGGCCGAGACCGTCCTGCCGATGACCCGCCTCGGCGACGACCGCGACCGCGTCCACGACGCCATCGACAGCCTGGAGCCGACCGACTCCACCAACCTCGGCGCCGGCGTCGAAACCGGCTACGACACCGCCGTCGAGGGCCTGCGCAAGGGCGCCACGAACCGGGTCGTCCTCGTCTCCGACGCCCTCGCCAACACCGGCGACACCGACGCCGACTCCATCCTGGAACGCATCTCCGACGCCCGCGAGGACCACGGCATCACCCTCTTCGGCGTGGGCGTCGGCAGCGACTACGGCGACGCCCTGATGGAACGCCTCGCCGACAAGGGGGACGGCCACACCGTCTACGTCTCGAACGAGTCGGACGCCCGCAAGGTCTTCTCCACCGACCTCCCGCAGAACGTCGACCTCACCGCCCGCGACGCCAAGGCCCAGGTCGCCTTCGACCCCGAGACGGTCGCCGAGTTCCGCCTCGTCGGCTACGACGACCGCAGCGTCGCCGACGACGACTTCCGCGACGACCGCGTCGACGGCGGCGAGGTCGGCCCCGGCCACACCGTCACCGCCCTCTACGCCGTGCGCACCGAGCCCGGCGCCGACGGCCACCTCGCCACGGCCACCGTCCGCTGGCTCGACCCCGACACCCGCACCCCGCACGAGACCTCCGGGCAACTGGAGACCGACGCCCTGCACGACGACCTCACCGACGCACCCGTCCGCTTCCAGGTCACCACGACGGCCGCCTACTTCGCCGACGCCCTGCGCGAGTCGGAGCGCTCGCTGCCCGACGCCCCGCCCCTGGGCGAACTCGGCGAAACGGCCGACGCGCTGGCGAGGAAGACCGAGGACAAGGAGGTCGCCGACCTCGCCGAAGCCATCGCCGACGCAAGCCGCCTCGACCTCTAGCGCCACCGCACGCGAAACGGCGGGCCACCGGAGAACCGGTGACCCGCCGTAGCGGTACGTCAGGCTGTGGCTCAGCCGTTGCCCGCGCCGTTGCCCGACAGTGCGGAGATGTCGTCCAGGATGTGCGAGAGCGGCTCGTCGCCCTTGGCCTGGGTGCTGTTCTCGACGCACTGCTGGTTCTGCGGGGAGGACAGGACGTTGATGTCCTGGACGTTGATCGGCACAGCGCCGACAAGGCCCTGCAGGTTGAGCTTGGCGGGCAGGCCGAGGCACGGCTTGTTCAGCGAGCCCTGGACCAGCGAGAGCTGCGGGCTCTTGTCACCGAAGGTGGCCGAGTTGCCGAACTCCGACGAGGCGCCGTTGCCGCTGGCGGAAGTGGTGCCGCTGTCGTCGCCGATGGCAAGGGCCTGCGGCGCGGAGGCGACCGCGACACCGGTCAGGGAGGCGGCTACGACCGCGGTCGCCCACAGCTTCTTCATGTTGTTTCCCTTTCGAAAAGCGGACTCCGGTGGAGGCGCCGCGTGATCGTCACGCCTGCGCCGAACAGCGGGTCGCAGGTGGTCCGTCGACCCGCTGTCGGGGTGGAACGTCAGTGGTTGGCGGCGCCGTTGCCCGCGAGGACCGAGATGTCGTCCAGGATGTGCGAGAGCGGCTCGTCGCCCTTGGCCTGGGTGCTGTTCTCGACGCACTGCTGGTTCTGCGGGGAGGACAGGACGTTGATGTCCTGGACGTTGATCGGCACAGCGCCGACAAGGCCCTGCACGTTCCCCTTGACCGGCAGGCCGATGCACGGCTTGTTGAGGGAGCCCTGGATGAGCGCCATCTGGGGGCTCATGTTGCCGAAGGTGGCCGAGTTGCCGAACGACTGGCTGGCGCCGTTGCCGCTGGCGGAGGTGGTGCCGCTGTCGTTGCCGATGGCGAGCGCGGGGGCGGCAGCAGCAGCGGCGACGCCGACCACGGAAACGGCGACCGCGGCGGCGGCCAGAACCTTCTTGATCACTTGCTAGTCCCTTCTGGAGAAACCCCGTCCACCGGAGCGCTCTGATCAACTGCCCAGGCGGCGTTTGGTTGCCCCCCTTCACTCTGATGGCCCATTCCTGCGAGGGCCCCAAGAAAGGGGCGAACTCCTATCGGGTGAAGCGCCGCAACCATTACCGGCGTACCGGGTTGAGTCGGTCGCAGGCACATGGTTCTGGCGCGAGGCCAGGACAGGGAAAGGAAAAGCGAAATGCTGAAGAAGGCAATGGCCGTGGCAGCGGTCGCCACGTCCGTCATCGGTATGTCGGCGGCGGCCGCGCCTCAGGCGCTTGCCATCGGGGACGACGCCGGCACCACCTCCGCCAGCGGCAACGGCGCCTCGTCGAAGTTCGGCAACTCGGTGACCAAGGGCGACATGAGCCCGCAGGCCACGCTGGTCCAGAGCTCCCTGAACAAGCTGTGCATCGGTCTGCCGGTCAAGGGGAACGTGCAGAGCATCCTCGGCGCTGTCCCGATCGACGTCCAGGACATCAACGTTCTGTCCGCCCCGCAGAACCAGCAGTGCGCGGAGAACTCCACCCAGGCCAAGGGCGACGAGCCGCTCTCGCACATCCTGGACGACATCTCCGCCCTGTCGGGCAACGGCGTGGCCAACGGCTGACGTCCCCCTTCTGACGTCCATCGGCGCTGCCCGTCGGACGGCCCGCGCGTTTCCGGCGGGCCGTCCGGCGGTGGTGTGCCGGAGAAGCGTTTCTTCCGCAGTGGGCCTGATGCGTGAATCATATGAATGCGTTCGAGTGAATTCCCGGGCGACGCGCGTTCGTCAGTTGCTTCCGCTGTCTATCTCTCGTTTGCAGCTTGCGAGTCGTGCATCCGGGCACGGCCGCTGAGAAGGGAAATCCATGAAGAAGAGCGCTGCTGTTGTCGCGGGTCTGATCCTGGCGCTGGGCGGGGCCGCCCCGGCTTTCGCCGACGCCGATGCCAACGGTGCGGCCATCGGCTCGCCGGGCGTCCTGTCAGGCAACGTGGTCCAGGTTCCGATCCACATTCCGATCAACGTGTGCGGCAACTCGATCAACGTCATCGCGCTGCTGAACCCGACCGCAGGCAACGTCTGCATCAACGACTGACGACGCGACACACCCGCCGTACGGCTGGGTCGAGGCCGGCCTTGGACGACTCTTCGGTGGTCCAGGGCCGGCTTTTCCCACTTCTCCAAGCAGGAAGACAACGAGATTGCGCCAGACCCTGAGCAGGGGAATGGTCGCGGCCGCCGCCGCTACCAGCATTCTGTCCCTGTGCGGGGGCGGTTCCGCCCTCGCCGACTCGAACGCCGACGGGGCCGCCAAAGAATCGCCCGGACTCCTGTCGGGCAACCATGTCGAGGCCCCGGTGAACATCCCGGTGAACGCCTGCGGCAACTCGGTCGACGCCGCCGCCGCGCTCAACCCCACCTTCGGCAACGCCTGCGCCAACCAATCGGCCGAGCACACGCACCGCGCCCACTTCACCGACGGCTCCTACGGCCCGCACGGCACCCCATACGCCGACGACGACTCCGGCCACGCCCCCCCGGGCCACTGGGGCGCCGGGTACGGCGACGCGGGACACGGAGGCTCGGACGACGGGGCCTCCGGGTACGGCGACCAGGGCTACGGCGACGACGGCTACGGCGACCAGGGCTACGGGGACGACGGCTACGGCGACCAGGGCTACGGGGACGACGGCTACGGCCACGACGGCCCGGGCGACGACTGCGGGGGCTACGGCGACTCGTGCGGCGGCGGGGGTCACCTGCCGCCGCCTTCTGGCGGGGAGCACACCCCGCCTCCGCCGGGCGGGAGCCACACACCGCCGCCTCCCGGTGGGGAGCACACCCCGCCGCCTCCCGGCGACGACCACTCGTTCCCGCCGCCGCACGGTGGCGAGGGCACCCCGCCGGGAGGCGGTCACTCGTCTCCGCCGCCGCATGGGGGTGAGGGCACTCCGCCTGGGGACGATCACTCGTCTCCGCCGCCGCATGGTGGGGGCGGTACTCCGCCGGGTGGCGGTCACTCGTCTCCGCCGCCGCATGGGGGTGAGGGCACTCCGCCCGGGGACGATCACTCGTCTCCGCCGCCTCACGGCGGCGAGGGCACTCCGCCGGGTGGTGACCACTCCTCCCCGCCCCCGCACGGCGGTCACGGCACTCCGCCCGGTGGTGACCACTCCTCCCCGCCGCCGCACGGGGGTGGCAACACGCCTCCCTCCGGGGGTGGTGGGCACTCGACGCCTCCGCACGGTGGGGAGCACTCCACGCCTCCGCCCGGCGGTGGACACTCGGCGCCGCCCCACGGTGGTGGCGGAGACTTCACGCCTCCGCACGGCGGCGGGCAGTCGGCGCCGCCCGAGTTGCCGCACACCGGCAGTGACAAGGCGGCGCTGCTCGCCGCGTCCGGGGTCAGCGCGGTGCTCATCGGCAGCGGCGCGCTGCTGTACCGGCGAGGCAGGGCCGCGTCCCGTCGCTGAACGGCTTCGGGTGCCGGACGCCCTCGCGCCCGGCACCCGCGTCGTTCAGCCCCGTACCGCCGGCGCCGTGTCCTGGCGGACCGGCGCCGGGATCGCCCCGCTCGGCACGCCCGTGCGCAGCCGGCGCCGGACTCCCCGGACGAGGGACCCCGCCGTGAAGGTCGCGCCGTAGACGAACCGCATCGCCGGGCCGAAGCCGGCCGCCGTCACCAGGCCGGCCATGAACAGGCCGGGGCAGGACGACTCGAAGTCCCGGCCGATCTCGGGGGAGCCGTCGGCCACCGTGGCCAGCGAGTCGCGCAGGTCGCCGGAGAGGAGTCCGAGCCGGTCGCGGGTCGCCTTGAAGCCGGTCGCCGCGATCACATGCTCGGTCTCGAAGGAGTCGCCTCCGCTCACGTCGAGGCGGACCCCGCCCGGGACCGCCCGCGCCGCCGTCACCTCGTGGTCGAGCCGCACCTCCACCGCGCCCTCCACCCGGTCCCGAACCCACCACGCGCCGGCCGGTCCGAGCGCCGTCGCCGCGATCCGGGCCCGGGTCGGTTCCCGGAGCCGCCGGTACAGGCCGGGGCGCTCCGCGTAGAACCAGTTGCGCCAGCCGCAGCCGAGGCCGCCGAGCGGGGAGCGGGCCGACTGCCACCACGGGCGTTCCCAGGCCGGCGGCACATCGTTCCAGCGCAGCCGGTCGGCCCGCGCCAGCACCCGTACCCGGGTGCCCTGTTCGGCGAGCAGGGCGGCCGTCTCCAGGGCGGCCTGGCCGCCGCCGATCACCGTGACGTCCCGGCCGCGGAAGCGGTCGAGGTCGCCGTGGTGGCTGCTGTGCGAGACGAGGCCGCCGGGCAGTGCGCGCAAGGCGGACGGGATCTCGACGAACGGCATCACGCCGACCGCGAGGGCGATCGTGCGGGCGTGCACGGTCTGGCCGTCCTCGGTGACCGCCTCGAAGCCGCCCGGCCGGGGCGCGATCCGGGTCACGGTGCGTTCGTCGACCTCGGGGACGGCGTTGCGGGCGAACCACAGGCCGTACTCGGCGAACATCTCCACCGGGATCGGCTCCCCGTGCCGGGCCGTCACGCCCTGGGTCGCGCAGTAGGCGTCGAGCCGCCAACGGGCCGCGGGGTCGGAGAGATTGGAGGCCCAGGGCTCGGACTTCAGGAACATCCCGCCGGGCATGTTGTCGCGCCAGGAGGCCATCGGCCGGCCGAAGACGCGCAGGGTCAGCCCGGCGGCCGCGGCGTGGGACGCGATGGACAGGCCGTACGGGCCGGCGCCTACTACCAACAGGTCGTACATCAGCAACTGCTCGCTTTCTCGTCGTCGGTCGGTTCGGTCAGGCCGGTCAGGGACGGCGGCGGTGGCGGGGACTGGCGGACCACGCGGGGACGCACCCCGGCCGCGCCCGCCGTGCCGAGCCGGCGCAGCCGGCCGAGCAGTCGACGGGCGACATGGGAGCCCCACAGACCCCACATGGCGCGGCCGGGAGCGGTGTCGTCGCCCGCGTGCCAGGCCAGCTCGCGGCCGGGGCCGCGGCGCGCCGGTCGCAGTGCCGCCAGCGGGGCGTAGTTCTCCACCACGAACGCCCGCCCCGGCAGCGGGGACCCGGCGGGCAGCGGACGGTGGGTCAGATCCAGGTGCTGGGCGCGGACGACGTCCAGTCCGCCGCCGTCGGAGAAGAGCCGGAACTGGGCGCCGGGGCGGGGGTTGAAGTCGAGGAGGTGGTAGTCGCCCGTCAGTCCGCAGCGCCGGAAGTCGAGGTCGAGGATGCCCCGGTAGCCGAGTTCGCCGGTGAGCCGCTCGGCCAGCGTCCGCACCTGCGCGTTCTCGGTCCACTCGCCCACCGCGGTGAGTCCCGCGCCGCGCGGCCAGGCGCACAGCTTGCGGCCCGCGCCGCCGCCGCCGACCGTGCCGGAGCGGTCGGCGTAGCCGTGGAAGAACCAGTCGCGGTCCGGTCCCGGCGGCAGGAAGGCCTGGAGCAGCAGTCGGCTGCCCGCCTCCTCGGTGCGCAGATACAGTTCGCGCGCCTCCTGGGTGGAGCGCACCACGAGGGTGCTGCGCAGCCCCGAGTCGGCGGGCAGCAGCCAGGGCCGGCTCCACTTGGCCACCACCGGCAGGCCGAGCCGCCAGGCGGCGGAGGCGGCCTGGGCCGCGCTGTCCGGGACCACGGTCAGCGGGTGCGGCACGTCGGCGGCCGCGCACAGCTGGGCCAGTTCCGCTTTGTCGGCGACGCGTTCGGGCACCGTGCCGGGCTGCTGGGGCAGCAGATAGGCGGGCGCGAGTTCCGCGCGCAGTCTGCCGACCGCGATCGCGCCGGCGTCGTCCATCGGGATCAGGACGGCGGGCCGTTCGATGCGGGCGGCCACCCGCAGCAGGACGGCGGCGATGTCGGCGGCGGTGGCGCCGGGCGGCGGCGGGGGATGCAACTGGCGTACGAAGCGTGATGTGCGTACGGGACTTCCCGTCGAGTCGGCGACCACGTGCACATCGACTCCGGCTCTGCCGAGCGAGCGCACGGCACCCAGCGTTCCGTGGTGAAAGGGATTCCGGTCGATCCGCAGGAGTACGGCGGGGACGCGGGTGTCGAGCAACGACTCGGGCATTTTTTGCCGGTCCTTCGGTTCAGTTCACCGGTTCGGGCGATCGAGGCACTCGAAAGCCCTAATGGCGGTGGCGTAATTCCTTTTCGTGTGACTTTCATATGACTGTGTGTCAGTAATGCGCGGGCATGGCGCGTTACGTGAGAGTGGAGAAAGGAGCAGGCATGGCCCCACAGCAGCGAACCGCACGGTCCCGACGGCTGGCCGTTGTCGCGGCAGCGGTCGCGGCGTCGGCGGTTCTGGCGTCCGGACCTGGATTCGCCGCGGGCGCGGGGGTGGTGCGGGTCGCCGATCCTCCCGCTCCCACCCCGACCGTCCCGCGGCCCGCGGTGGTCGAACCGGCGCCCGCGGCACCCGAACCGGCCGCCTCCGTGCAGACGGCGACCACCCTGCCGACCACGGCGCCCCTGCCGTCCGTCGCACCGGTCGCACCGGTGACGCCGGTGACGCCGGCTCAGCCCCCGGCGCAGACCCCCGTCCCGTCCACCGTCCCGTCCACCGAGCCGTCCACCGCGCCGTCCACCGCGCCGACGGAGGCCGCGGCCTCCGCCTTCGGCGCCTACCTCGACTACGGCCCCCGGGGCGTGGCCCGGATCGCCGAGCTCAGCGAGTGGCTGGGCGGCGCGGAGCTGCGCGTCGGCCACACCTACCTGCCGGGCGACCGGTGGCGCAACATCGCGGGCGCGCCCAGCTTCCTCGACGTGTGGGCGAAGTGGCGGCTGGAGCGGGAAGACCGGATGTTCGTCCTCAACGTGCCCATGCTGGAGCGCAACGAGGAGGGCGTCTCCGACGCCGAGGTGCGCCGGCTGCTGCGGCAGGGCGCGGCCGGGGAGTTCGACCACCACTACCGGGCTCTCGCCGAGCGGCTGGTCGCGCTGAAGGTGCCGGACACGGTGATCGTGCTCGGCTGGGAGATGAACGGCATCACGTACACCCATCGGTGCGGGCCGGACCCGGAGGCCTGGAAGAAGTACTGGAACAGGATCGTCTCCACGATGCGTTCGGTGCCGGGTCAGAAATTCAAGTTCGACTTCACGCCGAGCCGCGGCAAGGACGCCATTCCCTGGACCCAGTGCTATCCGGGGGACGACACGGTCGACATCCTCGGAATGGACTCCTACGACCAGCCGACCGGTCTGTCCTTCGACGAGCAGGTGAAAGAACCCTACGGGCTCCAGGCGCACGTGGACTTCGCCAAAGCGCACGGCAAGCCCATTTCCTACCCGGAATGGGGACTCTTCCGTAACGGTGACAACGCCGAATACATGCGGCGCATGCTCGCGTGGATGGACGAGCACAAACCGCTGTACAACACGGTGACCGACTACTGCCCGCACGGGGTGTGGCAGTGCAAGCAGAACCCGCTGTCGTCCGCGGTCTACCGTTCGCTCCTGTCCGGCCGCACCGACGAGCCGGGCACGACTCCGACGACCCCGACGATCCCGACGCCCTCCGTGGAGCCGACGACACCGATGCCCACGAAGGAGCCCGTCAAGGAGCCCGTCAAGGAGCCCATGCCCGAGCCCGGCGTCGAAACCCAGGCGAACTGCCTGCCGATGGACCTCGGCGACTGGGTCGAGTACTGGCTCGGCGGCAAGCTGTGCCTCCGCCTGGACTGGTGGTCGCGCAGCGGGTGAACCGCGGTGCGGTGGCGGCAGGCCCGCGTCAGGACCTGCCGCCACCGGCCCGCTCCTTCCGCTGCTCCAGCCGGAGCAGCAGCTCCTTGCCGCGCCGCCGCGCGGCCACGTCGCACAGCGCCGCCGACAGCAGCGGCGCGGTGCGCCGGCGGGCCAGCAGCAGCCGCTGGTTGACGACCGGTTCGGGCCGCCAGTGGTGCTTGTAGGGCTCGTTGCCGCGCAGCAGGCTCAGCGCGGCGAGCCCGCCGCCCCGGGTGTGCTCGGCGCACGCGTCGAGCAGCATCACCGCCACGTCCGCCTTGCGCTCGCGCAGCTGCGGATGGGCGCCGTAGAGGTAGCCCCCGGCCAGCCGCCGCGACAGCAGGGTCAGATCGACGGCCACGACGTCGTCGTCCAGCCGGAACTCGGTGACCACCGCGTTGCCGGAGCGGACCATCGGGCCGACCGAGCGCACCAGGTGCTCGCAGAACCGGGGCAGCAGGTGTTCGCCCGTCACCTTCCGGCCCTGCCACTGCAGCTGGTGCAGTTCCAGCAGCCGCCGCAGCGCCGGGTCGACCTCCTCCGGGCGCACGACCTGCCGTTGCACGCCCAGCGCGGTGAGTTTGCGCAGCTTGGCGCGCACGCGCTGGGCCTTCGCCGAGGGCAGCCGGGCCAGCAGCTCGTCCATCGGGACGGCGGGCAGCTCCAGGCACACCGAGTCGTTCACCCGCCGCCGCGGCCCGTGCCACCGCTCGTAGACCTGCTCCACCGCGCCGCCCGGGCGCACTTCGCGGAAGTCGATCAGCGCGGTGCGGGCGGCCGCCGCGAGGCCCTCGGTGAGCGCGGCGACGGCCCGCTCGCCGTGTTCGTCGTCGACGAGGACGTCCCCGTAGTCGGAGATCGCCCCGCCGAGCGGCACGAGCGCGGGCAGCGGACGGCGGACGGCCGTCAGGGGGGCGGCGGCGACGAGTTCGGCGCCGTCGCGGACCAGCAGCAGCCGCAGTCGGCCGGGCCTGCCGTACGAGAGCCACCACGAGTGCAGCCAGGCGTGGCTCTGGAACGGGGTGGCCGTCGCGCACCTCTGGTACAGCCGGCCCCAGGCGGGTGCGAGGGCGGCGAATGCCTGTTCGTCGGTGACGACCTCGGCCGTGAACGTCGGCTTCACAGCGCTCCGTGGGCTTCGGCGGCGAGGGCCGGGCCGGGGACGGCGGCGGGGCGCACGGTCTCCTCCTCGCGGGCCCGCCGCGGTCGTGTCAGCAGCGCCAGCCCGCCGAGCAGCCCGCCCGCGCTCGCCCCCACCAGAGCGGTCACCGTCGGGGACGCCGAGGACGGCGCGGTCGGCCGCACGGCGCGCGCGAACTGCTGGAGCTCGACGTTGGTGGCGGCCCGGGAGCTCTTGGCGTGCTGGGTCAGCGAGCGGGAGACCGCGTTGGCCATGTCGGCGGCCAGGTCGGCGCGGGTGGAGGTCGCCGTGATGGCGACCATCGGGGCGTCCGGCGAGGTCGCCGTCTGCACGTTTCGCCGGAGCGTGTTCACCGGCACGCCCGCCCAGACCTGCGCGTCCCCGAGCACCGCGAGCTGGGTGGCGACCCGGCCGTAGGCCTGCGCGAAGCCGAGCGCGGACGCCGGGTCGGACTTCGCGGTCGGGACGGCGACGACATAGGCGGTGGCCGAGTAGACGGGCGCCTTGACGGTTCCGTACGCGCCGCCGAGCAGGCCGCCGGCGACGGCGCCGACCGCGAGCAGGGACCAGGGCGGGAGCGCCTTGGCACGGCGCAGCGCGGCGGCGGGACGGCGGGGGTTCTCGGTCATGGGGAACTGACTCCCTGAGGTGTCGGGGAAGCGGGGGACAGCCGGGGTGGTCCGGAGACGGCGGCCGCGTACACGTCCATGAGCTGGGCGGCGCTGCGGGCGATGTCGTAGTGGCGGGCGGCGCCCGGGGCGGTGCGCGGGCCGGGGGGCCGCGCGCGGGCCTCGGCCAGCGCGCGGACGAACGCCCGCGGTCCGCCGGTCACCCGGCGGGCGCCGGCCGGCTGCGCGGGCAGCTGTTCGATCGCGGGGCAGGAGGCGTAGAGCACGGGCAGTCCCGAGGCCAGCGCCTCCACGACCGCCAGACCGAAGGTCTCCTCGGGGGACGGGGAGACGAACAGGTCCATGGCGCAGACCAGGGAGGGCAGGTCGGGGCCGGGGGTGCCGTCGGCGACGTAGGGGCGTTCGCCGGTGAACAGGACGCGGTCGGCGACGCCCGCCTCGTGCGCGAGGCGCCGCAGCACGTTCTCCTCGGGGCCCCCGCCCACCAGCAACAGCCAGTGGTCGTCGGGGAGTTGAGCCATGGCCTGGATGACGACGTCGAAGCGTTTGCCGGCGGTGAGGCGTCCGATGCCGCCGACGACGTAGGCGTCGTCCGGCAGTCCGAGGCGGCGCCGGGTGGTGCTGCGCGCGACCGGGTCGAAGCGGAAGCGGTCCAGGTCGATGCCGTTGGGGACGACCTCGATCCGGGGGGCCGGCACCCCCCAGTTCCGCAGCCGGTCGGCGACCGTCGGCGAGACGGCGACCGTGGTGCGGCCCAGCCGCTCGCTGGCCAGATAGAGCGCGCGGACCCCGGAGGTCAGCTTCCGCCCCTCCAACTGCGAGTCGCCCAGGGAGTGTTCGGTGGCCACGACCGCCCGGACCCCGGCGAGGCGCGCGGCGAGCCGGCCGTAGACGCAGGCCCGGTAGAGATGGGTGTGGACGAGGTCGTAGCCGCCGGAGCGGATGATCCGGACCAGGCGCGGCAGCGCGCCCAGATCGCGGTTGCCGGCCATGCCGAGGTGGACGACCCGGACCCCGTCCTCGGTCAGCCCGTCGGCCACCGACCCCGGGTTGGTCAGCGTCACCACATCGCAGTCCACCGGCAAGTGCCGCAGCAGCAGCCGCAGTTGCTGCTCGGCGCCGCCGACGCCCAGCCCCGTGATGATGTGCAGCGCCTTCACCGCAGCCCCTCGACGGGGCGCCGGCGCAAGGCGTGCAGCCGGTACTTGAGGAACAGGCGCAGCGTGTGGTCGTCCTGCCCGATGTGCACGCGCGGCAGGGCGTGCAGGCCGTTCAGCTCGCCGGGGTCGATCGCGCAGCCGTAGCGGTAACCGGCCTCGCGCACGGCGTCCATGGCCCGTCGGTCGATCGTCCCGTACGGGTAGCAGAAGCCGTCGATCTCGGTGCCGAGGAGTGCGGTGAGGGCCGCGCGGCTGTCGACCGTCTCCTTCTTGAGGGTGAGGTCGTCGGCCTTGGTGAGGTCGACATGGGTGAGGCCGTGCGAGCCGATCTCGACGCCCTCGTCGGCCGCGCGGCGGATGCCGTCGGCGGTCAGCAGGGGCTTGCGCGGGCCCAGCGGGTCCCAGGCGTTGTCGCCGCCGAGCCGCCCCGGCAGCACGAAGAGGGTGGCCGTGCAGCGGTGCCGGCGCAGCACGGGCAGGGCCTCGGTGAGGAAGTCGGCGTACCCGTCGTCGAAGGTCAGGCCGACCAGGTCGTGGCCCCGGCCCTCGGCGCGGGCGGCGAGCAGCCGGGACATGGAGACGCCGTGCAGTCCGCGCCGCCGCAGCCAGGTCAGCTGCTTGTCGAGTCGTTCGGGGGTGACCGTGATGCGGTAGGGGTCGTCGGTGCAGTCGTTCACGGAGTGGTACATCGCCACCCACGGGACGGAACTGCGTCTGCGGTTGTCAGGAGCGGCCATGGGAGTGCCTTCGGGTCGCGGAACGGAGGAAACGGAGTGCGGAGACGATGCCCTGGGCGCCTAGCGCGCGGCCGAGCAGCAGGAACACGACGGTCGCGGTGCAGCCCCCGGCGGCCAGACCGGCCAGGGGATCGGTGAACTGCGCGGCGGCCAGCGCCCCGACCGGGGTCGCGAACAGGGCCGCCCGCACCGGCCGGCTCAGCTCGCGCAGCACGCCCCGGACGCCGATCGGGACGCTGCGCGGACCCATCCCGGCCAGCAGCACCAGCGCGGTGACGGTGATGCCGATCGCGTTGGCGGCGGCGATCCCGTACACCCCCCAGGCGTCGACGCTCAGGGCGCCGATCCAGGTGGTGACGGCGATCCCGGTGGCCATCGCGCCCACCGGGTACCAGGAGCCGCGGCCCGCCGAGAAGTAGGAGCGGACCAGCGCGCCCACCATGGTCTGGCCGAGCAGCCCGAGCGCGTACACCCGCATCACGCCCGCCGTCGCCGCCGTGTCCCGTGCGGTGAACGCGCCGCGCTGGAAGAGCAGTTCGATCATCTGCGGCGCGCAGGCCACCACCGCGGCGGTGCCGAGCAGCACGATGCAGGCGGCCAGCGAAAGATCCCGCTCCACCCGGCTGCGGGCCCGCTCGGTGTCCCCTTCGGCCAGCGCCCGCGCGACCACCGGGAAGGTGACCGTGCAGACCATCACCGACAGGATCATCGGCATCTGCGCGACCTTCTGCGCGTAGTTGAGGTGCGAGATCGCCCCGGCCGGCAGATTCGAGGCGAGGAACCGCTCGACGAGGGTCTGGGACTGCCGGCACAGCGCGAACAGCAGGACGGTCGTGAGCAGCGCGGTGTCCAGCGGCCGGGGCTCCTCGACACCGAGCTCCACCCCGTCCGGCCCGCGCTTCTTCCTCAACTGCCCGATCAGTGAAGGTAGTTGGGCGAAGACCATCAGCAGTCCGCCGACCGCCACCCCGGCCGCCGCCGACCGCACCCCCCAGCGCCCGCCGAGCACGAACATCCCGGTGATGATGCCGACGTTGTAGGCGACGTAGATCGCCGCGGGCGCCACATACCGCCGGTGGGCGCGCAGGGCCGCGCTGCAGTACCCGGCGAGCCCGAAGCTCACCACGCAGGTCGCGGTGAGCCGGGTGCAGTCGACGGCGAGCGCGGGATCGGGCAGCCCGGGCGCGAGGACCGCGACCAGCTGGGGCGCGATGCCGATGAACAGGGCGCCGACCGCGACGAACGCCAGCGACAGCCGGGGCAGTGTGCCGGCCACCAGGGCCCGGACCGGGTCGCCGGGGGCGCCCTGGGCGCGGCGGGCCAGCGCCATGCTGAACGCCGGGATCAGCGCGAACGCCAGTCCGTCCTCGATCAGCAGCGTGGCCGCGAACTCGGGCACGGTCCAGGCGACGAGAAACGCGTCGGTGTCGCTGCCCGCCCCGAACAGCCGGGCCAGCGCCTGGTCCCGCACCAGCCCGAGGAACGCCCCGGCGACGGAGAGGGCGGCGGTGACGGCCGCGGCCTTGGCGAGGAAACCCCGTGATGCCGCGGGAAGGTCGCCGGCCTCCCCGGCGGCTTCCCCGGACGGTGCGGCCGGCCCGGCGGCCCGCGCCGACGGCACGGACACGGGTCCGTCCGCACGGGGTGTCCGAGGAGGCTTCACCGTCATCGCGCGAGCGCCCCCTCGCGCCCACCGCTGCTCCGGCCGCCGTCGGCACTGCCGCTCACCAGCGCCCACCAGGCCACGAGCCCGAAGACGACGGCGGTCAGGACGGTCGACGGCCCGCCGATGTCGGCGTACATGAAGTCGATCAGCTGCCAGCTCAGCAGCCCGCAGGCGACGAGCGCGCAGTCCAGACCGGGGCCGCCGTCCTTGACCCGCCACCAGCCCCGCAGTGCGCACACCAGCAGCGCCAGCCAGCCGCCCGCGAGGGCCAGCAGCCCGATCAGGCCCTGCTCGCCGAGGATCAGCAGATACATGTTGTGCGGGGACAGCAGCCGCTGCCGGACGAAGCCGGTGCCCGCGCCCGCGGTGTCGCTGCCGGAGGACAGCGCGAGCGACGCGTGCGCGTCCCGGTGCTCCGGGAAGCCCTTCAACCCGACGCCGGTGAGCGGCTGTTCGCGCCACATGCCGACCGCGGCCGCCCACATCGTGTACCGGTCGGTGACGGACTGATCGGGCGCGTCCGCGACCTGCGTGATGCTGCTGACGCGCTCCTGGAGCATCGCCGAGCCGACGCCGAACCCGCCCACCAGCACCACCCCGGACAGCGCGACCGCCGCGCCCAGCTTCAGCGCCCGCCGCAGCCCGGCCAGCGCCAGCTGAAGGGTGCAGGTCAGCGCGGTCGCGATCCACGCGCCCCGGCTGAAGGAGAGCGCCAGCGGCGCCAGCAGCGCGAGCGCGAAACCGGCGGCGATCGCCCGCTGCCGCAGGGAGGTCCGGCCGAGCGCCAGCCCGACCGCGCAGATCAGTCCGAAGGACACGACGGTCGCCATGCCCATCACGTCCTGCGGTCCGAAGGTGCCGACCGCCCGGATGTCCTCGCCCTGATAGGAGGCGCCGGTCCCGGTGACGAACTGGTGGACGCCGACCGCCCCCTGCCACGCCGCCAGCCCCACGAACGACCAGGCGAGCACCCGGAAGTCGGACCGGCCCCGGATCAGCAGCAGCACGGCCACCGGAACCAGCACGAACACCTGCAGATAGCGGCCGAGGCCGCCCAGCCCGGCCCCCGGCGAGGACGCGCCGAGCGCGGCGAGCGTGAGCCCGACGACCGGCAGGCCGAGCACCACCACCGCGGAACGCGACAGCCGACGCCCGGGGCGCCGCAGCTCCCGGACCACACACCACCCCACGACGAGCGCGGACAGCGCGTCGGCCGGTCCCGCGCCGCCCTCCCCGCCGGGCGAGGCGGGCAGCGCGAGCAGGGCGACGACGGCGACCACCGGCAGCACCGGCGACAGCGCCCGGGCCCGGGCGCGGGACAGCGGGAGGGGGAGCGGCGGGGGCGGAGCGAGGTGCGGGGGTGGGGCGAGGGTCATCGGTCGGTTCAGCTCCCGGTCGGTCGCACGAGGGCGGCCGCGGTGCGCAGCAGCAGGCACACGTCCTGCCACAGCGACCAGTTGTCGATGTAGGCGTTGTCGAAACGGGCCCGGTCCTCGATCGAGGTGTCGCCGCGCAGCCCGTGCACCTGGGCGAGGCCGGTGATACCGGTCCGCATCCGGTGCCGGGCCGCGTATCCGGGGTAGGTCTGGCTGAACTGGCCGACGAAGAAGGGGCGTTCGGGCCGCGGCCCGACCAGGCTCATGTCGCCGCACAGCACGTTCCACAGCTGGAGCAGCTCGTCCAGCGAGAACCGGCGCAGGAAGCGGCAGAAGGGGCTCATCTCCCGCTCGCCGGCCACGCTCCAGCGGGTCGCCGCCTCGTGCTCGTCGACCGGGCGGTGGGTACGGAACTTCAGCAGCGTGAAGGGCCTGCCGTCCTTGCCGATGCGCTCCTGGCGGAACACCACCCCCGGCCCGTCGGACAGCCGCAGCGCCACCGCGCACACCAGCAGCAGCGGGCTGACCAGCAGCAGCAGCGTCCCGGAGACGGCGATGTCCAGCAGCCGCTTGCCCAGGCTGCCCCGGCGCCGGGCGCCCAGGTCGAGGCGTCGGCAGGAGAACCCGGCGAGCTGCTCGCGGCTCGTGTACGAGGGGGTGTCGGCGTCGATCTCCCACACCGTGCAGCCCGACTCGGCGAGCGCCCGCAGCAGCGGGCCCTGCCCGGTGCGCACGGCGGGATGGACGCACAGCACGTCCCGGACGCCGTTCTGGATGAGAGCCCGCTGCACCTCCTCACCCGTGGTCAGCACCGGCAGTCCGTCGGCGCCGTCGGGCTGTTCGGCCACGATGCCCACCGGCCGGACCCCGCACCGCGGGTGGCGCAGCACGGCGGCGGCCACCCGCTGGGCGGTTGCCGCGGGGCCGATGACGAGCGCGGCGCGCGGCCGGCGCAACAGCGCCCGGTGCCGCCGCAGATGGACGAGCGCGCGAGCGGCGCAGCCGGCCGCGGCCTGCGCCGCGCACCCGAGGAGCAGGGTGCGGGGCGACAGCGCGTGCGCCGGGCTCCACGCCGCCACGAGCGCCCCGAGCGCCAGCCAGGCCACCGCGATCCGGCCGCACACGAGGGGCAGTTCGTCCAGCACCCCCGCCACCGGGCGCGGGCGCTGGGGGCGCAGCAGTATCGTCGCCGCCACCAGCAGGGCCACCAGCAGCGGGCGGCGCTGCGCCCCGGTCAGGGCCAGCGCGCCGACGAAGGCGGCGAGGCCGTCGGCGAGCAGCAGCGGCACCGGCGACGCGGGCCGCGCCACGGGCCGCCGGGTGGGGAACCGGAATCCCGCTGCGCTCTCCCGCCGCGGAATGACCGACACGGGCGAGTATCCGGGCTGCGCGCCCGGAGCGGGCACGGTGCTTTCCGCAGTCACGAGTGGATGGACTCCCTGCACTCGGTGGGCGCGACGCGCGCCCCTTCCGTGGTCGTGAGCAGTTCGCGGTACACGCCCGCGACCGCCTCGGCCGCGCGCCGCACATCGTGCGTGGCCAGGACATGACGGCGTCCCTGGTGGCCGAGCGACTCGCGCAGCAGCGGGTCGAGCAGCAGTGCGGCGACGGCGTCGGCCAGCGCCGCCGGGTTCTCGGCGGGCACCAGACAGCGGGCCGCGAGCGCGCCCGGGAGGCTCTCCCGGGCGCCGTTCACATCGGTGACCACCACGGGCCGCCCGCAGGCCAGCGCCTCCAGCGGGGTCAGTGCCATGCCCTCCCAGCGGGAGGGGAGCACCACCAGATCGGCGGCCTGGTACCAGGGCGCGGCATCGGCGACGGCCCCGGCGAACAGCACCGACTCCGGTGCGCGGGCGCGCAGCCGCTCGCCGTCCGGCCCGTCGCCGACCAGCACCAGCCGGGCGCGGGGCGCCTTCGCGGTGACGGCGTCCCACGCGCGCAGCAGCACGTCCTGCCCCTTCTGCCGGCACAGCCGCCCCACGCACACCACCAGCGGGACGGCCGGGTCGAGCCCGGGGAGCAGGGCGGCCCGCACGGTGTCGACGGGAGCCGGGTGGAAGCGCTCGGGATCGATGCCGTTGGGGATGACGCTCCACCGCCCGGCGATCCCGGCCCGCAGCCCGGTGTCCCGCTCCGCCTCGCTGACACACACCACCCGGTGCGCCCAACGCGCCCCGAACCGCTCCCACTTGAGGGCCAGGGCGGCGGTCGTGCCGCCGACGGCCTCGAAGGACCAGGCGTGCGGCTGGAACACGGTCGGGATCCGTCCGCGCACCGCGAGCCGCCCGGCGAGACCGGCCTTCGCGCTGTGCGCGTGCACCAGGTCGGGGCGTACCTCGTCGAGCACGCGTACGAGCCGTCGTACCTCGCCGGGGACCGAGGGTCCCGGCGACCGGGTCGCCGCCCAGTGCCGTACGTCCGCTCCCAGGGACCGCAGGTCCCCGGCGAGCCGGCCGGCCGGGCAGGCGACGGTGACGTGCAGGCCGGCCGCGAGCTGGGCCCGCGCGAGGTCCGTCACGATCCGGGGGACCCCGCCGTCCACGGGCTGGGTGAGGTGCAGGACCCGGGGTCTGTCGTCGGGTTCTGGCTGGTGCATTGCGCGGTTTCCTCGCTCACGGTGGCGCTCGGGACGTGCGGGAACGCGCCTGACTACTTCTTTCGTGCGTCGACGGCGACGAAGAGCGCCCCGGCCCACGCCGCGTCCCGGTGGGAAACGAGCCGAACGGTCAGCTGGTCACCGCCGCGGCGCAAACCCCCGCCGAGATCGAACACGTCGGAGTCGTAGCCGAGGGTGTTGACGTACGCCGGTACACGCGCCGCCGGAGCCTCCCCCGGCTCGCTGATCGTGGAGTTCAACACATCGTCAGATGGATTGACCGGGTCTTTGAGCGCGACGGCGGCCCCGGCGCCGGTCGAGAGGGTGAACGAATCACCCGAACGGCCGCGGTCGCCGCGGTCGCCGTCGTAGGCGACGAGCCCGGCCCGGCCGCTCGCGTTTTTGGGGATGTCGAGGCCGCGCAGCCGCAGTTCCTTCCCGGCGGCGGCCGCGAGGGTGTCGAAGCCGTCCCAGACCGACAGGTCCCGCAGCGGCTCCGCCGCGTTCTCGTACGCCACGACCAGCGTCCAGCCGCCCCAGGCCCCGGCCGCCGACCTGCCCATGGCGACGTTGATCTGCGCGACCGTGTACAGCCCCCGGCCGCTCTCGCGCACCAGCTTCGTGACGTCCGCGGAGGCCTGGAAGGCGTCGGCGCCCTGGGCCACGCGGTGGCCGACGACCGTGTCCGCGAGCACCTCCTTGTACTCCCCGCCCGGCTCGGCGATCAGCACCCGCCCGTTGTCCTTCGGCGGCTTCTGCTCGCCGACGCGCAGGTTGCCGCCCCAGTACAGGCGCGCGTACGACACCCGCGCGTCCTGCGGCAGACGGACCTCGGCGCGGGAGGAGTTGTAGGTGTTCGGGTCGCTGTCGACGTCGACGTAGAACATGTCGAAGTCGCTGTTGGCGGCTGCCTTGCCCTGGCGCACGGAGGGGCAGGCGGGCGCCGCGCCGGCCGCCGGGGCGGCCCGGCAGCTGATGGCCGCGTTGGCCGCGCGGACGATCCCGCCGTGCTGTGTCGCGTGGTAGCGCTGCGCGAAGGCGAGGCGCTGGGCCTCGGCGGCGGGCGGCGCGACGCTCCGGTCGCCGGCCGCACGGGCGCCGGCCGGCGCCCCGAGCGAGGCGAGCGCGAGGACACCGATCGTCGCGCGGCGCAGCGACGGACCCAGGGAATTACGCATGAGCGGCGGTGCCCTTTCGTGCGATTTGCTGGCTATAAGCGTGGGTCGGACGGGGCGCAACTCTAGCCGGTATCAGGATTAATCCGGAGAAACCGGACAAGTGTGTCGGAATGGTGAAGCCGCACCTTCGGTGACATCACTCATTTGGCGGCACAACCCCGGTGAGTCCCGCGCGTTGACTTCAGCGCCGGGCATCCCCGCCCGGGTGTTTGTGTCAAAACCCCAAGGAGCACCTCTCCATGTCGCGTATCGCGAAGGGCCTGGTCCTGACCTCCGTTGCCGCCGCGGCCGTCGCCGGCGCCTCCGGCATCGCCGCCGCCGACAGTGACGCGAACGGCGTCGCCGCGCACTCCCCGGGCGTGCTGTCCGGCAACGCCATCCAGGTTCCGGTTCACATCCCGATCAACCTCTGCGGCAACACGATCAACGTGATCGGCCTGCTGAACCCGTCCTTCGGCAACACCTGCATCAACGACTGACGTCGCCTCCCCCAGAGGTCACGACACGTCATTCGCCGAACGGCCGCCCTCCCGCCAGGAGGGCGGCCGTTCGCGCTGTTCGGGGCGCTCCCCCGAACGGGGGATCGGGGCGCGACACGCTCGACGGGCCTTGACAGGCCACCCCACCAGCACGGATGCACGCAAGGCGAACACCTGTCCGTCACGTGGTGCGTTCGATCTGTTGCGGAGCGCGACGGCGGTTCGCACCGTGGGCTCGAGACCCGACGCAATCGAGAGGAATTCCCATGCGTGGTCTGCCCGTACGGCGTATCGCTTCCACCGCACTCTGCGCCACCGTCGTCCTCGGCATCACGACCCCCGCCGCCATGGCGGCCGACGGAGCCGCGGCCCGTGAGCGCATCGCCGCGGCCTCCGATGCGCCCGCCCCCGGCGTGGTCGCGCTGCTCGCCCAGGCCGAGGGCACCGTCTTCACCCCGGTCGCGGACCTCGTCGACACGGTCCTCACGCTCGACGACGGTCAACTCACCGCCGCCCAGGCGACCGAGCTCGGCGACGCCATCAAGACGGCCGTCGCCCAACTCACGGGAACCACCCCAGTGCCGACGGTCCCGGCCGCCCCGGTCACCACCCTCCCGGCCAAGCTGCCCGCGGATCCGGCGGCGGAGCTTCCGGCCAAGCCCGCGCTGCCCGAGGACCCGGCGACGACGGTCCCGGCGGCCCCGGTCACGACGCTCCCGGCCAAGCTGCCCGCGGATCCGGCGGCGGAGCTTCCGGCCAAGCTGCCCGAGGATCCGGCGGCGGAGCTTCCGGTCAAGCCCGCGCTGCCCGAGGACCCGGCGACGACGGTCCCGGCGGCCCCGGTCACGACGCTCCCGGCCAAGCTGCCCGCCGAACCGGTCACCACGCTCCCGGCCAAGCCGGCGCTTCCGGCGGAGCCCGCTTCGCCCGCGCTGAGCAAGACCGGTGACGTCGGGAAGGCGCGGGCCGCCGATCCCGTGGCCGATGCCGTCGCCGCGCTGCAGAGCGCCGTCGACGCGCTGCTCGCCGCCGCGACCTCCCTGGACGTCGGTGAGGTCGTCGGGGCGGTCACCGGCGTGGTGGGCGGCCTGCTCGACCTGATCTCTTCGACGATCGCCGGGCTCGGCCTGACCCTGCCGAGTGTGCCGAGCCTGCCGGTGGAGGCCCCGGAGCTGCCCGCCGCCTGACGGCTGCCCACCGGTTCCGGCAACCCGATTCCCGCACCCCGGAGTTCCCCCGGGGTGCGGGAATTTTCTGCGTACGGGGTTTCCGCATCCGACGGGGATCGTTATGCACGGCGTCAGAATTTCCCCGGAAAGGAATCCGATGAAGTCCCTGAAGGCTGCCGCTGTCGTTGCCGGATCCCTGGCCCTCGCCGGCGCCGCCGCGCCCGCGTTCGCCACCCCCGCCGACCTCACGCCCACCAGCCTCAACGGCGCCGTGGACACCCTCGCCAGGGGGCCCATCAACCTGGAGGACGCGATGCCGCTGCAGCACCAGTCGGACGCGCTCGACACCGAGAACAAGGACTCCGTGCTCAGCACCGTCAAGGGCGCGACGGGCGCCCTCAACAGCCACAACCCGCTGCTCGGCGGACTGCCGCTGAAGGGCTGAGCCACGCGCCCCCGAAGGGCCGGTCCCGTCACCGACGGGACCGGCCCTCGGCGCTGTTCGAGCCGAGTCGAGCGGCGCGTCCCTCGTTCGTGTGGAGCAACGGACCGGCGTCCCCCGGTCGGGTGAGAACGCGCCCGGAGGGCCTGCGCCGCGCCGATAGGGTCGCGCGGTGACCTCAACCCCAAGCACCACCCACCCCTTCCGCGTGACCGACCTGGGCACCCTCGTCGTGATGCCGTGGAGCGGCGAGGCCCCCGACGGCAGCGACATGCCCTACCTCCTGGCCTACTCCCTCGGCGACACCGAGGACGGCCCCGAGGGGACGGCCGCCGCCGTCCGGCGACTGCTCGCCGACAACGGCATGTCCATCGGCGGCGACGTCGTCGACGGCACCGAGCGGCCGAGCCTGCCGTTCACCCTGCTCGTCGAGTCCGGCGCGGCCGTCCTGAACATGCCGAGCCTGAACGCCCAGTGCCTGCCGCCGGCGGAGTGGCTCGCGGCCGTCGAGCAGCGCGGCTACGCCTACCTCGTCTTCACCACCCGCGCCTGGCCGGAGGCCACCCCCGGCCGGGCCGTCACGCCCGAGGCGCTGGCCGCCTTCGCGGGCGCCGACGAGACCCTGACGGCCGCGGCGCACATCGTCCTGCCCGCCCGCCGCCTGCGCGGCTGATGCCCCGGCCCGAGCCCCGGCCGCAGCCGGTGGCCGCGGGCGGCGGCCCCGCGTACGCCCTGCTGCTCGTCCTCGCCGGTGCGGCCGGGCTGCTGGCCGCCTGGGTCATCACCCTCGACAAGTTCAAGCTGCTGGAGGACCCCGGCTTCACCCCCGGGTGCAGTCTGAACCCGGTCGTCTCGTGCGGCAGCGTCATGACGAGCGACCAGGCCTCGGCGTTCGGGTTCCCCAACCCGATGCTGGGCCTGGTGGCCTACGGGATCGTCGTGTGCGTGGGCATGAGCCTGCTGGCCGGCGCCGCGTTCCCCCGCTGGTACTGGCTCACCTTCACCGCCGGCTGTCTGTTCGGCGTCGGGTTCGTGTCCTGGCTGCAGTTCGAGTCCCTGTACCGGATCAACGCGCTGTGCCTGTGGTGCTGTCTGGCGTGGGTCGCCACGATCCTCCTGTTCTGGTACGCCGTCTCGTACGACGTACGGCACGGCTTTCTGCCGGCCCCGGCCGGAGTGCGGAGTTTCCTCGCCGAATTCACCTGGGTGCTGCCGCTGTCGCACATCGGAGTGGTCGGCATGCTGATTCTGACCCGATGGTGGGATTTCTGGACGAGCTGACTGTTCGTAGCACTATTACGGCACCCGGGGGAATTGTGAACTGATGCCGATTTCCGGCTCGTTACCCGCTACGGACGCACTCCCCGTACACCTCCGAAAGGGCCCGTACCCGAGATGAAGTCGACCACCCGAGGAACCCTCGCCGCAGTGATCACGTGTGTCGCGGCGGCCGCCGGCGCGGCCGCCGCGGTGACGCCCGCCGCCGCGATCGGCACGGTCCCCGTCCCCGTACCGCTGGACGGCGTCGAGAAGTCCCTCAACGTGGAACTGCCCAAGATCGGCGGCGAGATCCCGCTGCCGACGCCGGGCGCGCCCGAGGGACCGCGTTTCGTCGAGGGCCGTCTCATCCCGGAGCGGGTCGTGCCGCAGCTGCCCGTCGCCGCCGGGCTGCCCGGGCTGGGCGTGCGGGCGCCCCTGCCGGAGATCCTCGGGGACGAGTTCAACCACGTCGGCCTCGACGCCCCCGCCGCCGACCTGCGCACGCTCGGCCCGGGCCTGGACGTGGACGCCCCGCTCACCGCGCCCAACCCCGACCGCTTCGGGCTGCCGGACCTGAAGCTGCCCGAGGCGGGCGTGCTCACGCCCGTGCTGCAGGCGGTGCCGACCGCGGACCTCGGACTGGGCAAGGGGCTGTAGGGGGACGGGAGTCGTAGCCGAACCGCCGCGATCACGGGCCCGGACACCTCGTCCGGGCCCTTCGTCATGCCCGCATCCGGCACCGGGCGGTGACCAGTCGGCCCGATCGACGGTTACCCACGGAGAACCCAACCGGACCGCATCGCATCGGACGAGGAGAACACCATGGTCGTCAGCGTCGACGGAGCAGCCGCGACCACCGCGTCGGCGGGCGCGGACAGACCCGGCCCGGCGAGCCGCACCCGACGGCGTGACCTGCTGCGCGGGCTGCTCGGCGGCGCCGCCGCCCTCGCGATCGTCCCCGTCGTCGCCTCGTCCTGGCCCTCGAGCCCCACGGACTCCTCGCCCGATTCCCTCGACTCCTTCGACGAGACCTATCGGGGGCGGCAGATCAGCGGGGTCCTGGCCGTGACCGGGCGCACCGCGACGGCGGCCGACGCCGCGTGGACGGTCACGGTCGACGGCCGTCCGCTGCATCTCATGCGGCGCGCCGACGGCACCTGGCTGAGCATGGTCGACCACTACCGCTCGTACGCCACCCCGCTGGAGGCGGCCCGCGCCGCCGTCGACGGACTGGGCCCGGGCGAGCGGCTGCGCGCGGCGGCTCCGGCACACCACGACACGCACCACACGCACATGGGGGGACACCATGGCCTACATCCGTAAGGACGTCAGCACGCTCACCGCCGCCGAACGGCGGCGCTTCGTCAACGCGCTGCTGGAGATCAAACGGAAGGGGGAGTACGACGAGTTCGTCCGGATGCACATCGACCACTACGTCTCCGACGGCGACGGCGGCCGGCGCACCGCCCATATGACGCCCTCCTTCCTGCCCTGGCACCGCAGGTTCCTGCTGGACCTGGAGGAGGCGCTGCGCCGGGTCGACTCCTCGGTGACGCTGCCGTACTGGGACTGGACGCGCGACCGCAGCTCGGCCTCCGCCCCCTGGAGCAATGACCTCCTCGGCGGCAACGGACGGCCCTCCGACCGCCAGGTGACCACCGGGCCGTTCGCCTTCGCGGGCGGCGACTGGACCATCACGGAGAACGTGACCGACGGGGAGTTCCTCACCCGCGACCTCGGCCGCGCCGCCGCCCCTCTGGACCTGCCCGCCAAGAGCGACGTGGACCGGGCGCTGGAGGACCCGGTCTACGACACCGAGCCCTGGGACTCGACGTCCGCCCGGGGCTTCCGCAACAAGCTGGAGGGGTGGGGGAGCGGTCCGGGCAGCGCCGCCTGGCGCAACCACAACCGGGTGCACCGGTGGGTCGGCGGGGTGATGCTCGGCGGCGCCTCCGTCAACGACCCCGTCTTCTGGCTGCACCACGCCTTCGTCGACCTGCTGTGGACCCGCTGGCAGAGCCGGCACGCCGAGCACCGCTATCTGCCCGCCGAGCCGCCGGGACCGCGCAGCGGCCAGTACCGCAGGGTCGTCGCCCGGCACGAGAAGCTGGCCCCGTGGGACGTGACCCCGGATGAGCTGGAGGACCTCTCCGAGACGTACCGGTACGCCTGACCCGGGGTCCGGGACCCGGTCCGGGATGCGGGAGAGCCCCGGCGCTCGAGGTGCCGGGGCTCTCTTGGTGGTGCTGGTGATACGGGTGGTGCAGGTCGTGCTGGTGGTGCGTGCGGGAGTCGGCTCAGCCGCCGTAGCCGCCGTGCTTGTCGCCACCCTTGTCGTGGTGGTCGCCGCCCTTGTCGTGGTCGCCACCCTTGTGGTGGTCGCTGACGTTGGCGCAGGTGTTGCCGAAGGCCGGGTTCAGCAGGCCGACGACGTTGATGGTGTTGCCGCAGACGTTCACCGGAACGTGCACGGGAACCTGGATGATGTTGCCCGACAGGACGCCCGGCGAGCCCACGGCCGCACCCTGCGCACCCGCGTCCGCCATGGCCAGGCCGGCTCCGCTGACCACCACGGCGCTGGTGCCGAGGGCAACAGCGGCCACCTTCGCGATGCGAGACATCACGTTCTCCTTAGTGACTCGGTTCATGCGGCGGCAGGGGGCGCCGTCGCACTCCCCGTTCAACGCCGCCGCCCCGCACGGGTCACGGCACGTCCGTACGGATCACCCTTTTTGAACGGGAGGGGCATACAGACGGGTGGCTAGTGGTGTGTCGCGACGAAGTCGGACAGCGTCTCGATCGACTGCAGGCTGTCCAGGCTCAGGTCCAGCGCGGCGACGTCGACGCCGAAGCGCTGGTCGATCGCGCCCAGGAGGGTCACGCCGGCCAGCGAGGTGAGGCCGATCCGCGGGCCGAACAGGTCGGTGTCGGCGGGGAGCCCCGCGACGAAGGCCTCGTCCAGGCGGGCGGCCTCGGCGATCATCGAACGGAGTTCCCGTTCCACCGCGACCCGGTCCTGGGGGGCTCGGGAGTCCTGGGTGTCCGTCACGCCTCTGTGTCCTCTCGGTCGGATACGTGCAGCCATGCGGGCGGCGTGGGCAGCTCGCCGTGGAGCGTCCGGCCCAGGACGGCGGAGTCCGCGGCGGTCGCTGTGTCGGCGCCGGCGTCGGGTGTGCGGCGCAGGCCTGCCTGGCGGAGCAGGATGCGCATCTCCAGGTTGGCGTCGGTCGGGCGCAGGGTCACCCGGAACTCCTCCGCGCCGGCCTCCCGGGCGCGCTCCATCAGCCGGAACAGGAAGGCCGCCGCCGCGCCCCGGCCGGCGACCCGGCAGGAGAGGGCGAGCAGCGGGATCGACCAGACCGCGGGAGCGGTGCGGTCGACGAGCGCGGCGCCGATGATCCCGTACGCGCCGAACCGGTCCGCCATCCGGGCGGTGTACACCTCGTGTCCGTCCGAGGCGGCCAGTTCGCGCAGCCGGTCGGGGGTGAGGCCGGAGGAGTTCAGCCGGTGGGTGCGGGCGGCGAGTTCCAGCGCGCGGGGGATCTCCTCGGGCGTGGCCGCGCCGATGGTGAGGCGCATGTCGCACCAGCGCAGGAACTCCTCGCGCGAGCCCTGGAAGCGTTCGCCCTCGGCCCGGCGGGTCTCCTCGGTGCGGTAGCGGTGCACGCGCGCGCGGGACTCGGGGGTGACCTCCCGGCCCTCGAACGCGGCCAGCAGTTCCGGTACGTCGGCGGGGTCCAGGGTGCGGACGCCCGGCAGCAGGGCCTCGACCTCGGCGCGCTCGTACGGGGAGTCGTCGACGAGGAGCAGGGCGTCCACGGAGATGCCGAGGTCCTTGGCGATCCTGCGCAGCGACTCGCTCTTGTCCTGCCACGACACCTGCGGCGCGAGGAAGCGCATCCGCACGTCGGGACGGCCGGCGGCCAGCCGGTCCAGGACGGCGGGCGCGCTGCGGCTCGCGATGCTGCCGAGCACGCCGTGCGCCGCCAGCGCGTCGATCGCGGCGAGCATCTCCGGGCGGGGGGTGGGGAGTTCGTCGGTGGGGGTCTCCACGGCGACGTCGTCCCACAGGGTGCCGTCGAGGTCCCAGACGACGCACTTGACGCCCTCGGCGTCGAAGGCCGTCATCGCTCCTCCGCGGGCAGGAAGAGCTTCATCGACAGGCTGGTCGGATCGAACCCGAACTTGCGGTAGACCGTGCGCATCGGGACGTTGCCGACGTGGACCCGGCCGACGACCTCCGTGATCCCGTTCGCCAGGCAGAACTCCAGGCCGGCGGTGAGGAGGAGTTCGGCGACGTCGCTGCGGTTGTCCACCGGGGACACCGCCAGGGAGCGGAAGTTGGCGTAGCGGTCGCCGGTCATCGCGTTCTGGTTGATGCTCACCCAGCACCAGCCGACGGGCTCCTCGCCCGGACCGTGGGCGACGATCATGCCCTCCTTCGACTTCTCCATCGCCCTGCCGAGGCGGGCCGCCCAGCGCTCCGGGTCGTCGATGGCGTCCTCGCCGAAGGAGACCCGGGCGATCTCGGCCTCGAACCTGCCGATGGCCGGCAGATCACGCTCGTCGGCCTGCCGGGTGACGTACGGCCGGGCCCGCTCGGCGAGGGCGGCGCGCTCGGCGTCGGCGGGGCGATGCCAGCCGTGCGCGCGGGGGGCGGCCGGCGGCACGGTTGCGGCCTCGGCCTTCTGGGCGGGTGCGGGGGTGGTGGGGGCGGGGGCCGGGGGTTGTTCGGTCGGCGTCGGCGGCGTCGGCGTCGTCGGTTCCTCCGCCGGGACCAGGCGGCCCGGGCGGAACGGGCCCTTGCCACAGGTGGGGCAGCCGTCCTCGCGCAGGGCGGCGACCGAGGTCCAGCGGGCGCCGGGGCCGACGCGGACCCGGGCGTCGCACGCCACGCACGTGTACTCGCGCTGCCGGGTCCGCTTGTCGCCCGTGTAGAGGGGACCGCTGAACTCGCCCTGGTGGGAGGGGGCCGTCGAGGTGGTGGTGAGGAGGTGCTGGAAGAAGCCGACACCGCCGAGGATGCCGCTGCCCTCGTACTCGTTGAAGTTGCGGATGTAGCCGTTGGTGACCAGGCCGAGGCCCATGATCTCCCGCTGGACCTCCAGCATCTCGTCCGGGCTCTTGCCGCCGAAGGAGAAGAAGACGCTGTGCGCGGGACCGGGCCGCAGCCCCTCCACGGCACGGGAGAGGAAGAGCCGGGCGCCCTCGGGGGTGTACGGCGGGTCGGTCATGGCCACATCGTGCTGCCCGTGGAGCTCGGCGGGCAGCGGCAGGCGCAGATCGTGCCGGACGGTCTCGACGCGGGTGCCGAGCCCGGCCGACACCTTCTGGATGTAGTCGAGGATCTCCGCGGAGATGTCGACGACCGTGACCTGCTCGACGATCGGCCCGCCGAGGACGTCGCCCACCACGGCGACGGTGAGGGAGACGAGGTCGTCGTCGCCGATCAGCAGCAGCGAGCCGCCCGGCAGCGCGCCCGCGGTGAGCAGCGCGAGCACCCGGCGCACCTTGGTCTCGGCCGTGCAGTGCGACTGGTCGATGGCCATGTCCGCGGCGGGCCCCGACTCCATGAGCGCGCGCAGCCGCCGCACGGCCTCGTCCAGCACGTCGGGGATGACCAGCTCACGCCCGTCGCACGTGGTGCAGGTCGCGTCCAGGGAGAGATCCATGCCGAGCTCGGCGACGAGTTCCGTGCCGGCCTCGGTCAGCCGGGACGGACGCTCCTTGGTGACGAGTCCCCGGCGGCGCAGTTCGTTGCCCAGGGCCGCCACGATCGGCACGGGCAGGCCGGTGGCGCGGCTGAGGTCCTTGGTGGAGGCCGGGGCCAGCCGGCGCAGGGCGCGCAGGACGGACCGCACTCCGGGCGGACCCTCCTGGAGCCGGACGGCGTCCGCGACTTCCGTGAGCACAGAATCGGCGGTGGTACTCCGAGGGTGCCGACGCGCGTTCGTCACAATGCTGCTCCAGGCAAGCTGATTGGTGGATTCCGGGACTATCGAGTATACGGGCTGGCGGACAGTCGACCGGACCCGCGCAGCAGACGCGAAAACGGCGCTGAATCAGATTGCGCAGCCGATATGGAGAAGAAAAGTCCGCGATGTTTTGCGAGATGTTTTCCGCGACGTCCTGTGCGGTGTTTTCGGAGACGTTGTTGAGATGTTTTTGAGATGGCGCAGAGAACGCTTCGAGACGATTTCGCGACGGTTTTGCGATGCTTCCGAGAAGGAATGACGAAACGGCCGAGGTGGGTTTTCGGCCAAATCCATCGCGTACCCCCCGTCCCCCTTGACGCAGTGCGCGCGCGAGCCGTAGAGCGCCCCGGATGCTACGCTGGGCACCATCGAGGGCCGTTTACCGGCCTCGCAACCTTCCCCTTCGGCCGCGCGGACCAGCGCAGACCTATGTGAAAGGAGACGGGGGCAGCGGTTCGTCACCCCCGGTTCCCCATGACCAACTCCGCCAGCCTCGCCACCGAGGGCATAAACGTCGACGATCTGTGCTCTTATGCCGTCGATGTATGGGTGAGCGACCACAGCATCCTGACCGACGAGGAGCGCCTCCTCCAGGTGCTGCGCACGGCCGCCGAAAAGGGAAACGCGACGGTACTCGGCGAGGCGTCGCACGTTTTCCCGAACGGTGCCGTCACCGCGATTCTCCTGCTTTCCGCTTCACACCTGAGCATTCACACCTGGCCCGAATTCAGCCTGGCCAACGTCGATCTGCTCGCCTACGGCCGGCTGAACGGCGAGCGGATGATGCAGAGCGTCGAGCTCGGTCTTTCGCCGACGCGGATCAACGTGACGCGCATGCTGCGCGCGGTTCACTAGCGGTTCCCGAAGCCGTTCGCCGGCCGGCGTCATGCTTTCCCCGCAGTCACAGCTGGTGCAGGTCTCGTGGGCACGCCTCGGCGATGCCCACGAGGGCCTGCTGCAGCTGCTGGACCCCGTGGAGCGGGCCCGTCATGACGCGACTGTCGACCCGGCCGGCCGGGCCCGCTTCCTGGTCGGCTGCGCCCTGAGTCGGCTGCTCCTGGGCGAACTGCTCGACGTGCCCCCGGCGAAGGTGCCGCTGCGGCGCGAGTGCCCCCGCTGCGGCGGACCGCACGGGAAAGTCCGGCTGGACACCCGGGAGTCGCCGGGTGGTGCGGTGCCCGAGCCGTACGAGTTCTCCGTCACGCACAGCGGTGCGGTCGTCGGCGTGGCCGTGTGCCGGAGCGGCGTCCAGGGCGGGCAGGGCGTGCAGGTGGGCCTGGACGTCGAGGACGCCGACGGGTTCGTCGACGTCGGGAACGCGGCGCGCACGGCTCTCTCCGGCCCCGAGCTGGCCGCGCTCCACCTCCTCCCCCCTGCCGGGCGGAAGCCTGCCTTCCTGCGCGTCTGGACCAGGAAGGAAGCCGTGCTGAAGGCCCTCGGCGTGGGCCTGCGCGTCCCGCCGAGCGGGCTGGAGGTGTCGGCGCCCGAGGCGCCGCCGGCCGTCCTGTCCTGGCCGGACCGACTGGCCGCCCCGCCCGAACTGGCCATGGCGGACATGGCCGTCGACGGAGTGCATCCGGCGGCGGTCGCGGCGACGGGAATGGGCCCGGGCCCGCTGCGGGTCGTGCAGCGCGACGCCTCTGCCCTGCTGGCCGGATATGGCCGCTGAGGGCCTGCGCGGCCGAGCCCCTCGACCAACAAAAAGCCCTCCCGGGGGGAGGGCGGAGACTTGCGCCCCCGGCAGGACTCGAACCTGCGGCCAAGCGCTTAGAAGGCGCCTGCTCTATCCACTGAGCTACGGGGGCCGGGTGTGGTGGCCTCGTACGTGCTGCCCGGGTGTGGGCTGATCCGTGACGTTGCCGGGGACAAGGATAGGGCTCCCGGTTCCTTGTCCTGGTTGCTTCGCCTCCGTGGCTCAATGTGGAGGTTCGGTGAAGCGGTCCTGATAATCGCAGGCAGGTGCGAATCGTGCATCGCTTTTGCCCTCCAGGGCTACGGGTGTTGTGCACTCGTTATGCCTGCGCTGTGCCTCTGTCCCAGTCGCACCTTCCGTCCCTTGTGTCCTATCGGCGCGCAGACATGCCTATATGCTTCATAAATCCCCTAAAATTGGGCATTCTTCGCGTGTGGTGACCTTGGACGTACGGCCTCAGCTGCTCGACGCACTCTCCGCCCTGCGCGACCGTGTCGCCGCCGCGCGCTTTCCGCTGCCCCTGGCAGGGGCTCCACGCGCGCGTGCCAACCGCGACGAACTGCTCGCCCAACTCGACGACTACCTGGTTCCCCGGCTCAGGCAGCCCGAAGCGCCGCTTCTGGCCGTCGTGGGCGGGTCCACCGGCGCCGGCAAGTCGACGCTCGTCAACTCCCTGGTGGGGCGGCGGGTCAGCGAAGCGGGCGTGTTGCGGCCCACGACACGGACTCCGGTGCTCGTGTGCCACCCGGAGGACCATCACTGGTTCAGCGGCATGCGGGTGCTGCCCGGCCTCACACGCGTGTGGGCGCCCCATCAGGAGTCGGCGGACGACCTGTTGCTCCCCGGCGAGGACGCCAGACGGGTGCTGCGGATCGAGACCGCCGACACCCTCCCGCCCGGCCTCGCCCTCCTCGACGCGCCCGACATCGACTCCCTCGTCGCCGACAACCGCGTCCTCGCCGCGGAACTGATCTGCGCCGCCGACGTCTGGGTGATGGTCACGACGGCCGCCCGGTACGCCGACGCCGTGCCCTGGCATCTGCTGCGCACCGCCAAGGAGTACGACGCCATGCTCGTGACCGTCCTCGACCGGGTGCCCCACCAGGTCGTCTCCGAGGTGTCGCGGCAGTACGGCGCCCTGCTCACCAAGGCCGGGCTGGGCGACGTGCCGCGCTTCACCGTGCCCGAACTGCCCGAGTCCGCCTGGGGCGGCGGGCTCCTGCCGGCCACCGCCGTCGCGTCGCTGCGGACCTGGCTGGTCCATCACACCCAGGACCCCGGCGCCCGCCGCCACGCCCTGGCCCGCACGGCCCACGGCGTCCTCGCCTCGCTCAAGGCCCGGATGCCCGAACTGGCCGGCGCCGCCGCCGCGCAGTACGCGGCCGCGCTGCGGCTCACCTCGGCCGTCGACGGGGCGTACGACAGCGAGCACACGCGCGTGCGGGGGCGTCTGCAGAGCGGCGCGGTGCTCGCCGGCGACGCGCTCAAACGCTGGCGGGCCTTCCCGCTGGACTGCACCGCGGGCGAACTCCTGGACGCCCTGGTGGAGAGCCTCGGCGCGCTCCTGCTGTGCGCCGTCACCGCCGCCGACGAGCGCATCGACGAGGCCTGGCGGCGCGAACCGGCGGCGAGCGCACCGACGCTGACGGACCGGGACACCTCGCAGGAGAACGCCGAACACCGCATCGGCCTGGCGGTACGACGCTGGCGGCGCGAGCTCGAGGAGTACGCCGAGGACGAGGTGCGCGGCCTGGAGCGCGCTCTCGCGCCCGATCCGGAGGCGGTCGCCGCCCTCGTTGCCACGGCCCTGCTGGGCGGCCGCAGGGCGCGTTCAGCGGGCGAGGGACTCGCCGAACGGCTCGGCGCCCACGGCGCGCTGCGGCTGCGCGACCGGGCCGGACGGCTGCTCACCGAGCATCTCGACCGCGTGATGCACACCGAACGCGAGCGCCGCCTCGCCCCGCTCGACGCACTCGAAGTCCACCCCGAACCCCAGGCCGAACTCATCGCCGCGCTGTCCGTACTGCAGAAGGAGAGGTGACCGGTGACCGCCGTCACTGACCAGGACCACACGGACCACACGGATCACACCAGCCACACCAGCCACACCGATCCCGCGGAGCATGCGGAGCACGCGGAGCATGAGACTGCGGGGGAGGGCGAAGGCGCGGGCGCGGAGTTGAACGGTGGTGAAGGCGGGGATCAGGCGCAGGACCGCAGAGGTCCCGAGGAGGTCGGCGTCGGCGTCGCGGAGAGCCCCGCGAAACCGGTGAACCAGGTGAACCCGGCGAACGCGGCGAACCACGCGCGCGTACCCGACGCCGGCCAGGACGCCTCCTCCCGTCCGGACCCGCGCACGGACCCCGCCGAAGCCTGGGACGACGGTCTCATCGCCCGGCGCGTCAGCGAGGCCTCCGCCGCCGAGCAGGCCGCCGTCCTGGAGAAGCGGATCGGCGGCGGTGGCGCCGCCCCCCTGCCCTCGACCCCGCTCGCGTACGACGGAGCCCTGCGCTCCCGCCTCGACGCGCTGCGCGAACTCGTCGGGCTCTCCCGCACCCGCCTCGACAGCCGGACGCTCGCCCAGGCCGGCCGCGTCCTCGACGAGGCGGCGGCCCGGCGCAGGCTCTCCGGGCAGCACACGGTCGTCGCCATCGCGGGCGCCACCGGGAGCGGCAAGTCGCAGCTGTTCAACGCCCTCGCCGGAGTGACCATCTCGGAGACGGGCGTACGCCGGCCGACCACCTCGGCGCCCATCGTGTGCAACTGGAGCGACGGCGCGTCGAGCCTCATCGACCGGCTCGGCATCCCGGGCCGGCTGCGCAGACGGCCGGTGCAGAGCGCGGACGCGGAAGCCCAGTTGCGCGGGCTCGTCCTGGTCGACCTGCCCGACCACGACTCGGCGGCCGTGCAGCACCGCGAACAGGTCGACCGCGTCCTGGGGCTCGTCGACGCCGTCATCTGGGTCGTCGACCCGGAGAAGTACGCCGACGCCGTCCTCCACGAGCGCTATCTGCGGCCCATGGCGGGCCACGCGGAGGTCATGTTCGTCGTCCTCAACCAGGTCGACCGGCTGCCCGGCGAGGCCGCCCATCTGGTCCTCGACGACCTGCGACGGCTACTTGACGAGGACGGCGTCGCCCTCGGCGAGTACGGCGAACCGGGCGCCACCGTGCTCGCCCTGTCCGCGCTCACCGGGGACGGCATCGGGGAACTGCGCGAGCTGCTCGGCCAGTTCGTCGCGGAGCGCGGCGCCGCGGCCCGGCGCATCTCCGCCGACGTGGACGTCGCCGCGTGGCGGCTGCGGTCCGTCTACGCCACCGGGCGGCGGACCGGGCTCAGCGAGGAGGCGCGGGACGAGTTCGCCGCCCTGCTCGCGGACGCCGTGGGCGCCGTCGCGGCGGGCGAGGCCGCCGAACGCGCCTGGCTGCGCCACGCGGGCCGCGCGTGCGGGACGCCGTGGCTGCGGCTGTGGCGCTGGCACCAGGACCGGCGCGACCCTCCCACCGGACGGCTCCCCGTGCGCGCCCAGGCCGACGAGGAGGCCACGGCACGGCAACGGGTCGAGCAGGCGGTGCGCACGGTGTCCGAGCGGGCCTCGGCGGGGCTGCCCGCGCCGTGGGCGCAGGCCGTGCGGGAGGCGGCCGTACGGGGTGCGCAGGGGCTGCCCGAGGCGCTGGACGAGCTGGCGGTGCGCGCGGGACTGCCGTCGGGGCGGCCGCCGCGGCCCGGCTGGTGGCCGGCGGCCGTCCTGGCGCAGGCGTCCATGACCCTCCTCCAGGTCGTCGGCGGGCTGTGGCTGGTCGGCCAGATCGTCGGGGTCATGGCGCCGAACCTCGGGGTTCCGGTGCTGCTGATGGTGGCCGGCATCATCGGCGGCCCGCTGGTCGAGTGGAGCTGCCGGCTGGCGGCCCGGGGACCGGCCCGGCGGTACGGACAGGACGCGGAGCGGCGGTTGCGGGAGGCGGCGGCCGGC
Source organism: Streptomyces sp. NPDC001858 (assembly GCF_053594615.1). Classification (NCBI taxonomy): domain Bacteria; kingdom Bacillati; phylum Actinomycetota; class Actinomycetes; order Kitasatosporales; family Streptomycetaceae; genus Streptomyces; species Streptomyces sp. NPDC001858. The sequence continues at coordinate 411,791 of NZ_JBSFEV010000002.1, forward strand.
TGCGGCCGGGCGCGCGTCCTGGATCCCGTGGCGGCGGAGCTGCTGCGGTACCGGGAGGTCCGGGAGCAGTACGCGCGCGTCACGGGCGTGGGCGTGGGGGCGGGGGCGGGCGCGGGCGCACGCTGAGGCCCGCGTGGGACCGGGTGTTCACGGGGAGTGGGTGATCACGGGAGCGGGGCGTGGGTCACTCGTCCGGGTGGTGGAGTTTTCCACAGGCGGACGGTGATCCACAGCGCTCGGCGGGCCCGGCCCGACGGAGGCAGTCTGGCTGCGCGGCGATCGTGACGGACGCGGTCGCCGCGAGGGCGGTGACGGCACGCGGTGAACGCGGCGGCCGTGGCCGCCGAGGCGGACGCAACCGTACGGGACGGGCCCGTACGCGTATCCGGGCGGCGCGGCCGTCCGGCGAGGGAGGGGTCGAAGTGAACGACACGATCATCTGCGCGGTGGGCAACGTGGCGACGCAGCCCGTCTATCGGGACCTGGCGGCGGGCGGGTCGGCGAGGTTCCGGCTGGCGGTGACCTCGCGCTACTGGGACCGCGAGAAGAGCGCCTGGACGGACGGGCACACCAACTTCTTCACGGTGTGGGCCAACCGCCAGCTGGCCACGAACGCGACGGCCTCGCTGAACGTCGGCGACCCGGTGATCGTCCAGGGCAGGCTGAAGGTGCGCACGGAGTCGCGCGACGGACAGCAGAGCCGGACGTCGGCGGACATCGACGCGGTGGCGATCGGCCACGACATCTCGCGGGGCACGTCCGCCTTCCGGCGCTCGGGCCGCACCGAGCCGACGACGGCCGCCGGAGCGCCCACGCAGCCCGAGCCCAACTGGGAGACGCCGGCCGCGGATGCCACGGATGCGACTGACTCCACGGATGCGACGGACTCCACGGGCTTCAGGGATTCCACGGGCTTCACGCAGCCGGAGGCCGACACCTCGCGCCGACGCGAGCCGGTGGCGGTGATGTGAAGTGAGTTGAGTTGATGGGTGGGGGTGCGCGGAGACGCATAGGGGCGTGTGAGGGTGCGCAGGGGTGCGCAGTAGTGACGGAGTGTCAACGATCGTGACCGGACCCCTGAGGTCGAACTGCGGCTTATCGGCGAATGCGTTCCGAGCGACGGAATGGATTTGTCGATAAGCCGGGCCGCTGGACGATCTTGGGGATAACGATTCCGAGTCGGATCGGCGATCCGATGAGATGACCGGCAGGCGTGGTGCGCGGCGTCTCTAGGATGCCGGACGTGGCTCACGGGGCTTCTGATTCTGCTGGTGGGACCGTACCCCTGACATCAACGGGTCCTGCTCGAAGGGGAATTGCGTGATTTCTTCGTTCTCCGCGCCGTTCGTGCGTGGACGGGGGGCGGTCCGCCTCACGGTGGCGACGCTGGCGTCCGGCTTCGTCGCCGCCGCCTTCGGCGTGCTCGCGGGTGCAGGCCCGGCCGCGGCCGCCGAGATGACACAGAGTCAGGGCGGAGCCACCGCGACCATAGGCGGCCTCAAGACCTTCGGCGCCGCCGTGATCCACGCCGAGGGCGGGGACCAGGAGGTCTCGGCCGGCCTGTTCGAGATGTCCGTCGAGGGCGGCGGCACCCTGCAGACCTACTGCGTCGACCTCTTCAACCCCACGCAGCGGGATGCCAAGTACCGCGAGACGCCGTGGACCGGCACCTCGCTCGGCGCCAACCAGAACGCGGGCCGCATCCGCTGGATCCTGCAGAACTCGTACCCCCAGGTCAACGACCTCGCCTCGCTCGCGGACAAGGCGGGCATCGACGGCGGTCTCACCGAGCAGGACGCGGCCGCCGGCACCCAGGTCGCCATCTGGCGCTACTCGGACGGCGCGACCGTCGACGCCGTCGACCCGCAGGCCGAGCGGCTGGCGGACTACCTTCAGAAGGCGGCCCGAGTCCTGGCCGAGCCCAAGGCCTCGCTCACCCTCGACGCGCCCGCCGTCTCCGGCCACCCCGGCGAACTGCTCGGCCCGGTGACGGTGCACACCAACGCGAGCGGCGTGACGGTGACGCCCCCGCTGGACGCCGCCACCAGCGGGGTGCGGATCGTCGGGAAGGACGGCAAGGAGGTCACGTCGGCGACGAACGGCAGCCAGCTGTTCTTCGACGTGCCCCTCGACGCGGCGGACGGCTCGGCCGAGCTGACCGTCCAGGCCTCGACCACCGTGCCCGTCGGCCGTGCCTTCACCTCCGACAGCCGCAGCCAGACCCAGATCCTGGCCGGCTCCAGCGAGTCGACGGTGTCGGCGACGGCGAGCGCTACCTGGGCGAAGCAGGGCGCCATTCCGGCGCTGTCGGCGGCGAAGAACTGCGCGAAGACGGGCGTGGACATCACCGCCGCCAACCAGGGCGACGCGGCTTTCGTCTACGAGCTGATGGGCATCGAGCACACCATCCCGGCGGGCGCGTCCCAGACGGTGACGATCCCGCTGCAGGAGGACCAGGCCTACGACTTCACGATCAACGGGCCGCAAGGCGTCGAGAACCGCTTCACCGGCGTCCTGGACTGCCAGACCCAGGCCGACGAGACCGCCGGCCTGACCACCCAGACCCTCAGCGAACCGAGCCCGGCCACGGCGGGCGGCACCTCCGTCGCGAACGACACCAACCTCGCCGCAACAGGCGGCACCAGCGCGACCCCCCTCATCGCGGGCACGGCCATCGGCCTGGTGGTCATCGGCGGAGCAGCCCTGATCCTCACCGCCCGCAAGGAAAACGGGGCGCAGGACTGACCGCCGTCAAAAGGCGGCGATCCCCAGGGAATACCAGCCTCGTGACACCTCTAAAAAAATCGTGAGGAGAGCGAGTCATTCATCGCTCTCGCAGAGCGCAATTGCCTGAATCGGGACGTGGCTGTCGGCCAGCCACGTATTCGGCTTCTCGGTCGAGGGCGCATTTGCGAGCACCAAAGGGTTCGGCCACTGGGTGCTGATCGCCACGATGAGCCCCCAGTTGTATCCGCCCCCGATCAGATGCGTGCCTGCCGGGCACGTCGCCTCAGATCTCAAGTCCTGGCCCGGGTCGGACCAGTTCCCGGCAACCGCTGTGGTCGTCGCGGCCTCCGCTGCGGGCGCCATGGTCATGAGCAGGGCGCCGGCGGTGACGGTGCTTGCGGCCAGGACGGCGAGGTTGATACGACGAGTCACGGGATCCTCTTTTCATCAGAAGTATTCCCAGATATCGAGTGTAGGTGTGCTGCCTCCGTCTCGCATATCGTCGTTCTGGGCCTCGGATTGCCTATCACATTCCCATCGACTCGCCACTGGGGTGAGCGCAACTCTTTTGTAGAGCGTGCCGGTGCATTGTTGGGGAAATGCACGGCGAGGCGAGGCGGCGGCTGAGGTTCAGCCCGGCGGCGTCGAGGGCGTCGTCCTCGGCGGAGCGGGCGGTGCGCAATGATCAACCCGGGGCCGTCTCGGGGCCGTCCCTGGGCCGTCCGACGCCCCCCGAGCCCCCAGGCCAGCCGCCCCCGACCATATGGGTTACCACCCGGGGGTGGACGTCAGGCAAGATGGGGTGTATCTGCCCACTGCCTGATTTCAAGCTGCCGGACGGTTTCTCTTGGCTGAGTACATCTACACCATGCGCAAGACGCGCAAGGCGCACGGCGACAAGGTCATCCTTGACGACGTGACGCTGAGCTTCCTCCCCGGCGCGAAGATCGGTGTGGTCGGGCCGAACGGTGCTGGTAAGTCCACCGTTCTGAAGATCATGGCGGGGCTGGAGCACCCCTCCAACGGCGATGCCTTCCTGTCGCCGGGCTACTCCGTCGGCATGCTGCTCCAGGAGCCGCCGCTCGACGAGGCCAAGACGGTCCTGGAGAACGTGCAGGACGGCGCCGCCGAGATCATGGGCAAGCTCAAGCGCTTCAACGAGGTCGCCGAGCTGATGGCGACCGACTACTCGGACGCGCTGCTCGACGAGATGGGCAAGCTGCAGGAGGACCTGGACCACGCCAACGCGTGGGACCTGGACACCCAGCTGGAGCAGGCCATGGACGCCCTGGGCTGCCCGCCCGGCGACTGGCCCGTCACCAACCTGTCCGGGGGTGAGCGCCGCCGGGTCGCGCTGTGCAAGCTGCTGCTGGAGGCCCCCGACCTGCTGCTGCTCGACGAGCCCACCAACCACCTGGACGCCGAGTCCGTGCAGTGGCTGGAGCAGCACCTCGCGAAGTACCCCGGCACCGTCGTCGCCGTCACCCACGACCGGTACTTCCTGGACAACGTCGCCGAGTGGATCCTGGAGCTCGACCGCGGTCGGGCCCACCCCTACGAGGGCAACTACTCCACCTACCTGGAGACCAAGGCGACCCGCCTCAAGGTCGAAGGGCAGAAGGACGCCAAGCGCGCCAAGCGGCTCAAGGAAGAGCTCGACTGGGTGCGGTCCAACGCCAAGGGGCGGCAGGCCAAGTCCAAGGCCCGTCTCGCCCGGTACGAGGAGATGGCGGCCGAGGCCGACAAGATGCGGAAGCTGGACTTCGAGGAGATCCAGATCCCGCCGGGCCCGCGGCTCGGCTCCATCGTCGTCGAGGTCAACAACCTCACCAAGGCCTTCGGCGAGAAGGTCCTCATCGACGATCTCTCCTTCACGCTGCCGCGTAACGGGATCGTCGGGGTCATCGGGCCCAACGGCGCCGGCAAGACCACGCTCTTCAAGATGATCCAGGGGCTCGAGACCCCGGACTCCGGCAGCATCAAGGTCGGCGAGACCGTCAAGATCTCGTACGTCGACCAGAGCCGCGAGAACATCGACCCCAAGAAGTCGCTGTGGGCCGTGGTGAGCGACGAGCTCGACTACATCAACGTCGGTCAGGTCGAGATGCCGAGCCGCGCGTACGTCTCCGCCTTCGGGTTCAAGGGGCCGGACCAGCAGAAGCCCGCCGGCGTGCTCTCCGGCGGTGAGCGCAACCGTCTCAACCTCGCGCTCACCCTCAAGCAGGGCGGCAACCTGCTCCTCCTCGACGAGCCGACCAACGACCTCGACGTCGAGACCCTCAGCTCCCTGGAGAACGCGCTGCTCGAGTTCCCGGGCGCGGCCGTGGTCGTCTCCCACGACCGGTGGTTCCTGGACCGAGTGGCCACGCACATCCTCGCCTACGAGGGCGACTCCAAGTGGTTCTGGTTCGAGGGCAACTTCGAGTCGTACGAGAAGAACAAGATCGAGCGTCTCGGCGCGGACGCCGCCCGTCCGCACCGCGCCACCTACAAGAAGCTGACCCGGGGCTGATCGATCTTGCGGCACATCTACCGCTGCCCGCTGCGCTGGGCGGACATGGACGCGTACGGCCACGTCAACAACGTGGTCTTCCTCCGCTACCTGGAGGAAGCCCGTATCGACTTCCTGTTCCGCCCGGAGAAGGACTTCAAGCAGGGGTCCGTGGTGGCGCGCCACGAGATCGACTACAAGCGGCAGCTCGTCCACCGGCACACGCCCGTGGACATCGAGCTGTGGGTCACGGAGATAAAGGCGGCGTCCTTCACCATCACCTACGAGGTGAAGGACGGGGACGTCGTCTATGTCCGCGCCTCGACGGTCATAGTGCCGTTCGACTTCGACACGCAGCGGCCGCGACGGATCACCGCCGACGAGCGTGAGTTCCTCGGCGAGTACCGGGACGACGCCGAGGAGGCCGTCGCCGCATGACGGTGCTGCACCTCGCCGACGAGGGGGAGGCGGCGGATCTCGCGGCCTTCCTCTCCCGGCTGCTCCACTACGACCGTGGAGCCGCGGTCCGGCTGCAGGCGGCCGGCACCGCGCTCGCCGTCTTCGGCCGGCCGCCGTCCTTCGAGGTGCTCGCGATCCGCGCGGTCCGGCTGGCCAAGCCGTACGAGAACGGTCTCGACGCCACGCTGGACGTGACCGTCTCGGCGGGCGAGCTGCTGGAGTCCGTCGACGAGGGCGCCGCCACCGCGGGCGTCCCCGGAGCCGTCACCGGGCCGCCGTGGGCCGGTGTGCTGCCGCCGCGCGGTGGCTGGCGGCCCGAGGCGGGGCTGCCCGCGCCGGACGCGCTGCGGGCGATGGTCGGGGCGGCCGTCGCCGAATTCCGGTCCCGTACCGAGGAGTTGGCGGCCGAGCTGCGGACCCGCACCGAGCTCGACCGGATCGGGCGCGAGATCTGGTCCCGGACGGTCGGGGAGACCGGCCTTCCCGTGCGGGTCGTGCACGCGGCCCAGTCGCTCGGCTTCCTGCGCCCCTCGGCGGGTTCGGGGGATCTGGCGCTGCTGTCGCTCGGCGGGTGGCTGCGGCTGCGCACCCCGTACGGGTCGATCGCCGTACGGCGTGCGGGGGCGGGGCTCGGGATGCCGTCCCTCAGCGTCCGCCGACAGCACCCCTGAGAGCCCCGGAAGCACCACCCCCGGGGTCACTCCGGGGTCACTCCGGGGTCATTCCGGGTTCATTCCGGGGTGTTCACCATCGACGCCGCCGCGTACGTCAGGTAGTTCCACAGCGTCTGCTCCTGCTCCTCGGGCAGGGCGAGCTCGTCGACCGCGTCGCGCATGTGCTTCAGCCAGGCGTCGTGCGCCGCGCGGTCCACGGCGAAGGGCGCGTGGCGCATCCGAAGGCGCGGGTGGCCGCGGTTCTCGCTGTAGGTCGTCGGGCCGCCCCAGTACTGCATGAGGAAGAGCGCGAAACGCTCCTCGGCCGGGCCCAGATCCGCCTCGGGGTACATGGGCCGCAGGATCGGGTCCTCGGCGACTCCCTGGTAGAAACGGTGGACCAGTCGGCGGAAGGTCTCCTCCCCACCGACCTGCTCGTAGAAGGTCTGCTCCTGAAGCGTGCCGCGCCGAATCTCTTTCACATCCCCCATGGTCTCAGACGGGGAGACGGAGGACCCGAGGCTTAGGACCACGGGCCCGGGCCTGCCCCAGGGCTCACGTCAGGGCTTGCCCCGAGGGGCACCGCGGGGCTCGCTTCCCGGGGCCGTGCGCCGCACAGTGGAGTCATGGGCGCCCATGAAGTCGACCGGGGCGGCGAGCCGCTCGCGGGGGTCGCCGTCGCCGCGCGTGCCTCGCTGGTGCGCGTGATCGAGGCCAGCGGGGCCTTCGACGCCGATCCGGGGTGGCGGGAGGCGTTCGCGAACGTCCCGCGGCATCTCTTCGTGCCGTACTACTACGTCGGAGGCGTAGGCGGCTACGAACGGCGCTGGGGCGAGAGCCCCGACCCCTGCGCCCGGGAACGCTGGGTGCGCGGCGCGTACGAGGACGTCCCGCTGGCCACCCGGCTGCGCGACGGTGTGCTGGTCTCCTCCAGCAGTCAGCCCTCGCTGATGGCGCTGATGCTGGCCGAGCTGCGGGTCGAGGCCGGCAGCCGGGTCCTGGAGATCGGCGCGGGCACGGGCTACAACGCGGCGCTGCTGTCGTTCCGGCTCGGCGACGGGAACGTCACCACTGTCGATCTGGACACGGAGATCACCGAGTCCGCCCGCCGGCATCTCGCCGAGGCCGGGTACCGGCCCACGGTCGTCACCGGGGACGGGGCGCGCGGAGTTCCCGAACGCGCCCCCTTCGACCGGATCATCGCGACCTGCACGCTGACGTCGATCCCCCGGGCCTGGCCGGCCCAGTGCGTCCCCGGCGCCCTGATCCTGGCGCCGCTGGCCACCGGGCTGATCGCGCTGACCGTCCGGGACGCGGAACACGCCGAGGGGCGCTTCCTGCACACCCCAGCCTACTTCGTGCCGCTGCGCGGGTCGCCGCCGGGCGGGCCGGAGCGGCCCGAGCCGGAGCCGGTGGCGCTGGCCGGGGTGCCGCGCCGGGCCAGGGAGAGCGAGCTGTTCCACTTCCTGCTGGCGCTGACCCGGGACACCCTCGAACCGCAGGAGGCGTTCGCCCTGTGGGAGCGCGAGGGCATGCCGGGGCGGGAGCGCTTCGGCATCACGGTCGGCGCCCGGCACGCGTGGGCATGGCTCGACGAACCGGAGGGGCCGTACGCATGGCCCCTGCCCGGCTCGTTCGACCCCGGTTTGGTAGAGCCCTAGAGGTCTAGAGCCGGTCCGGGCTTTAGAGCCTGTCCGGGCCTAAGCGGGTCGGGCGAAGTCGGCTGCGGTTCGGTAGCGCCCCGAAGGGGCGCGGGGAACTGCGCGACCAGCCACGACGGCGTCGCAGCGGAACGACGGCACAGCGCGGCACAGCGCGGCACCCCCAGCGGAGCGCCTAGCCGCGGCGGACCGTGATCGTCGTCCAGGCGCCGACGTGCACCTGGTCGCCGTCCTGCAGCGGGACCGGGACGAACGGCTGGATCGGTTCTTCCGAGCCGTTGACCGTCGTGCCGTTCGTCGAGTTCTGGTCGACGACCGCCCAGCTGCCGTCCGGCTGCTGGACCAGCACCGCGTGCTGGTGCGAGACGCCCGGGTCCTCCGGCGGCACCGACAGGTCGATGTCGGGGGTCTCGCCCGTGGAGTGACGGCGGCGGCCGATGGTGATCTGGTTGCCGGTGAGCGTGCGCTGCTGCTCGGGCGAGTACGCGGGCAGGTTCAGCCCCGCGGCCTCGGGGCCCGAGCGGTGCATCATCGCCATGAAGTACCCGCGGTCCGGGCCGATCGTCGCCGACCAGGTCGTCGGCTGCTGCGGGAACGCCGGACCGGGCGGGGGCGGCGCCTGCGTGGTGCCGGGCTGCGGGTAGCCGTAGCCACCGCCGCCCTGAGGTCCACCGGGGCCACCGGGACCGCCGGGGCCGGTGTTCGACGGCGGGGACAGCACCCAGTCGTCGTCACCGCCGCCGAAGGGCTGGCCGCCCTGCGGTCGGCCCGTCTCCTGCGGGTAGCCCGGCTGGGCCGGCGGACCGGACGGCTGGAAGGCCTGCGGAGCCCCCGGACCTCCGGGGCCTCCCGGACCGCCCTGGCCGCCGCCATGGCGACCGTGGCCGCCCTGGCCCGGCATGCCGGGGCCGGCCGTGGGCGTGGGCCCGGACGGCGGCGGAGCCTGGCGCGAGGGGTCGCCGCCGAAGCCGGACGGGCCGCCGGGGCCGCCGGGGCCGGAGCCGGGCGGGCCCGGCGGACGGCCGCCGGGGCCGGAGGGCAGGCGGCCGAAGGGGTCTGCGGAGGGCTCGCGGCCGAAGGGGTCCGAGGACTGCCCGGTCTGCTCCCGCCGGTAGGGGTCCTGCGGCGCACCGGGCGGCGGGCCTGCGAAGGGGTCGCCGGGCGGGCCGGGAGGACGGCCGCCGCCGGGACCGGAGGGACCGCCGGGCCTGCCGGGTCCACCCTGTCCACCGAGTCCACCGGGTCCGCCCTGTCCACCGGGTCCGCCCGGGCCCGACGGCTCGCGGCCGAACGTCGGGGGGCCGCCGGCCCGTCCCGAGGGACCTCCCGGCTCGCCACCGAAGGGCTGGAGCGGTTCGGCGGGACGATTCACCTGTGACGGGCGGGAGCTCTGGTATTCGAACGAGTCACCGCCCCCGTAGGACGGCGGCGCCGGCGGGAACTGCCCACCAGGACCCCCGGGACCCCCAGGACCACCCGGACCCCCGGGACCACCCGGACCCCCGGGACCACCGGGTCCGCCCGGGCCAGGGGCCGGTGGGCGCGGGGCGGCCGGCATGTACGAGGTCGCCGTGTTGGTCAGGAAGTTCCACCGGCACTCCTCGCAGAAGGGCGCGCCGCCCTCACGGGGCGTACGGCACTGCGGGCAGAGCTCCGGCTCGTGGTCCGGCACGGAGGACAGGTGCCGTCCGCCACCGGGCTGGCCGGGCTGGCCCTGGCCGGGCGGGGGCGGCGGGAAGCCGTAGCCGCCGGCGGTGGGGGGCGGCGGAGGCGGAGGTACGGCACCGGCCATGCGGTGACCGCAGACCTCGCACCAGTCGTCGGAACCCGACTGGTGTCCGTTCGGGCAGGTCGGCATGTCGGCGCGTCCCCCTCTCTCCTTCGGTGTCCCGGAAAGCTGTTCTCGGGAGCTCGTTCAGGTCACTTCTTTACACGAACAGTCTTTGTGGACCGGGTCTCGAGCGTCATCTCGTCGGCGTCCGCGACCTTCGCCTTCAGTCGCACAGTACCTGTCGTGGCATCGACCACGTCCACCACCTTCGCAAGCAGTTTCGCAGTATCCGCGTTCCCCGAGACGTTCGCGAGCTGAACGGCCCGGCCCAGTTTGGCCGTTGCTCCATCCATATCGCCCGCTTTGCGTAGATCGAGCCCTTGTTGGATGACCTGTGCCAGTTCGGCCTGGCCCGTGTAGTGCGCGACCTGAGGGTTGATCGACGTCGAGGCGGCCATGTCGTCGGTCCACACGGCGCGGACGAGACCCTGCGCGCCGAGGTTCTGGACGCTGCCCTCGGGCTGCGGGATGACCAGCGAGACCCGCGCGGCCAGCATCTCCTGGCCCAGGCTCGCGGCCGGGACCTCGACGCACACGTGGTAGTCGCGGGACTCGTCGCCCCAGGAACCGGTGGGGTAGTCGCCCGCGCGCGGGCCCGCCTCGGTGCGGCGTCCGGTGAGTTCCTCGACCGTCGGCGCGACCTGCTTGACGAACTTGACGGTGGTGCCGACCGGGGTCCACAGCCGCAGGGCGACGTCCGCGACCTCCTTGCCCATAGCCGTCTCCATCATCTGCGTGAAGTCGGCGGCGAGGCCGGCCGGGTCGGCGACGATGTCGGCGGTGCCGAGCAGGGCGGAGGCGATCCCTGTGACTTCTTTCACTTCCCAGTCGGTGCCCACGCCGCGGGCGTCACAGGTGAACCGTCCGGCGCAGGAGTCCAGGGCGGCCTTCAGGTCCTCCGGCGACTCGTGCTCGTTGCGGCCGTCGGTGAGCAGGATGCCGTGCCGGATGGCGACGTCCGCCGTGGACAGCAGCCGGTCGGCCAGCCGCAGCCAGGTGCCGATCGCGGTGCCGCCGCCCGCGCTCAGCCGGCGCAGCGCCTGCTTGGCCTGCTCGCGGGTGCTCGCGTCGGCGACCGCGAGCCGGCCGCCGCCCGGGTACACCTCCTTGGCGACGTGCGTGCCGCCGATCACCGCGAAGTGCACGCCGTCGCGCAGGGTGTCGACGGCGGCGGCGGTGGCGTCACGGGCGTTGCGCATCTTGGTGGGCGGGTAGTCCATCGAGCCGGAGCAGTCCACCATGACCGCCACCGCGGCGGACGGGCCCTCGCCCGGCGAGTACAGGTGCGGCGCGGCGACCGCGCTGCCCACCGTGCCGCCGCCGGTGGAGGTCACCGTGACGATCGCGCTGACCTCGCGGCCGCCCTCCGGGAGGTACTCGTTCTGGTAGACGTCCACCGAGAACTGCGGCACGTTCGACTTCGAGAAATTGGCCATGCCTACTCAAATCCCCCTCGAAAACCCTGTGTTCGCAGGGCGATGTCTGGGTACGGGCCGGTCCCCACCGGCCCGTACGCGTGCTTCCCCGTGCTTGCGCGGGTTACGCCGTGTTGCTCCGCGTCACCCCGCGTCACCCGTGTTTCCCCGTTTTGCGGCCTCAGGCCGATCCTGCCCCCTGTACGGGGGCGGGGAACGGCACGACGGCCACTGTTACGTTGTCGTGGCCCCCGCCGTCGAGGGCGTGACCGACCAGGACGCGTGCGCTGTGCAGGGGCCGGACGGCGGCGTCCGGCGGGACGACCTCGGCCATCTCCTCGGCCGCCTCCGCGTAGTTCCACAGGCCGTCCGTGCACACGACCACCACACCCGGCCGGTCGGGTTTGAAGGACGCGGTGTGCGGCTCCAGTTCGTAGGCGTCGGCGCCGAGCCAGCCGGTGATCGCGTGGGCGCGCTCGTCGGCGTAGGCCTCCGCCTCGTTCATCAGGCCCGCGGCGACCATCTGCGCGGCCCATGAGTCGTCCTCGGTGAGCCGGGCCGGGGGCGAGCTGCGGTCCGCCGGGACCCAGTAGGCGCGGCTGTCGCCCACCCAGCCGACGACCAGCAGCCCCGGGGTGACGACCGCGCCGACCAGGGTGCAGGCGGGAGCGTTCTGGTGCGGGGCGTGCTCCCGGGCCGTGGCGGGCTCGGCGGCCAGCGCGTTGACCGCGTGCGACGCGGCGACGATCGCCTCGTGCATCGCCGCCTGCGGATGCGTGCCCTGCGGCAGGGCGGCCAGCAGCGACGCGCTCGCCGTCTTCGACGCGGCGAGCGAGGCGTCGTCGGGGCGGGTCGCGGAGGACACGCCGTCGCAGACGATCGCCACGAGGGCCGGCGAGCCGTCGGGCAGGGCGGTGCAGCCGAGGCCGAAGGCGTCCTCGTTGCGGTGGTGGCGCAGGCCGCGGTCGCTGACGGCGGCCAGCGGGCCCGATTCCAGTTCCATGTGGTCCCGTTCGCGCGGCTGGGCGTGCCCGCAGTTCTCGCAGTAGCCGTCGTCGTCCACCCGGCCCGCACGGCAGGCCACGCACACCTGGGCGGGCTCGGCTCCCGCGGCGGCCTCGGCGGCGACGCGCGGGTCCGGCGCCTGCAGCGCGTACTCGTCGGGCTCCGGGGGCCGGTCGAACCGGACACCCGTGGCGGGGGCGGGAGCGGACGGCGGCGGGGCGGCCCCCGGGGGCGGCGGCATGCTGGGGCCGTGCGGTGGCGGCACGCCGGGGCCGTCCGGTGGCGGCAGGGCCGCACCGGTGGCGCCCGGCAGTCCCGGTCCGGCGCCCGGCACGGGCGTACCGGGTGCGCCCACGCCCGTGTTCCTGCCCGGCCCCTGCACAGGAGCCGGCTGCGCGGAGCCGTTCATCGTGAGGGTCGGGTGGTCGTCCGGGCGCGGCGGGACGGCGGACAGGTCGTATCCGCAGGCGCCGCAGAAACGGTCACCCGCGTCGAGCGGCTCCGCGCAGCTCGGACACGTCGGCAGGGCGGCCTGCCGGGGCATCTGCGACATCAACTACACCCACGTCCGGGGGCGGTAACGATTGGCACGTTCCACCAGGTCGATCCTCTCCTCGCCGCCGGTCGCCAGCCGGGCCAGCGTGCGGTACGAGCGCTCCAGGCCGAAGCGCAGCCCCCGCTCGTCCAGTTCGCTGCCGAGCAGCACCCGGGCGGCCGGGCCGGTGCCCTGGCCACCGGAGAGTATCCAGTCGAGGGCGCTGCCGAGGACTTCCGCGGACAACTGCTCGCGCCGCGTCGGATCCAGACCGTAGGCGTCCAGTGCCTCGACCTGGGCCGCGGCGGCGGTGAGGTCTTCCAGGAAGGGTACGTCGGTGGCGAGGGCGGTCCGCAGCCGGAGCCGGGCGCGCACGGCCGCCACCCGGGCCGCCGTGTAGTGGATGGAGGACTCCGGCACCGACTCCAGCGTCCGGACGGCGCTCCGGCGGTCGCCCGCGGCGAGCTGCACGCGCGCGAGGCCGAACGCGGAGCTCACATAGCTCGGGTCGGTCGACCACACCAGGCGGTAGTACTCGGCGGCGTTGTCGAGCTGCCCCAGCACCTCCGCGCACAGGCCGAGCGCCAGCTTGGGCGCGGGTTCGCCCGGGAAGGCGTCGTAGATCGCGTCGAAGGAGAGCGCGGCGCCCTCGTGGTCGCCGGTGACCAGCGAGGCCACGCCCCGGTACCAGACCACCCGCCAGTCGTCGGGCCGCTCGCTCTCCAGTGTCCGGAGGGAGGTGAGAGCGGCCTGGTGGTCGCCGTTCTCCAGCCAGGCGCGGATCTGCCGCAGCCGGGTCTCGATCGACGGCGCGGGCGCGGCCGAGAGGGCTGTGATCAGCTCGCCGGGACCGGAGGTCAACAGGCCTGCGAGGAAGCCCGCGTTGGGGTCGGTGGGGTCGACGTGCGGGACGGGCAGCGCGAGGGCCGCGGCGGGCGCGGGCACGGTCTTGACGATGCCGGGGGTGGCGCCGGGCACGACGGTCGGCGAGGAGCCGCCCGACGCGAGGCCACCGGCGCTCGGCAGTGCCGGCACGGCGCCCGCACCGGGGCCCGTACCGGGCAGCGAGGCGCCGCCGGCGAACGCGGGGGCCACGGCGGGGACGGGTGCGGCGCCGAGGGACGGCGTGGCCGACGCGCCCGTACCGTCACCGCCGCCGAGGGCCGCCGTCGCCGAACTCCCGAACAGCCGCCGGGACTTGACCGCGGCGACCCGGGAGCCCAGCCGCGAGACCTCGCCGTCCAGCTTCGGGAACAGCTCGCTGTCCGTGACCTTGACCTCCGGCCCGAACAGGGTCGACAGCGCGGGCCGCGCCCGGCCGGTCTGCAGCGAGACGACCTCGCGCAGCACGCCCGTCAGCTGCTCCGCCATCTCCTGCGCGGAGGCGAACCTGCGGGCCGGATCGGGGTCGGTGGCGCGGACCAGGAGCCGGTAGAAGGACTCGTACTGGCGGAAGACCTCGATGTTGTCGGGGTCGGGCAGGGAGTCGACGAAGACGGTCGTGTAGCCCTGGAAGTCGAACGTCAGGACGGCGAGCGTACGGCCCACCGTGTACAGGTCGGAGGCGACCGAGGGGCCGACCTCGGCGACCTCCGGGCCCTGGTAGCCGACCGTGCCGTAGATGGCCGACTCGTCGTCGTCCATTCTGCGGACCGCGCCCATGTCGATCAGCTTGAGCTGGTCCTCGGTCTGGATCGCGTTGTCGACCTTGAAGTCGCAGTACAGCAGGTTGCGGCTGTGCAAATGGCCGAGCGCCTCCAGGGCCTCGATGCCGTACGCGCACGCCTGCTCCACCGGCAGCGGGTCCCGCTTGCCCGCCGTGGTGCGGCGGTCGTTGGCGATCTCCTTGAGGGACTTGCCGCCGACGTACTCCATGACGATGTAGCCGTCGAGCGAGCCGGTGCGCTGATCGAGGTGTTCGACGAAGTTGTAGATGCGGACGATGTTGGAGTGCTCGATCTCCGCGAGGAAGCGCCGCTCGGAGATCGCGGCGGCCATCGCGTCCTGGTCGCCGGTGTCGAGGAGGCCCTTGAGGACCACCCACCGGTCGGAGACCGCGCGGTCCACCGCCAGATACACCCAGCCCAGGCCGCCGTGCGCCAGACAGCCCGCGACCTCGTACTGGCCGTGCACCACATCGCCGGACTTCAGCTTCGGGACGAAGGAGTACGGGTTGCCGCACTTGGTGCAGAAGCCCTCCGTGCGGCCCTCGCGCTCGCTGCGCGAACGGCCCACCGGCGCACCGCAGTCGGAGCGCGAGCAGAACCGCTTGCGCTCGGGCACCTCGGGGTTCTCCAGCACCATCGCGCGCGGGTCGGGACGCGGCACCTGCGGCACCGAGACCAGGCCGACGCCGAGCCGGGCGCGCCCGGAGGAGCCGGCCGTCGAGCCGGAGCTGCGCACCGACACCGAACGGCCCGTCGACTTGCCCGAGAGCGAGCGCGACAGCCGCCCGGACACCGAGCGGCGCGACTTCGACGACTGCGACGACGTCCGGGAGCTGCGGGCGCTCTGCCCGCTGGAGCGTGAACTCGCGCTGCCCGAACCGCCCTTGCCGCCGCGGGTCACGCCGGTCGGCGGGGAGCCGACCATGCCGGACGACGAGACGACCGGGGCCAGACCGCAGGTGTCGCAGTACAGCTCGCCGCCGCCCACGTCCTCGTACGAACCCTCGCAGCCCGGCCGCTGACACGACTGTCCCGCCTGACTCATGGCTACTGCTCCCCCCTACGGTCCTGAGGTCCGCCCTGGTCCGGCACGCGCGGCGCCGTGAGCAGTTCGGCGGCCGCCTGCTGGTAGCGCAGGACGGCCTGTTCGGCGACGCGCAGATCGCACGGCGCGCTCCACAGCATGCGGCGTGCCGCGTCGTAGCGCTCGATGAGGAACGGGTCCTCGGCGAGCCCGTGCCGGGCGACCTTCGCCTTGTACGCGTCGAGGCGGCCGCGCAGCTCCGCGCGGACCGCCAGCGGCTGGGTGACCTCGGTCAACGACTCCCGGGCGCGCAGCAGTTCGTCCTCCGCCTTCTCCTCCAGGGACTCCAGGAGCGGCGACAGCCGGTGCCACTGGGCGTGTCGGCGGTACTCGGCGGCCGTCGCGAGCTGCTCCTGCAGCACCGTCGGCGGGCCGCTGACCACCGGCACCTCGGTCGCGGCGATCTTCGCGAGCACCTCGCCGCGCGCGGTGCGCGCCTCGGCGAGGGTGCGGTCGGCGCGGCTGAGGATGTCCCGCAGCTTCACCAGCCGCTGCTCGGCGTCCTGGCGGACTGTCAGGACGGCGTCGATCTCCCGGCGGACGTCCTCCAGGGCGCGCGCCTCACGGTCGTAGACCGTGGTGTCCGGACGGCCGCCGCCCGGGGCCGAACTGCCCTGGGTGGGCGTCCAGTAGGCGAGCGGGTCCGACACGACCTGCTCGCGCAGGGCGGTCAGGGTGTGCGTGATGCGCTCCAGGTCGTCGCCCGCCGGGTGCTCGCCCGGGCGGACGCCGACGGAGTGCGCGAGCCGGCGGGTGCGCTGGAGCTCCGCGGCCAGTAAATCTATCCGCGCGGGCAGCGCCGACCACACCGCGTCGGCGGCGACGACCATGTCCAGCGACGACGCGTACAGCTCGTTCATACGGTCGACGAGGGTGCTGAGCGAGAAGCTGTGGCTGAGCTTGCCCGCGCCGTGCAGCGTCGGCGCCTGGGCGGTGGCGGCGGCTGAGCCGGCGATCGAGCCGGTGACCGGTCCCGCGACGGATCCCGCGACCGATCCCGCGATCGTGACGGACTCGCCGCGCAGCAGTTCGGTCAGCTCCACCAGGTCCTCGCGACTGGACCAGCGGCGGCGCGCGCGGATCTCGCGGGCGCCGCGCAGCGCGTCGGCGTACGCGTCGAAGTACGCCCACAGCAGCGTGATCGACGCCTCCGCGGACGCCCAGCGCTCCTTGGTGACGCCGGTGAGCTCGGCGCCTTCGAGGAGCCTGCGGCCCGCGTGGTCCTGCAAGGCGAGGAGCGAGGTCTCGATCGCCTCGTGCTCCGCGCCGAGCCGCGCCAGCGCACGGTCGACCTCGTCCCGGTCCATCACCGGCCCGGGAGGTCCCGTGACGCCCATCGATCACCTCTCGCTGCCGTGTCGTGCCGTGTCGGTTGTCTGCTGCCCTGCCCCGCCCGGCGGTCCGCCTGGTGCTCCGCCCGGTGTTGCGTCCGTCAGCTCTTGCGCAGGTACTGCGGCGGCGTGGGCGGCTGCGACTTCGCCGCGTCCGTGCCCAGTGTCGCGGACAGCCAGGTGTCGTACGAGGTCTGCCAGCCGCTCGCGCGGTACTCGACCAGGATCTGGTTGACCCGGCGTACCAGATCGCTTGCGTCCTTCTTCATCGCCACGCCGTAGTACTCGGTCGTGAACGGGGCGCCCTTGAGCTCGACCGTGGGGTCCTGGGCGGCCTGGCTGGCCGCGAGCGCGCCGTCGGTGACCACCGCGTCGACCTCGCCGAGCTGCAGCCGGACCAGACAGTCGAGCTGGTTGGGGACGGTGGTGGAGATGTCGACGGTGGAGGCGAGCTTGTTCGCCTTCTTGTCTTCGTCCAGCTGGGTGTTGGCCGTCGAACCGGTCGCCGTGCAGACCTTGTTCTTCGCCAGCGTGTCGTCGTAGCCCGTGATCGGGGAGGACTTGGGGGCGAGGACCTGCTGGCCGGTCTTGAAGTACGGCGCGGAGAACGCGACGTCGGCGAGCCGGCCGCACGAGATCGTCATCGTGCGCACGATCATGTCGACCCGGCCCTCCTGGATGGCCGGGATGCGCTGGTTGGTCGGGATGGCCTTGAACTGGACCGCGTCCGGGTCGCCGAGGATGTCCTGGGCGATCCGGTGGACCAGGTCGATGTCGAAGCCCTCCAGCTCCGCGCCGGTGTTGTTGGGGTCGCGATAGCCCCAGCGGTAGCTGTTCTGGTCCACGCCGACGATCAGCTTGCGCTTCGCGCCCTGCCGGGCCTTGATCGCCGCGATCGTCGGGCCGTCCGCGGTCGACGGCGCCAGCGTCTGCTTCTCCGGGGCCGTGCAGGTGGCGTCGGCCGCCGGACTGCCCTCGGCGGCGCCCTGGCCGCCCCGGCCCGCGCTCCCCTCGCCGTGGGACTGCGTCCACGGCAGCAGCAGCACGAACGCCAGCGCGAGGGCGCACACGGCCGCCATCGCGCCCACCCCGCCCCAGCCCTTCAGGCCGGCCCGTACCCGTCGCACCCGCATCGCCACGCCTCCTCCCACCGGTCCGTTGCCCGGCGCCCGCCCGTTCACCGGTACTCCGACAGCCTGCGGCCGATGCCGAGGACCGCTCCGGCGGCGCCCAGCACGGCGAGCACGGCGGCGCCGACCGACAGGCCGGTCATCGCGTCCAGACCGTCCCCGGCCGCCTCCTTGAACTCGGTCTGTTCGTGCGCCAGCGCGTCCGCGAGGTTCTGGTCGACGTTGTCGAAGCACGCGCCGGTCGCGTCCTTGCCGCCGATCACCAGGGCGAGCGCCTGCTCGTAGTTGCCGTTGTCGTCCTGCGCGCGAGCGGTGGTGTGGCGCTTCTCCCACTCCGCCATGTTGCTCTCGGCCGACGCGACCGGCTTCTCGCCCGCCTGGTCGTCGGCCAGCTTCGCCGCCTGCGCGAGGCCCTTGCCGAGGGTGGCCATCTCGGTGGCGAACTCGTGGTCGTACTTGTCGAGGGTGACCTCTTTGCCGTCGGCCGTCACCTTCACCGTCTCGGCGCCGCGCGCCACCAGCGTGAGGTTCTCGTTGCCGCGCGCCTTGAGGGAGGCGATCCGGGCGTCGTGCAGGACGTTCAGCGAGCGCACGCCGTGCTCGTAGGAGTCCTCGAGACCCGCGCGGGCCACGGTGTGCCCGACGACCAGCCAGAGGAGGACGACGGTGGAGGCCGCCGTGGCGGCGACCAGACCGTGGTTCAGGACACGGTTCGTGCGGCGGTAGTTGCGGGCCTGCGCCCAGGCCAGACCGGCCAGCGCGAGGACGCCCAGCCCGATCGCCGCCCAAGGGTAGGGCGTGGCGTCGCCGTAGTCCGCCTGAAGGCGCCGGTTCTCCGTCTTGTAGAGCTCCACGGCCGCCGGGAGCATCTCGCCCTGCATCTTCTCGTTCGCGTACCGCAGATAGGCGCCGCCGACCGGGAAGCCCTGCCGGTTGTACGTACGCGCGCGTTCCACCAGGCCCTTGTACTCGGGCAGCAGCTTGTTCAGCTTGGTGATGGACGCCGTGGAGGGCGAGCCGGGGTCGGCGTTGTTGGCCGCGGTGACGAGCTTGGCGGCGGCCGTGTCGATGTCCTCCTCGTACCGCTGCCGGGACTCCGCCGTCTCCTCGCCCCCCGCGAGGAAGCCGCTGGAGGCGGCCGTGTTGGCGTCGGCCAGCGAGCGGTAGATGTCAGCCGCGGCCGTGCTGAGCGGCTGGCTCTTGTGCAGCACGTCGTCCGCGGCGGCCGCGCGGTCGCTCGTCTGCCAGGCCGTCACGGCGCCGAAGGCGACGACGAGGAGGGCGAGGAGGGCGCCGATGATGCGCAGCCGTCCGGGCTCGGTGTTCGCGGCGGCACGCGCCTGGTCCACGCCCTCGGCGAATGCCGTGCGGCGCGTCGGCGGTCGTGTCGTTGTTGCCGGGTGTGCCACGTTGTTGACCTCCCCCATGGTCATCTCTCGCCGCAAGTATCGCTGGCGGGAGTGACATTGCGCACCGGCCTTCACTGGATCTTGATCAGATCGCAGTCACCCCTGTTCATGAATACGCCGTGAGGGGATGTTCGGTTCCCCGGGTCGCCGCCCCCGGACCCCCGTTTCGGCCCTGGACGGGCCTCGTCCTCAATCGCCGGACGGGCTGGGTGTCTCGAAGTGCGCCCGCACTCGTTCCTGCACGTCCGCCCGCGCCCCCAGTCTGTCCAGGCCCAGCAGTGCCGCTCCCAGCACGGGGCGGGCCCGTACCACCTGAGGGACCGCCTTCGGGGCGCGCGCGGCGAGCAGCTCTCGTACGCCGTCGTCCAGTTGGTCGTGGCCGGCTGCCAGGACGCCGCCGCCCAGGAGGACCGGTGCCTCCTCCTCCAGGAGTTCCAGGCGGGTCAGGGCGACCACCGCCATCGTGACCACCTCCTGCGCCAGGCGGTCGACTATCGCGCGCGCGATGCGGTCGCCGGCGGCCGCCGTGGTGAACAGGACCGGGGCCAGTTCGTGGCGGCGGTTCGGTTCGATGCTCTCCAGGTGCAGGGACTCGATCAGGGCGTACATGGTCGGCAGGTCGAAGTGGGCCGGGAGCGTGTGGGCCAGGGCCGTCGCATCGCCCCTGCCGTCCTCCGCGCGTGCCGCGTGCCAGATCGCCTCCTCGGCCAGGCCCCAGCCGCCTCCCCAGTCACCGGAGAGGCGGCCGAGGGCCGGGAAGCGGGCGGTGCGGCCGTCGGGGCGCATGCCCACGCAGTTGATGCCGGCGCCGCAGACGACGGCCACGCCCCGGGGTTCGGCCACGCCGGCCCGCAGGATCGCGAAGGTGTCGTTGCGGACGTCGACGGACGTGCCCCACGCGCGTGCGTGCAGGGCGGCCGCCAGCTGTTCCTCCTCCACCGGCAGGTCCGCGTTGGCCAGACACGCCGAGACATGGGTCGCGGCGGTGACCCCGGCGGCCCGGTACGCGCGCGTGACGGTGTCCGCCAGCGCGTCCATCGCCGCCTCCACGCCCACCACGGGCGGGCGGAAGCCGCCGCCGCGGGCCGTGCCGAGGACCTCCCCGTCGGCCGCCACGACGGCGACGTCCGTCTTGCTGTTGCCCGCGTCGATGGCGAGAACGCTTGCCGTCAGGCCCACGCGAGGTGCTCCCGGTTGTGTGCGATCAGTCGGTCGGTGAGCTGCTCGGCGTACTCGTACTGGCCGATCAGGGGGTGGGCGAGGAGGGCCTTGAACACCCGGTCGCGGCCGCCGTGCAGCGCGGCCGTCAGGGCCAGGTCCTCGTAGGCCGTCACGTCGGCCATCAGGCCCCGGTAGAGCGGGTCGAGGGTCGGTACGGGCAGCGGGGACGTGCCCTTCTGGCCCACCGCCGCCTGGACCTCGATCACCGCGTCGTCCGGGAGGAAGGACAGCGTGCCGTTGTTGAGGGTGTTGACCACCTGGTACGGGCTGCCCGAGCCGGTGAGCAGCGCCGCCGCCAGGTCCACCGCGGCCTCCGAGTAGAACGCGCCGCCGCGCCTGGCGAGCAGCTCCGGCTTCTCGTCGAGCGCAGGGTCGGCGTACATCTCCAGCAACTGCCGTTCCATCGCCGCCACTTCGGCCGCCCTGGACGGCTTGGTGCGCAGTTCCCGGACGACCTCGTCGTGCGCGTAGTAGTAGCGCAGGTAGTAGGACGGGACCACGCCCAGGCGGTCCAGGAGCGGGCGGGGCAGCCGCAGGTCGGCGGCGATCGCGTCGCCGTGTTCGGTCAGCAGGCCCGGCAGGACGTCGTCGCCCTCGGGGCCGCCCAGCCGCACCGCGGTCTCCCAGGTGAGGTGGTTGAGGCCCACGTGGTCCAGGTGCAGATCGGCCGGGCCGACGTCGAGCAGGGCCGCGAACTTGCGCTGCAGCCCGATCGCGACATTGCACAGGCCGACCGCCTTGTGGCCCTCCTTCAGCAGGGCGCGGGTGACGATGCCGACCGGGTTGGTGAAGTCGATGATCCAGGCGTGCGGGTTGGTGCGGCGGACGCGTTCGGCGATGTCCAGGACCAGCGGGACCGTGCGCAGCGCCTTCGCCAGGCCGCCCGCGCCGGTCGTCTCCTGGCCGACGCAGCCGCACTCCAGCGGCCAGGTCTCGTCCTGCTCGCGCGCCGCCTGGCCGCCGACCCGCAGCTGGAGCAGGACGGCGTCGGCGCCCTCCACCCCCGCGTCCAGGTCGGCGGTGGTGACGACCCGGCCGGGGTGGCCCTGCCGGGCGAGGATGCGGCGGGCCAGGCCGCCGACCAGTTCCAGGCGTTCGGCGGCCGGGTCGACGAGGACCAGCTCCTCCACGGGGAGGGTGTCCCTCAGCCGGGCGAAGCCGTCGACGAGTTCGGGGGTGTAGGTCGAGCCTCCGCCTACCACGGTGAGTTTCATGTGGAGTTCAACCCTTCACTCCGGTCAGGGTGACGCCTTCGACGAACGCCTTCTGCGCGAAGAAGAACACGAGGATCACCGGGGCCATGACGAGAACGGTGGCCGCCATGGTGAGGTTCCAGTCGGTGTGGTGCGCGCCCTTGAAGGACTCCAGGCCGTAGGACAGCGTCCAGGCGCCCGGGTTCTCCGAGGTGTAGATCTGCGGGCCGAAGTAGTCGTTCCAGGCGTAGAAGAACTGGAAGAGGGCGACGGCCGCGATGCCGGGCTTGGCCATCGGGATGATGATCTTGAGCAGGGTGCGCAGGTCGCCGCAGCCGTCCACCTTGGCCGCGTCGACGTACTCGTTCGGGATGGTCGTCAGGAACTGGCGCAGCAGGAAGATCGAGAACGCGTCGCCGAAGGCCATCGGGATGATCAGCGGCCACAGCGTGCCCGACAGGTCCAGCTGCTTGGCCCAGAACAGGTACATCGGGATGACGACGACCTGCGGGGGCAGCATCATCATCGAGATCACCAGCATGAGCGTCAGATTGCGGCCCCGGAAGCGGAACTTGGCCAGCGCGTACGCCACCGGGATCGACGAGACGACGGACAGCACGGTGCCGAGGCCGGCGTAGATCAGCGTGTTCTTCCACCAGGTGAGGAAGCCCGGGGTGTCGAAGACCTTCTTGTAGTTGGCCCATTCCCAGGTGTGCGGGATCAGGTCCCGGCTGAGTGCCTGCGAATCGCTCATCAGGGACGTCAGGAACACGAACACGAAGGGGAGCGTGAAGAAGAGGGCGGTCGCGACGCCGATGGAGTGGATCGCGATCCATTCCAGCAGCGCCTTGCGGCGGGCGGTGCGTTCGGCGGGCGAGACGGACGGGGTCCGCACCTCCGCCGGGCGGTCCAGTACTTGGGTCATGGGGTCAGTCACCTGCCTGGATGAGGCCGCCCCGGCGCCGCATGAGGAGCGCGGTGAACGCCATCGACAGGGCGAACAGGACCAGGGCCACGACACAGGCCGAGCCGTAGTCGAAGCGCTGGAAGCCGAGGTTGTAGACGAGTTGGGGGAGCGTGAGCGTGGAGTGCTCCGGGTAGCCGGGCTCGAACATGGTGCCCGCGCCCTGGATCACGCCCGAGGCGACCTTTCCGGCGATGAGCGGCTGGGTGTAGTACTGCATGGCCTGGATGACGCCGGTGACGACGGCGAACATGATGATCGGCGAGATGTTCGGGAGCGTGACGAACCGGAACCGCTGCCAGGGCGTGGCCCCGTCCAGCTCCGCCGCCTCGTACTGCTCCCTGGGCACGTCGAGCAGCGCGGCCATGAAGATGACCATGAGGTCGCCGACGCCCCACAGGGCCAGCAGGGTGAGGGCCGGCTTGGACCAGGTGGGGTCGTTGAACCAGCCCGGGGCCGGGATGCCGATCTTCTCCAGGATCGAGTTGACCGGGCCCGTACCGGGGTTGAGGAGGAACGCGAAGGCCATGGTGGCCGCCACCGGCGGGGCCAGGTAGGGCAGGTAGAACAGGGTGCGGAAGACGCCCGTGGCGGTCTTGATCTTCGTGATGAGGAGGCCGACGCCGAGTCCGAAGAGGACCCGCAGGCTCACCATGATGACGACCAGCCAGAGGGTGTTGCGCAGGGCCGGCCAGAAGAACGGGTAGGACTCGAAGACGTATTTCCAGTTCTTCGTGCCGCTCCACGTCGGCGGTTTGAAGCCGTCGTAGTGCATGAACGAGAAGTAGAGCGTCGAGATCATCGGGTACGCGAAGAAGACCGCGAAGCCGATCAGCCAGGGGGAGAGGAAGGCGAGGGTGCGCAGGGCCTGTTTCCGCTGCTTCGCAGCGAGGCCGGGGCTCCGGCGCTTCGTCCGCAAGGTGAGGGTGGACATGGCTACTTCGCCTGCGCGATGTCCGTGTCGATCTGCGCCGCGGCCTTCGCCAGGCCGGACTTCAGATCGGTGATCTTGCCGCTCTCGTAGTCGTAGCCGAGCTGCTGGATGGTGGCGAGGTAGACGCCGCCGTTGATCGAGGCCGGGGCAGAAGTCGAGTTGGGGTTCGCGGCGATGTCCAGGAAGGTCTTGAAGCGCGCGTCGTACTTCAGGTCCGGGGACTTCAGCGCGGCCAGCGTGGACGGCACGTTGTGGATGTCGTTGGAGAAGCCGACGACCGCGTCCGTGTCGGTGGTCATGTACTTCACCAGCTCCCAGGCCGCGTTCTGCTTCTTGCTGGTGGCGGCGATGCCGGCGATGGTGCCGGTGATGTAGCCCTTGCCGTACTGGTCGGCCTGGTCGTCCGGGACGGGCAGCGGGGCGACGCCGATCTCGAAGTCGGGCTTGGCGTCCAGGGCCATGCCCAGCCGCCACTCGCCGTCGAGCTGCATGGCGACCTGACCGGTCTGGAAGGGATGCTTCGGGCCCCACTCGTCACCGAGCGTCGACCGGAAGGTTTCCAGCTTCTTGAAGCCGCCGAGGTCGTCGACCAGCTTCTTCTGGAGGGTGAAGGCGGCCGCGACGGCCGGGTCCGTGGCGACGGTCGACTTGCCGGCCGCGTCGAAGTAGGTCGGCGAGAACTGGCCGAGGTAGTGCTCGGTGGTCGTCTCCCAGCCGTGGTAGTTCGGCATGAAGCCGAGCTGCTTGAACGTGTTCCCCTGGGCGATCGTCAGCTTCTTGGCGTCGGCCTCGAACTCGGACCAGGTCTTCGGGGGAGCGGTGATGCCCGCCTTCTCGAACGCCGTCTTGTTGTAGTAGAGGCCGTAGGCGTCGCCCAGCAGCGGGACGGCGCAGCGGTCGCCGTCGAACTGGGTGTACTCGTTCATCGCCTTGGGGAAGGTGGCGGCCGGGTCGATGTCCGCCTTCTTGAAGAAGGGGTTGAGGTCGACCAGGGCGCCCGACGAGCAGAACTTGCCGACGTTGCTGGTGGTGAACGACGAGATCACGTCGGGCGCCTTGCTGCCGCCCGCGCGCAGCGCCTGGTTGATCTTGTCGTCGGTCATGTTGCCGACGACGTTCACATGGATGTTGGGGTGCGCCTTCTCGAAGCCGGCGACCAGGGCCTTGACGGCCTTCACCTCGCTCGGCGCGCTCCAGGCGTGCCAGAAGGTGATGGTCTGCTCCTTCGACGCGTCGTCGTCGGTGCCGGTGGCGGACTGGCCGGTACAGGCGGTGGTGCTGAGCAGCAGGGCCGTGGAGGCGGTGAGGGCGAAAGCCGCCTTTCGGACGACTTCGGGAATGCGTGTGGGCATGACGGAGCCTTCCAGGAACAGGGCAGGGTGAGGTGATCTGTACGCGGGAGAAGGGATCTGAGGGATCTGAGGGATCTGAGGGATCTACAAGGGGGCGCGGGCTAGCGCGAGGTGTCGAAGACCTCGTCGCGGGTGGCCGCCAGCGCGCGTTCCAGCGCGCCGCGCAGCACGGGCTGTTCGGTGACGTCGCCCATGACCAGCTTCGGCCGGGACGCGGCCAGCTCCTCCAGTTCGGCCTGGACGAGGGTGCGCAGCACCTCGCCGCCGGCCGTCAGGGAGGCGCCGCTGAGGACGACGAGTTCGGGGTCGAGCACGGAGACGAGCGAGGCGAGACCGGTCGCGAGCCGGGTCGCGTACGTCTGGAGCAGCAGCCGGTTCAGGACGGTGTCCTCGGTCGCGGCCCGCTCCACGAGCGCGGCGGCGACCTCGGCGTACGGTCCCGAGGGGATCTGGCCGATGCCGAGCTCACGGGCGAGCCGGGGGACGGCCTGGGAGCCCGCGAGCTCCTGGAAGCCGCCACTGTTGGCTTTCCTCACCTGTCGGACCAGGGGTGCGCCCGGAACCGGCAGGAAACCCACCTCTCCCGCGCCGCCGGTCCAGCCGCGGTGCAGCCGGCCGCCGAGGACGAGGGCGGCGCCGAGACCGCCCTCGTTCCACAGCAGGACGAAGTCCTCGTGGTCGCGGGCCGCGCCCAGCCGTTGTTCGGCGACGGCGGCGAGGTTGACGTCGTTCTCGTACTCCACCGGCATCGGCAGGGCTGCGGCGAGTTCGTCGAGCAGCGCGGGGGAGTGCCAGCCGGGCAGGTGGGAGGCGTAGCGCAGTCGGCCGGTGGTGGGGTCGAAGGCGCCGGGGGTGGCGACGACGAGCCGCCGCACGTCGTCCAGGGTGAGACCGGCGGCCTTCACGGCGCCGTCGAGGGCGCCGGTGACCTGCCGTACGACGGCCTCGGCGGTCTTTCTGCCGGGGGTGGGCACCTCGTACGTGCCCAGGGTCCGGCCGGTGACGTCGGCGACGGCGGCGAGGACGCGTTCGGGGGTGACGTCGAGCCCGGCGGCGTGGGCGGCGGCCGGGTTGACCTCGTAGAGCTGGGCGTTGGGGCCGGGTCGCCCCTCGGTGGTGCCGGTGGCCAGGACCAGTCCGGCCGCTTCGAGGCGGGCCAGGAGCTGGGAGGCGGTGGGCTTCGACAGGCCGGTGAGCTTGCCGATGCGGGTGCGGGACAGCGGGCCGTGCGCCAGCAGGAGATCGAGCGCGGCGCGGTCGTTCATGGCGCGCAGGACGCGCGGGGTGCCCGGCGTACCGGCGGTTCCTGCCATGGGATCGACACCTGCCTCTCTGAACTGCACAGCCTTTCAGTGACGCCATGCGCAAGTCCACATCGAGCCACTGTTAGGAAAGTTTCCTATCGGTGGAAGGGAAGGTAAACCCGTCACGAAGAGGGCGTCAAGGCAAGAAAACGGAAACCGCCCCCGAGGCAACAGAGTCGTTACCTCGGGGGCGGCGGGCGTTGCGCAGGTGCCTCGCGGGGCTACTTCGCCGGAGGCGTGGTGGCCGCCGCGCGCTGCGGAGTGATCGGGGCGGCTGCGATCGCCTGCGGCGAGGTCGCGTCGGCGAAGACGGACGGGGCGGCGACCGAGGCCGTCGGGTCGGCCGGATCCTCCGTGGCGGTGGCGGTCTCGCCGCCGACGATGCGGATGTCGGCCGCGTCGAAGGCGCGCTTGACGCGCCAGCGCAGCTCGCGCTCCACCGACAGTGCCTTGCCCGGCATCGTCTTCGCGGAGACGCGGACCACCATCGAGTCGAGCAGGACGCTGTCCAGGCCGAGGACCTCGATCGGGCTCCACAGGAGCTCGTTCCAGGGCTCTTCCTTGCTCATCTTCTCGGCGACCTCGTCCAGCGTGGCCTTGACCCGGTCCAGGTCCTCGGACGACTTGACGGTCACGTCGACGCCGGCCGTCGCCCAGCCCTGCGAGAGGTTGCCGATCCGCTTGACCTCGCCGTTGCGGACGTACCAGATCTCACCGTTGTCGCCGCGCAGCTTGGTCACCCGCAGCCCCACCTCGATGACCTCGCCGGAGGCCACGCCCGCGTCGATCTGGTCGCCGACGCCGTACTGGTCCTCCAGGATCATGAACACCCCGGAGAGGAAGTCCGTCACCAGGTTGCGCGCGCCGAAACCGATCGCGACGCCCGCGACACCGGCGGAGGCCAGCAGCGGGGCCAGATTGATCTCGAAGGTGGCCAGCACCATCAGGGCGGCCGTGCCCATGATCAGGAAGCTGGCCACCGAGCGCAGCACCGAGCCGATCGCCTGCGAGCGCTGACGACGGCGCTCGTTGTTGACCAGCAGCCCGCCCAGCGCCGTGCCGTCCACCGACTCCACGGTCCGGTTCATCCGGTCGATCAGCTTGGTGATCGCCCGCTGCACCACCACTCTCAGCACCACGGCGATCACCAGGATCAGCAGCACCCGCAGCCCGATCGCCAGCCAGGTCGACCAGTTCTCCTCGACCCAGCTGGCCGCGTTGTTCGCGCTCTCCTGGGCGTCCTGGAGGGACGGGACGGTCACCGCGGTCGGCGACTCCGAGGGGGTCGGCGTGGGCGACGCGTCGGCGGCCAGTAGGACGGCGGACAAGGACACGGCAGGTACCTCCAGGTGCTGCACTGCTCCGTCCGGTGCGGCGGTCAAGGGTGACACGCGCTGCAAGGTCACGGAAAGGTCACCGGACGGACAGAACCACCACACTAACGGGGCATTGCGTCCGGATCGGCCGGATGCGTGAAGGAGAGACGGTCCTCACCTGCGCTTGAACAGGTCGTGGTAGTGGGGAGAAGACAGGTTGTGGTCGAAAACACTCCCAGCCCGTTACCGGGACATGGTGGCGCGTCCACCAGGCAAGAGGAGAGACTGGCTGCAGATCGTCCCGGCGCGAGCCACGCGCCGCCGACGCCCAAGGAGGCATCCGTGCCGCATGTCCTGGTCCTCAACGCGTCGTACGAGCCGCTCGGCGTCGTACCGCTCCGCCGCGCGCTCGTCCTCGTCCTGGAGAACAAGGCAATCTCCCTGGAGGAATCCGGCGCCTTTATGCACAGCACGACCGTCACAGTCCCCGCACCCAGCGTGGTCCGGCTCAAGCGATTCGTCCGGGTTCCCTACAGGGGGCCCGTTCCTCTTACCCGCAGAGCGCTCTTCGCGCGCGACGGGGGCCGGTGCATGTACTGCGGTGGCGTCGCAACCAGCGTCGACCACGTCATCCCACGCAGCCGTGGGGGCAAGCACGTGTGGGACAACGTCGTGGCGTCATGCCGTCGCTGCAACCATGTCAAGGCCGACCGGCACCTCGTCGAGATCGGCTGGCGGCTGCGCCATAAACCCGCTCCGCCCTCCGGCCTCGCCTGGCGCATCATCGGCACGGGCCATAGGGACCCGCGCTGGCTGCCGTACTTGCAGCCGTACGGCGCGGACGACGCCCTGGCCCGGATCGACGGCATCTCCGCCTGACGGATCCGGGCTTTTCCATGCCCCGTGGCGCCGAGCAGCCGGCAGGCAGGGCCACGGGGCCCTTCGGGGCGCGCTCCCCGCGCCGCGGCGTGCGCGAGGGACGTGCCGCCCGGGGATGTGATGGAGTGAGAACGTCTGTCCTCGCGTCCACTGGGTAGGGCTGCGGTATCCGATCCATCCGATCCGTATCCCACGAGGAGGCCACCGTGATCGCCCCGGCCCGCTGCAAACGCCCGGTGGACCATTCCGCCCGGCTCGACGAGACCCGTGCCCTGATCGCGGAGAGCCCCGCCGCCGAGCCCCCGCTGACCAGCGAGCCGCCGCTGCCCGCCGCCGAGCCCCTGACCAGCGAGCCGCCGCTCGCCGCGGACCCAGACTCCACGAGGCCGTAGATGACGGCGCTCCCCGGAGAGGAGCTCGCCCGGCTCGCCGCGCTGCACGGCGTCGCCACCTCCTACCAGCCCTCCCCGGACCGCACGGTCACGGCCTCGGCCACCGCCGTCACCCGCGCCCTCGCCGCCCTCGACGTCGACGCGGACACCCCGCAGGCCGTGCGCGCCGCCCTCGCCGCCCGGGAACGGGAACTGCGCGAGCGGCTGCTGCCGCCGACGGTCGTGTGCTGGAGCGGCAGCCCGTGCGAGGCGCTCGCCGCACTGCCCGAGGGCGTCCGGCTGCACATCGAGACCGAGCAGGGCGACAGCCGGGACTCCGTCGAGCAACTCCCGGCAGGGGTACACCGGTTGACGGCCGTCGCACCCGACGGCCGCACCGGCCGCGCCCACCTCGTCGTCGCCCCGCCCCGCCTGCCCACGCCCGAAGGGCGCACCTACGGACTCCTCGTCCAGCTCTACTCCCTGCTCTCCCGGCGCTCCTGGGGCATGGGCGACCTCGGGGACCTCGGCGAGCTCGCCGGCTGGGCGGGGCGGGCGCTCGGGGCCGGCTTCGTGCAGGTCAACCCGTTGCACGCGGCCGTACCGGGGGCGCCGACGGATCCGTCCCCGTACCGGCCCTCCTCGCGCCGCTTCCCCGATCCGGTGCATCTGCGGGTCGAGAACGTCCCCGAGTTCGCGTACGTCCGGCCGGACGCCCCGCCTTCGGTGTTCGAACGCGCCGGACGGCTGCGCGAAGCCGTCCTGGAGAAGGGGGAGTTGATCGACCGGGACGCGGTGTGGGAGCTCAAGCGGCAGGCGCTGGAGCTGGTCGCCGAGGTGCCGCTCGGGCCCGGCCGGCGCGCCGCCTACTGCGACTTCCTCGCCGAGCAGGGCCAGGCGCTGGAGGACCACGCCACCTGGTGCGCGCTCGCCGAGGTGCACGGATCGCAGTGGCAGCAGTGGCCCGAGGCGCTGCGCGACCCCCGGTCCGCCGAGACCGCCCGCGCCCGCCGGGAGTTGATGGACCGCGTCGACTTCCACTCCCGTCTCGCCTGGCTCACCGACACCCAGCTCACCGACGCCCAGCGCGCCGCCCGCGAGGCGGGCATGCCGGTCGGGATCGTGCACGACCTCGCGGTCGGCGTGCATCCCGGGGGCGCCGACGCCTGGGCCCAGCAGGAGTACTTCGCCGCCGGGATGTCCGTCGGCGCCCCGCCGGACGCCTTCAACGCCCGCGGCCAGGACTGGGGCCTGCCGCCCTGGCGCCCGGACCGGCTGGCCGCCTCCGGCTACGAGCCCTACCGACGGCTGTTGCGGGCCCTCTTCCGCCACGCCGGCGCGCTGCGCATCGACCACGTCATGGGCCTGTTCCGCCTCTGGTGGGTCCCGCAGGGCGAACCGCCGACCCAGGGCGCGTACGTCCGCTACGACGCCGAGGCCATGCTCGCCGTGCTGGTCCTGGAGGCCTCCCGGGCGGGCTCGGTGGTGATCGGCGAGGACCTCGGCACCGTCGAGCCGGGCGTCCGCGAGGCGCTGCGCGAGCGGGGCGTGCTCGGCACGTCCGTCCTGTGGTTCGAACGGGACTGGGACGGCGACGGACGCCCCCTGCCCCCCGAGCGCTGGCGCGCCGACTGTCTGGCCACCGCCACCACCCACGACCTGCCCTCCACCGCCGCCCGGCTCACCGGCGAACACGTCGAACTCCGCGACCGGCTGGGCCTGTTGACCCGCCCGCTGGAGGAGGAACGCGCGGAGGCGGCAGGAGACACCGGGGAGTGGCTGGCCCAGCTCACCCGCCTCGGGCTGCTGGCCGGCACCGGCGGCAGCAGCGACCGCTCCTCGGAGGAGGCCGAGATCCAGGCCGTCCACCGCTTCCTGCTGCGCACGCCCGCCCGCATGATCGGCGTCTGGCTGCCGGACGGCGTCGGCGACCGCCGCCCGCAGAACCTGCCCGGCACCTGGGACCAGTATCCGAACTGGCGTCTTCCGATCGCGGATGCGGAGGGCCGTCCGGTGACCCTGGAACAGCTGGCGAGCTCGCCTCGCCTGCACGCGCTGGCGGAGGTGTTCCGGGAGGGACTCGGGCAGGGACACTGAGCGTCCCGCAGGAGCCCTGGGCGCCTGGGGGGCACTCCTTACGCACCCCCGGGCGCGCGCGTGCCGACGTCGTTCGCTAACTTGGGCACCGTGGACAAGAAGAACGCCCTGCGCGCCGGCGCCCTGGCTGCCGGTACGACGCTGATGATGCTGCTCATGTCGTCTCCCGCGCTCGCGCTGAGCCGCGACGACGGTGACGACCCCGGCCAGGGCCTGAGCGTCATCGAGACGCTGAGCCTCTATGTCCTGGCGCCGCTGGTGCTGTTCGGGGTGATCACCGGGCTGGTGATGGTCCTGGACAAGTCCAAGACCGAGCACCGCGTCTCGAAGCCCGCCAAGGCCAAGGCCTGACCACGGACCGATCCCGCACCCGGCCTGTCGGCAGGTAGCCCATTCCAGGCAATTCCTTCGACAGGCCGCGGCAGGGCTGTCAGGCTTCGCGCATGACCTACGGAATCGAGTTCCTCAGCGCTCGGTGAGCGCCCTCCACGACCACGTGCTGCGTCTGCTGCACGAGTCCCCCGACGGGCTGCCGCCCGGCCGGGGCTTCGACCTCCCCGACCCGCCGGCCTCGGCGGCCGACTCCGAAGACGGCCGGAAGCGGCTGTCTCCCGGGACCGCCGCCGCCGTCATCGCCGAAGAGCTGCGGCCGTTGCCGGCGGATCCGGCCACCCTGGACCGCCGTTTCGCCGAACTGGGCGTCCGGGGCCGCCATCGCCAACTGATCCTGTCCGCCGTCGCCGCCCTGCCGCTGCCGGCCGAGCAGCACGCCGCGGCGCGCGCCCTGGCCCGCGGACTGACCCGCAGCGGCGCCACCGTGCCCGCCGTCATCGCGGGCCTCGCCCTCCTCGCCCGCGTCGGCGAACCCGAGGACGTCCCGTGTCTCTCCGCCCTTGGACTGCTGCGGCCGCTCACCGGTCCGGCCGTCCAGGCCCTCGACGTGCTCGACCGGCAGGCCGCCGCCGTCGTCTGGCTCATCTCCGCGGTCCGCCGCCCCGAACTGCGGCCGCTCGTCCGGGCGCTGGGGACGGGGGACAGCCGGGCCGTCCCCGGCGAGCTGGTGGCCGTCCCCGCCGGCGCCCGCTTCATCGGCGCCGCGATCGCCCGCCGGATCGCGGAAGCCGTC
Source organism: Streptomyces sp. NPDC001858 (assembly GCF_053594615.1). NCBI lineage: Bacteria > Bacillati > Actinomycetota > Actinomycetes > Kitasatosporales > Streptomycetaceae > Streptomyces > Streptomyces sp. NPDC001858. Next base: position 443,946 of record NZ_JBSFEV010000002.1, read on the forward strand.
CGACTGCCCGACCTGCTCGCCGCGCACCCCGCCGACCCGGTCCTGCTCGCCCGCGCGGGCCGCCTCCTCGTCCGGACGGCGTGCTCGTCCGACGGCCCGACCGAGCTTCTCGCCTACGACGACGCGCGCAGCGTGTACGAGACGGTCGTCGGCCGGGCCGCTCTGCTGCCTCCGACCCTCGACCACCACGCGACGCTGCTCTCGCTCGCCCAGGAGCTGAGCAGCGGCGCCGCAGTGCTGCTGGACTGGCCCGCCGGCCGCCGCGAGGCGCTCCTCGCCTCCCTCGGCCGACTGCTCGCGGAGCCGTCCTGGGCCGCCCTGGCCGAGACGGACCCGGGCGACGCCCGCGCCGGCTGGATCCGCCGCGCCGGGCGGCGTCCGTTCACGACCGCCGCCGGCCGGCTGCGCATCGAGGTGGTGGCCGGCGACCCCGGGGACCGGGAGCCCGTCGAGGCGCGCATCCTCGTCGACGGGCGTCCGCTCGTCCCGGACGTCTTCGCGTCCGGTCCCGTGCACAGCCCCGAACGCCTGCTGGACGACGGTCTGCTGCGGGCCGGTCCCGAGCCGCGCCGGGTGCAGCTCGCGGAGGCCTGGTGCACCGAGGGCTGCTGCGGCGCGCTCTACGTCACGATCCGCCGCGACGGCGCGCAGGTCGTGTGGGAGGAGTGGGAGCGGCCGAACTCCACCGGCTCCCGAGGGCGGCCAGCGCGCGAACTGCCCACGCTCCGGTTCGACGCCGCCGCCTACGACGCGGAGATCGCCCGAGCCGAGGCCGACGACTCCTGGTCCTGGCGAGCCCGCAGGACGGCCCGGCTGATCAAGGCGGGGCTGGTCGCACGGCCGGAGCTGCTCGGCCGGTGGGACGCGCGCCGGGGCTGGATCAGCACCGGCCACGGCACCGGCCACGAGGACCCGGACACGATCGAGGTGACCTTCTCCTACGCGCCGGGACTCGGCTCCGGGGCGCCGGACGGCCACCCGCTCCAGTTCCGCTGGACCGTCCGGGACGACGGCACGCCCCCCGAGGCGCAGGCCGCCGCCGCCCTGCGCCGACTGGGCGAGGAGGACCCGAAGACCTACGCACAGGTCTGCGGCGGCAGCCGCGAGCGCGCTGCGGAGCTGGGGTTCCCCTGGCCGCCCGAATACGGCTGATCGCCCCCGGCCTGCATCGACCTCCTGTGTTTCTCCCGCTCAGCGGCCCGGGGCCTCCGTGACCAGCAGCAGCTCGCGCAACAGGTCGGCCAGTCGGCCGGCCTGTTCGGCGTTCAGGGCGGCGGTCAGGGCCTCCGTCTGGACGGCGAGGCCCGCGTCGACCGCGCGGTCCACCAGGTCCAGGCCCTTCTCCGTCAGCGTGACCTGGAGGCCGCGGCGGTCGTGCGGGTCGGGGGAGCGGCGCAGCAGGGCGGCCCGTTCCAGCTTGTCCAGGCGGCCGGTCATCCCGCCGGTGGTGAGCATGAGCGTGGCCGAGAGCTGACGGGGCGAGAGGGTGTAGGGCTCGCCGGAGCGGCGCAGGGTGGCGAGGACGTCGAACTCGCCGCGTCCGATGCCGAGGGCGCCGTACGCCTTCTCCATGCGGTCGCTCATCGCGCGCGCGAGCCGGGAGATCCGGCCGAAGACCTCCATGGCGGCGGTGTCGAGGTCGGGCCGGACCGTCGCCCACTGCCCGATGATCGCGTCGACGGGGTCCTCGCGCGGGGGCTGCTGACTGCTCATGCGGCGAGTATCCCGCCGGGTTCGATCGCCCGCAAGAAAGTGGCTCCGCGCTAAGTGGATCATCGCTAAGCGGATCAGAGTTAAGTGGATCGACGGTAAGCGGGTTGACGGTAAGTTGCTTAGCGCTAAGCTATCTATCCATGAAGAGGTCAGCGACCGTCCTGCTCACCGCCCTCGCCCCGATCTCCTGGGGCACCACCTACGCCGTCACGACCGAGTTCCTGCCTGCCGACCGCCCCCTGTTCACCGGCCTCGTGCGGGCCCTGCCCGCCGGGCTGCTGCTGATCGCGCTCGGCCGGGTGCTGCCCCGGGGCGCGTGGTGGGGGAAGGCCGCGCTGCTCGGCGCGCTGAACATCGGCGCCTTCTTCCCGCTGCTCTTCCTCGCCGCCTATCGGCTGCCCGGCGGCACGGCGGCGGTCATCGGCTCGGCCGGCCCGCTGTTCGTCGTGGGTCTCTCGGCGCTGCTGCTCGGGCAGCGGCCGACCGCTCGGACGCTCCTCGCCGGGGTCGTGGCCGTGTTCGGCGTCGGCCTGGTCGTGCTGAAGGCGGCCGGGGCGCTGGACGGGCTCGGGGTGCTCGCCGCGATCGCCTCCACCGCCTCGATGTCGGCGGGCACGGTGCTCACCAGGAGGTGGGGCAGCCCCGAAGGCGTCGGCCCGCTCGCGCTCACCGGCTGGCAGCTCACCGCGGGCGGCCTGCTCATCGCCCCGCTCGCCTTCCTGATCGAGGGCGCTCCGCCCGCCCTGGACGGCCGTGCGATCGGCGGCTATCTCTACCTCGCGCTGGGGAACACGGCCGTCTCGTACTGGCTCTGGTTCCGTGGCATCGGCCGGCTCGGCGCGACCCGGGTCACCTTCCTCGGCCCGCTCTCCCCGCTGACCGCGGCCGTCGTCGGCTGGGCCGCCCTCGGACAGTCCCTGACACCGCTCCAGCTGGCGGGCATGGCGGTGGCGTTCGGCGCGACGGTCGCGGGGCAGCTGTGGGCGGGACGACGACCGGCCGCACCGCGCCCACCGCACACCGTCCGCAAGGCCGCCCTGCGCGAGACGGCGTCCGGATGACGGCGAGAGCGTCCGGGTGGCGGCAGAGGGCGTTCGGGTGACAGCAGAGGGCGCCCGGCATGGCACCGGGCGCCCTCTGCTGTCACCTTCGCGGGAACCTACCGAGCGTCGGCCGCCTGGGCGCGCAGCGCGCGCTCCACGCCCGAGCGGGCCTCCGAGACCAGGCGGCGCAGGGCCGCGTTGGGCTCGGCCGCGGCCAGCCAGGCGTCCGTCCGGTCCAGGGTCTCCTGGGAGACCTGGATCGCCGGGTAGAGGCCGACCGCGATCTGCTGGGCGATCTCGTGCGAACGGGAGTCCCAGACGCCCTTGACGGCCTCGAAGTACGCTTCCGTGTACGACGCGAGCAGCTCACGCTGGTCGGTCTGGACGAAGCCGCCGATGACCGCCTCCTGGAGCGCGTTGGGCAGCTTGTCGGACTCCACGACCGACGCCCACGCCTCCGCCTTGGCCTCCGGCGTCGGACGCGCGGCCCGCGCGCTCGCCGCGTGCCGCTCGCCGGCCGCCGTCTTGTCGCGCGCGTACTCCCCGGCGATCTCCGCCTCGTCGAACCGGCCGACCGCCGCGAGGCGCAGCACGAACGCCCAGCGCAGCTCGGTGTCGACGGCCAGGCCCTCGATCGTCTGCGTACCGTCCAGCAGGGCCTCCAGGAGGTCCAGCTGCTCCGGCGTACGGGCCGTCGCGGCGAACGCCCGCGCCCACGCCAGCTGGTGGTCGCTGCTCGCGTCGGCCGCCCGCAGATGGGCCAGCGTGGCGTCCGTCCAGCGGGTCAGCAGGGCCTCGCGGGTGGCCGGGGCGCCGTACAGGTCGATGGCGAGCTTGACCTGGCGGTGCAGCGACTGCACCACGCCGATGTCCGACTCCTTGCCGATGCCGGACAGCACCAGGGACAGGTAGTCGTGGGTGGGCAGTTCGCCGTCCCGGGTCATGTCCCAGGCCGAGGCCCAGCACAGGGCGCGCGGGAGCGAGGCCTCGAAGTCGCCCAGGTGCTCGGTGACGAACGCGAGCGACTGCTCGTCGAGGCGGACCTTGGCGTACGACAGGTCGTCGTCGTTGAGCAGGACGACGTCCGGACGGCGCTTGCCGACCAGCTGCGGGACGGCCGTCAGCTCGCCGTCGACGTCCAGCTCCAGGCGCTCGCCGCGCACCAGCTTGCCGGTGCCGGCGTCGAGGTCGTACAGGCCGACCGCGATGCGGTGCGGACGCAGCGTCGGCTCGCCCTTCGCGCCCGCCGGGAGCGCCGGGGCCTCCTGGCGGATGGCGAAGGCGGTGACGACACCGTCGGCGTCCGTCTCGAGCTGCGGACGCAGGACGTTGATGCCGGCGGTCTGCAGCCACTTCTGCGACCAGGTGCCCAGATCACGGCCGGAGGTCTCCTCCAGCGCGCCGAGCAGGTCGGACAGCTGGGTGTTGCCGAACGCGTGCCGCTTGAAGTAGGCCTGCACGCCCGCGAAGAACTCGTCCATGCCGACGTACGCCACGAGCTGCTTCAGGACGGACGCGCCCTTGGCGTAGGTGATCCCGTCGAAGTTGACGAGGACGTCGTCGAGATCGCGGATCTCGGCCATGATCGGGTGGGTCGAGGGCAGCTGGTCCTGCCGGTACGCCCAGGTCTTCATGGAGTTCGCGAACGTCGTCCACGAGTGCGGCCAGCGCGAGCCGGGGGCGTACGCCTGGCAGGCGATCGACGTGTACGTGGCGAACGACTCGTTCAGCCACAGGTCGTTCCACCACTCCATGGTGACCAGATCGCCGAACCACATGTGGGCCAGCTCGTGCAGGATCGTCTCGGCGCGCACCTCGTACGCCGCGTCCGTCACCTTCGACCGGAAGACGTACTGGTCGCGGATGGTGACCGCGCCCGCGTTCTCCATCGCCCCCGCGTTGAACTCCGGCACGAACAACTGGTCGTACTTCTTGAACGGGTACGCGTAGTCGAACTTCTCCTGGAACCAGTCGAAGCCCTGCCGCGTGACCTCGAAGATCGCGTCCGAGTCGAGGAACTCGGCGAGCGAGGGCCGGCAGTAGATGCCGAGCGGGACGCTCTGCCCGTCCTTCTCGTACACGCTGTGCACGGAGGTGTACGGACCGACGATCAGCGCGGTGATGTACGACGAGATCCGCGGCGTCGGCTCGAACTCCCAGACGTCGCCCTTGGGTTCGGGGGTCGGCGAGTTGGAGACGACGGTCCAGCCGCTCGGGGCCTTCACGGTGAACCGGAAGGTCGCCTTCAGATCCGGCTGCTCGAAGCTGGCGAAGACACGACGCGCGTCCGGCACCTCGAACTGCGTGTACAGGTACGCCTGTTCGTCCACCGGATCGACGAACCGGTGCAGTCCCTCACCGGTGTTGGTGTACGCGCAGTCGGCGACGACCCGCAGGACGTTACGGCCCGCCAGCAGTCCCGGCAGCGCGATCCGGGAGTCCTTGAACACCGCGTCGGCGTCCAGCGGGTCACCGTTGAGGGTCACCTCGTGGACGGCCGGGGCGACGAGGTCGATGAAGGACTCCGCGCCCCCCTCGGTGACGTCGAAGCGCACCGTGGTCACGGACCGATAGGTCCCGCCCTCCTGCGCCCCGGAGAGGTCGAGATCGATCTCGTACGAGTCAACGGTGAGCAGCTTCGCCCGCTGCTGCGCCTCTTCGCGAGTCAGGTTTGTGCCAGGCACGCGGTCATCTCCTCGATATGTGTGGGTTGCGCCATCCTTCCACGGGAGGGTCGCGTGAGGCGACGACGTTCCTGGCGACGCGGCGGCCGTCGGCGGCCGTGCGGTGGCCGTGCGGCGGCCGTGCGGTGTCCGGCCCGCGGGACGGGCTGGGAAGCGGGGGCCCGGCGCAGAATGGTGGAGGCATGGCCTCCACCACCCCCACCAGCGTGTCCTCGGACGCCCCCACGGCCGCCGCCCGCCCCTGGGCCGGCGTGCTCGCCCTCGGCGCCGCCACCTTCTGCGTCGTCACCACCGAGATGCTGCCCGTCGGCCTGCTGACCCCGCTGCGCGACGGACTGCACGTCTCGGCAGGCACGGCGGGCCTCACCCTCACCCTGCCCGGGCTGGTCGCCGCGGTCGCCGCGCCCCTCCTCCCGGTCGCGGTACGCCGTGCCGACCGCCGCCGAGTCCTGTGCGCGTTACTGCTCGTGCTCGCCGCGGCCGACCTCCTCTCCGCCCTGGCGCCCGACGTGCGGATCCTGCTCGCCGCCCGCGCGCTCGTCGGGGTCTGCATCGGCGGGGTGTGGGCGCTCGCGGCAGGCCTCGCGGCACGACTGGTCCCCGCGCCGTCGGTCGGCCGGGCCACGTCCGTCGTCTTCAGCGGGGTGGCCGTGGCGTCGGTGCTGGGCGTCCCGGCCGGCACCCTGCTCGCCACGGCCGTCGGCTGGCGCTGGTCCTTCGCCGCCCTGGCCGCGCTCGCGGCGGGAGCCTCGCTGACGCTGGCCCTCGCGTTGCCGCCGCTCCCGGCGGAACAGTCGGTGACACTGCGGCAGTTGGCGCGGCTCGCGGGAGTTCGCCGTGTACGGCGCGGGATGACGGCGGTGGCGTTGCTGATCGTCGGTCACTTCGCCGCGTACACGTATGTCCGCCCGGTGCTGGAGCGGGTGCGCGGGCTGGACGCCGGCCAGGTCGGAACACTGCTCCTGGGCTACGGCCTCGCCGGCGTCGTCGGCACCTTCGCGGCGGGCGTGTTCGCGGCCCGCAGCGCCCGAAGACTGCTGTGCGTCATCGCGGGGGCGCTGGGGACGGTGATCGCCCTTCTTGTCCCCGCGGGTGGGTCCGCGGCCGTTTCGGGGACGTTGGTGGTGCTGTGGGGGCTGGTGTACGGGGGTGTCTCGGTCACCGCCCAGACGTGGCTGTCGGCGGCGGTGCCGGAGGCGCGTGAGGCGGTGTCCGCGATGTTCGCCGGGGTGTTCAACACGGCGATAGCAGTGGGCGCGTTCGTCGGTGGACGGGTGTCGGACGCGGGCGGGGTGACGGTGGCGCTGGGGGTTGCGGCGGCGCTGGGGGTGTTGGCGGTGCCGTTGCTGACCACGGCGGAGGCGGTCCCCTCCTGACGCCGCCCTCGCCCACCCACCCGCCCGACTCGGTGAGTCGGGCGGTCACCCCCACGGGGCTCCGCCCCGGACCCCGAAGGGGTCTCGCGCCCACCCCCGCCCCGCTGGCTCCGCCCCCTACCCCCTCGCCCACCCACCCGCCCGACTCGGTGGGTGGGAAGTGGCCCCCACGGGGCTCCGCCCCGGACCCCGGCGGGGGCTTTGCCCCCTGCACCCCCCACGGGGCTCCGCCCCGGACCCCGGCGGGGGCTTTGCCCCCTGCACCCCCTCCGGGGCTCCGCCCCCGGACCCCGGCGGGGGCTTTGCCCCCTGCGTCCCCAGGGGACCCTGTCCCCCTGCGCCGCTGCCGTCCCGGTGGGGAGGCAGGGTTGTTTGAGGTTGGTGTCTGGAATCCGCCGGTGTGGGGGGCGTGGGTGGTTGGAGGGTGGGGGTATGGCTACTGCTTTGAGTGGGACGACCAGTGCGACAGGTTTTCGGGGCTACGCCGTGCGGGCTATCGATGCCGCTGCTCTCGATGAGTTGCGGGTTCGCGATGATGCCGGGTGTTCGGTCGCGCCGTTTGTCGATCAGGAGGGTGGTGCGCCGTTGCGTTGTTGTCTGCGGCGCAGTGGCGTGGGGGACAACATTGCGCTCGTTTCTTACGCGCCGCTGCGGCGGTGGGCCGCCGAGACGGGTGTTCAGCCCGGGGCCTACGACGAGCAAGGGCCCGTGTTCGTCCATGCCGGCGGGTGTGCCGAGCCGACCGAGGGCGGGTATCCGTTCGGGGGTGCTCATCGGGTCGTTCGGCGGTACTCCCGTGACGGGCGCATCCTCGGGGGCGCGCTCGTCGACGCCGGAGGGCTCGACGTGGCGGTTCGGGAGGCGTTCGACGGCCCGGACGTCGCGTTCGTGCACGTCCGGGCCGTCGAGTACGGGTGCTTCCTGTATGAGGTCAGGCGTTGGGCCTCTGGCCCGGCCTAGCCGTTCAGTTCCTTCGCCACCAGCTCCGCGATCTGGACCGCGTTCAGCGCCGCGCCCTTGCGCAGGTTGTCGTTGGAGATGAAGAGGGCGATGCCGTGCTCGACCGTCTCGTCCTCGCGGATGCGGCCCACGAACGACGGGTCCTTGCCGGCCGCCTGGAGCGGGGTCGGGATGTCGGTGAGGACGACGCCCTCCGCGGCGGACAGCAGCTCCGTCGCGCGCGCCGCCGACAGGGGGCGGGCGAAGCGGGCGTTGACCTGGAGCGAGTGGCCGGAGAAGACCGGGACGCGTACGCACGTGCCGGAGACCTTCAGGTCCGGGATCTCCAGGATCTTGCGGGACTCGTTGCGGAGCTTCTGCTCCTCGTCGGTCTCGTTCAGGCCGTCCTCGACGATCGAGCCCGCGAGCGGGATCACGTTGAAGGCGATCGGGCGCTTGTAGACGTGCGGCTCGGGGTAGTCGACCGACTCGCCGTCGTGCGTCAGCTTGTCCGCGTCGGCGACGACCTTCTGCGCCTGGCCGTGCAGCTCGGCCACGCCCGCGACGCCCGAGCCGGACACCGCCTGGTAGGTGGCCACGACCAGCGCCTCCAGGCCCGCCTCCTGGTGCAGCGGCTTCAGGACCGGCATCGCGGCCATCGTCGTGCAGTTCGGGTTGGCGATGATGCCCTTGGGACGGTTCGCGATCGCGTGCGGGTTCACCTCGGAGACGACGAGGGGCACCTCGGGGTCCTTGCGCCAGGCCGACGAGTTGTCGATCACGACCGGGCCCTGCGCGGCGACCTTCTCGGCCAGCGCCTTCGACGTCGCGCCGCCCGCCGAGAACAACACGATGTCCAGGCCGGAGTAGTCGGCCGTCGCCGCGTCCTCCACCGTCACGCCGTCCAGGACCGACCCGGCGGAGCGGGCCGACGCGAACAGACGCAGCTCCGTGACTGGGCCAAGGGGGGAAGATGCAGCCCGCTCGACGAGGATCCTGCGCATGACCGTGCCGACCTGACCGGTGGCTCCGACGATTCCGACCCTCACGGCGACTCCCTCTGTCTCGTTACGTACGTATTGCCTGGCCGAGGCTTTTCCATCATGCGGCCGACCCCGGCCCACCTGTCCAATTCTTTGGGCGGCATGCCCGAGGGCTGGGACGCCCCGCCGTGCAGCCCGGTTGCGGAACTCCCGCCCGCACACCCCCTGAGCTGGAGAAATTCGCCCCGCGACCAGGTCGCGCCGCAAGCTGTGCGGCCCCGTCGCGCGGTGTGACGTACGCCTCTGAAGCGCCTCCGCACAAATTCCCACGGTTTCGCCGAACGTTTCTGCGCGCCACGGCGTCGTAGAGGGGACGCGGCGAGGGGAGGGGTGTCTGTGCTGCGCAGAATCACCCGCCGTGTCCAGGGGGACGAACACGAAGACCCCCTGGACGCGGCGCAGGAACGCCGGGTGCGAGCGGTGCTCGCCTTGGGCGGGGTGCCGCAGGCGGACCTGCTGGACGGGGTACAGCAGGTCCGCCTCCGGCTGCTGGAGCGGGCGGCGAAGGGGTACGAGGCGCCGCGCGACGTCTCCGCCTGGGCGGCGGTCGTCGCGTCCAACCTCGCCATGGACTGGCACCGGGCCAAGCGCCGTCAGGAACGGCTGGGGGAGCGGCTGGCCTCGCTGCGCCAGCACGAGCACCCCTCCGGCGAGGACACCAGCGTGCTCTCCCTGGCCGTCGCGCAGGGGCTGGACGAGCTGCCCGACGCCCAGCGCCAGGTCGTCGTCCTGCGCTTCTACGCCGACCTTCCGGTGCGCTCGATCGCCCGCGAGCTGGGCGTCCCGGAGGGCACGGTCAAGAGCCGCCTGCACACGGCGGTCCGGGCCCTGCGCGCCCGCCTGCACGAGGACGAGGTGGTGTGACGTGGAAGGCCCACACGACGACGACGGCTACAAAGGCCACGACGGCTACGACGGGTACAAAGGCCACGACGGGTACGACGGCATGGACGCGCTGATGGCGGCCATCCTGGACGTTCCGCCCGGCGAGCTCTCCGAAGGCGTCCGCGCCGATCCCGACCACGGCTCCGCCCGGGCCGACGTCGCTCTCCTGCGCGAGCAGCTCGGCCTCCTCGCCGACGTCCTCACGGAGTCGGCGCCCGAGCCCGTCGATCGACCGACGCCCGCCCCGGTACGGCGACTGCGTCCCCTCGCGCTGCGCGTCGTGGGCGTCGCGGCGGCCGGCGCGCTGGTGTTCGGCGGCGGGTGGGCCGTCGTCCAGGTCGGCCGAGGGGCGGCCGACATCGCGTCGAGCAAGAGCGCCGACGGCAGCGGGGCGGCGTCCGACGAGCGGGCCGAGGCGTCCGCGGGCGGGAAGGGGGCTCTCCTCGGCGATCCCGGCTACCTGGCCTGCGCCCGGCTCGTCGTCGAGGGGGACGTCACGGACATCGCCCCGGTGCCCGGCACCACCCGGGAGCGGATCACCCTGCACATCACCCGCTCCTACAAGCCGGAGACGCCGGCGCGGCCCGAGGTCGAGTTCCTGGTCGAGGAGGACATGGACCCGCTGCTGGCCGAGGGCGACCATGTCCTGGTCGCCCTGGGGAAGGCGTCGGCCACCGCCGAGCTGTGGGCGGTGGGCGAATCCGACATCGCCGTCGAGCGGGAGGCGCTGGTCCGCGCGCTGCCCGACACGGAGGGCGTCGCCTGCGAGTGACACGACGACAGGAGAAGGGCGGGCGCCCTCTCGGACGCCCGCCCCTCACTCAGCCGCACGGTGCTACGGAGTGACCTTCTCGATCACCACGTTGCCGCTGCCCGCGACGGTGCCCCGCGCGTTCACCAGCTGGACCTGGCCGAAGAAGGCGCGGCCCTCCGGTGCGGGGGCCAGCGCGGTGACGGTCGCGGAGACCGCCGCCGAGGCGCCCGTGGCGAGCTTCACCGGCGTCGACTCGTCGACGGTGACGGTGCCGAGCGCGGACGAGAAGAACACGTCCACGTAGTCGTACGCCGTCGTGCCGGCCGGGACGGAGTAGCCCGCGACCTCGATGGTGTAGGTGCCGGCGGCGGGCGACGGGATGGAGACCGCCTCCTCCGAGTCGCCGTCGGCCTGCTGGGCGACCTGGTTGCCGTCCGCGTCGTAGACCGTCAGGTCCAGGTCGGCGGAGGCGTCGGAGACGTTGCCGATGGACACGTCGAGCGACTTGGCGCCGGCCGGGACCTCGACCGTGGTGGTCTGGTTCTCGTGGTCCGCGATGGTCGGGCGGGCCGACTTGGACGAGCCGAGCGGGCCGCCGGCCAGCTTGCCGTCGATGGCCGCGAAGTTGTTCGTGACCTTCCAGGAGGCGGCGGCCGGGGTGCCGACCTTCGCCTCGGGCACGGTCACGGTCTCCGGGTCGAAGGCCGCGCCGTAGACGGTGGCGTCCAGCTTGTACGGGTTGTCGAGCAGCGGCGAGGTGCGGCGCGACTCGACCTCGATCTCCCAGACCCCGGCCTGCGGGTTCTGGTACGAACGGGCGTCCGGCTTGCAGCCGTTGGTGTTCGGGTAGTTGCTGTAGCAGTAGATCGTGGAGCTGTCCTCGACCGCGACGCCGTACGGGTGGACCGAGATGAACCGGGTCTGGCTCTTGTCCTTCAGCCCGCCGATCGCGACCTCCAGCGACTCGGCGCCCTCGGGCACGGTCAGGAAGTAGGACTGGAAGCTGTTGCGCTGCACGGTGTTCGACACGTGGAACGTGTGCTTCACCGGCGTCGAGACGACGACCGTGTTGAGGATCTGCTTGTCGAGGCCCTCGGTCTTCGGGTCGTCGACCTCCAGGATCGCGCTGGCGATGCCCGCGGCCTTCGGGTCGGCCTGGATCCTGACCGTCACCGGCTTGTTCAGCGACAGCTTGACGTCGTCCGAGCCGAGGATCTTGAAGGTGCCGGCCGCGTTGTTCTCGAGGTGCAGCTCGTGGCGGATCGCCTTGTCGGCGCCGGTCGTCCGGGTGATCGTGACGTCGTACGTCTTCTTCTGGCCGGCCTTGAGGCCGCCCTCACGGTCGTAGATGCCGGTGCCGAAGCCCGGCGTCTTCAGCGCCTGGTCGAGCGCGGTGTCGACCGGGGCCTTGACCGTGTACTCGTGGGCGGTGGCGCCCTTCTTGATGGACTTCCAGGCGTCCACGATGTCGATCGCGCCCGCGCCCTCCTCGTAGGCCTGGAGGCCCTTGATGTGGTGGGCGGTCGAGGTCAGCGCGGTGCGCAGGGTCGCCGGGGTGAGCGCGACCTTCTGCTGCTTCGCCGCCGAGATCAGCAGCGCCGAGGCGCCCGCGGCCTGCGGGGAGGCCATCGAGGTGCCCTGGAGCATGGAGTAGCCGGCCGGCAGCGCGTAGCCCGACTCGGCGACCGGGGCGCCCTCCAGCCAGGTCTGCGTGGTGTTGACCGAGGCGCCGGGCGCGACGAGCGTCGGCGTGAAGCCGCCGTCCTCACGCGGGCCGCGCGAGGAGAAGTTCAGCAGCCCGTACTTCTTGGTCACCTGGGAGCCGTAGTTGGACGCCCAGGTCTCCTTGGAGATGGCCGCGCCGACCGAGATCACCTTGTCGGCCAGACCGGGGTCGCCGATGGTGTTGGCGCCGGGGCCCTCGTTGCCGCCGGCGAGCACCAGCTGCACGCCGTAGGTGTCGACGAGGCGCGTGTACAGCTCGGCGCGCGCGTTGTTGCCGTCGTTCAGCCCCGGCAGACCGCCGATCGACATGTTGACGATGTCGACGCCGCGGTTGACGACCAGGTCGATCATGCCCTCGGTGAGGGCGACGTTGGAGCAGCCCGGGCCGAAGACGCAGGCGCGGGAGGAGACGAGCTTCGCGCCGGGCGCCGCGCCGTTCATCTTGCCGCCGAACAGGCTGTTCGCGGCGGTGATGCCGGCGACGTGCGTGCCGTGCTCGCTGGCGATGAGACCGATGTTGGCGAAGTCGGCGGTCTTGCCGACCCAGTCGCCGCCGTACGGGTCCATCGGCACGTCCTTGCGGACCTCGACGACGAACGGCTGCCGCTCGACGACGTCGGTCGCCGGGTTGTCGGTGCCGAAGTAGCCGATCTGGTAGCCGTCCTTGTACGGCTTCATCGCGGTGTCGTCGGTGAAGTCGCCGTTGTTGTTCACATCGACGGTGACCGTGCCGGCGGCCGCGTCGTACAGGACGCCCCACACGTCGGTGGTGTCGCCGTCGCGGTTGACGTCGCCCTTGGCGTCGCCGCCCGCGGTGGCGGACTCGCGGAAGAGGTTGATCTGGTACGAGCCGGGCTTCGCGGCCCAAGTGCGGCCGCCGTAGGTGAAGCTGGGGCCGGAGACCGCGGTCACCATCGCGCGCCAGGAGGCGTCGCCGTCGAGGATCGGGTCGGTCGCGGTGACCCAGTCGACGATCTTGCGCTCGCCGGTGGTGGTCTTCTGCAGCGCCGGGTGCGCCAGGTCCACACCGGAGTCGAGGATGCCGATGGTGACGCCGCGGCCGTCCGCCTTCGGGTTCTTCTTCACGAAGTCGACGGCGCCCGTCTCGAAGGACGGGTTGTACGGGTTCTCGGCGGGGGTCTTCGCGTTCGGCGCGGGGTAGGTCTTCGGCGTGGTGGACGCGGCGCCCTGCGCGGAGTCCGCGTCCGGCGTCGGGTCGTCGAGGACGATTGTCTGCCGCAGGTCGATGGCGTGCACCGAGCTCAGCTTGGCGGCGGCGGCGATCGCCGCGTCGGCCTTGCCGGTCGGGAGGGTGGCGCGGACGTAGCCGACCTTGTCGTAGGACTCGCCCACGGAGCCGCCCTTGACGGCGTCCAGCTCCCCGGCGACCTGCTCGGTCTGTCCGGGGGCGGTCGCGACCATCAGCGTGACGTTCTTGTCGCCGGCGGCCTTGGCCTCGGCGAGGAGGTCGGCGTCGTCGGAGCCGAGCTTGTCGTGGGCGGACTTCACGCCCGGGTCGGCCGCGGCCGGGGTCTGTCCGCTGTCGGCGGAGAAGGCCAGGGGCATCGGCCCGGCCGCGGACAGCGCGGCCACCAGGCCGGCGGCCACGGCTATCCGGGCCACGCGTCTGGTACCCGATATCGGTTCGCGCTGGGGGGTGAGGGTCATCGGCATCCCTTGTAGGCACCTGGTAGGTAAAGGAGCGAGCGGCGCATGATCGGGACCGTTCCTGTCCTGATCAAGACCGTCCGGAACATGGTCCCGGATGACCGCAAAGCTTTACTCAAGGGGCTGCTGTTTGGGGAGAGTTGACCGAATCGATATGGATGAATGGGGAAAACCCTCTACGAGCCCCCTGTGCGGCGACTGTCCCCGCGCTGTCCCCGCACTGTGCCGGACCCTCGCGTCCGCCCGCCGGAAAATCCCGTGTCGGCGGGCGCCGCTGCGGCTAACGTCGTTGCATGCGCAAGAGTTTGAGGGTGGCGGCCTACGCCGTCTGCGTCCGTGGCGGCCAGATCCTGCTCGCCCGCTCGCCGGCCCCCGACGGCACCCCGGAGTGGGTGCTCCCCGGCGGCGGCATGGAGCACGGCGAGGACCCCCTCGACACCGTCGTGCGCGAACTCGACGAGGAGACCGGCTACCGGGTCGAGGTGACGGGCCTCCTCGGCATCGACTCCTTCCGCAACGTCTCGCGCCGCGACGGCCTGCGCGGCCCCGAGGACCACCAGGGCCTGCGCATCGTCTACGAGGGCAGGATCGCCGGCGGCGAGCTGCGCTACGAGGTGAACGGCTCCACCGACCTGGCCGCCTGGCACCACCTGGACGCGGTGCCGGACCTGGTCCGGGTGGGCCTGGTGGACATCGCGCTCGCACTGTGGCGCGAACGGCCGGCGGCCGGGCGTTCGCGGTAATCCAGCAGACCCGGACCCGAAGCGTCCAGTTCATGCGGACGCAATATTCGTACCGCCTCATATCGGCTAACCCGCACTTCACGGGGATGGCTGGATATCGGTGCGAGGCGGGTGATCGTGTGCGCAGGGGAAACGGACTGCGGGTGCTCTCGGTCTACGAGGGGTTCTTCTCCGGAGGAGCCCGGATCGTGCACAGCGATGTGGTGCTGGGGCTGCGCGAAGGCGGCCAGCACCACCGGGTACTGAGCATCCACGGCGAGGTGCACCGCGAGGCCACCCGCCAGCGGATGGAGGACGACGCCTGCTACCGGAGGCTGACGGCGGCCGAGGTGGGCGTCACCTCGCTCGGCCGCACGTTCGCCGCCGGCGCCGCCGGAGCCGCCGAGGGCATGGATCCGGCCGTCTTCACCGGCCCCGAGCTGGCCGATACCGCTCGGGCGACGGCCGACGCGGACGTCGTCCTCTCCCTCAAGGAACAGCCCCTCGCCCTCCTTGCCCGGGCGGGCCTGCCACGCCGCCCGGTCGTGGTCTGTCTGCACCGCTCCGACCCCGAGAACCAGGGCCGCGCCCTCGACGACCTCAAGGCCGCGATCGCCGACGGCACGGTCGCGGCGGCCGTGTGCTGCGCCGAGTCGACCCGGGCCGCGTACGAGGCGGCCGGCGTCCCGGCGGGCCTGCTGCACGTGATCCCCAACGGCGTCGACCTGATCCGCTTCCGCCCGGACGCCGCCCGCCGCCTGGCGGTGCGCACGGCCCTGGGCGTGGACGCCGCGGCCCCGGTCGTCGTCTTCGCCGCCCGCTACGACGGCATGAAGAACGTCCCGCTCTTCCTGGCGGCCGCCGCCGCGTGGCTGGAGGCGGTGCCCGACGGGCACGTCCTGATGTGCGGGGCGGGCATGACGACGGCCAACCCCGGCCTCGCGGGCGACGTCGCGGACGCCTTCGCCGGCGCGCCGGATCGTGCGTCCCGGCTCCACCTCCTCGGCGTGCGGCACGACATGGAGACGGTCTACGCCGCCTGCGACGTCGTCGCGCTGACCTCCGCCTGGGGCGAGGCGGCCCCGCTGTGCCTGGTCGAGGGCATGATGTGCGGCGCGGTCCCGGTGACCACGGACGTCGGCGACAGCGCGGCCATCGTGGCGGGCCGCGGCCTCGTCACCCCGCCCGACCCGCAGGCGATCGCGGCGGCCTGGACGGAGGCGGTGACCCGGCGCGAGGAGTTCGCCCCGGCGTCGGCAGCCGCCCGGGAACGTTTCAGCAGAACCCGCATGATCGCGTCGTACGCGGCCCTGATCGACCGCGTCTACGCGGGCTCCGTCCAGCGGATCCCCCAACGGGAGGATGGCTAGGGCCTGTCCGGCCGGGGCAGGTCCTGGGAGAGACCCTGGAGGCCGGGAGCGGGCTTGCGGGTGGCGGCTGTCGTGATGCCGATGCCCGCCAGGCCGTACAGGGTGAGCAGGATTCCCTGGCGGTACAGGCCGCCGCGTTCGTGGGCCTGGGCGACCTTCAGCTGGTCGTACGTGGCCGTCCCCGCCGAGTCTTCGGTCTGGTTGTAGTAGATCGAGCAGGTGTAGGAGCGTCGCATGCGGCCGGGGTGGTCCTCGCCGTCCGGGCCCAGCTGGATCCCCGGGCAGTCCGGGACGCCGTAGGCCGAACCGGCTCTGAGCAGCGACACCGCCCCCCACAGCAGCGGCAGCACGAACAGCACGATCAACACCGGGCGTAATCTCATCGGTTCACCCTAAGAGCCGGTAAGCCGAGGAGGGCCGCCGGTGACCGGCGGCCCTCCTCTCCCCTCCTGGTGCCTCCCCGGTCCCCCTCCTACCGGGGCAGCACCACGACATACGCGGCCGGGTCCCGGTCGCCCGCGGCCATCAGCGCCGTGCGGACCACCGCGGCCTGCTGCTCGATCGACTCCCGCAGCTTCTTCGGCGTGATGTACACGACCGTGATGCCCAGGCGCTCGAAGTGCTCCCGCTTACGGGCGTACTCGGACCACAGCGCGTCCTCGTCCTGGCGCGGGGCCCGGGTGTCCAGCTCCACCGCCACCGCCTGCTCCGGCCAGTACGCGTCCAGGCCGCCCAGGTGCGGCCCGCCCGGCAGCCGGAGGTCCACGTTCCACACGGGGTCGGGCAGACCGTGCTCGACGACCATCGTGTAGAGCCGGTCCTCCGCGATCGCGCGCCCCTCCGCGAGCAGCGAGTCCACGGCGTCCACCACATGCGGCCGGCTCAGCAGCTTCGCCTCGTTCAACTCCCGTACCACGGCCGCCGGTTCGCAGTGCCCCCCGCGCACCGCCTCCGACAGCAGCCGCCGCACCACGTCCGCGTCCGTCAGCTGCGCCACCGCGTCGGCCAGCGCCCGCGGCACCGGCGCCACCGGAACCCCCGTCGCCTGCTCCGGAGTCGGCAGCGAGGCCGTGCGGACGACGTGCGCGCAGCCCGTCGAGCGCAGCCGGCGCAGCCGCGGGACCAGGACGTCGATGTGCTCCAGGGACAGCAGCGGCGGCGTGCAGGACAGGCCGTGCAGGTTCAGCGCCGCCAGCCCCGTGATCATCGCCTCCTTGTACACCGGCCGGTGCGGCTCCCCGGAGCCCGGCTGGACCGGCACCGCGGGCGCCGCCCCCTCGCGGGCCGCGTACATCAGCACCGCGTGCAGCCGCTCCTCGCTGGTCGGCGGGCCCGGGTGGAGCACGTACACACCGGGGAGGAGCTGCTGCCAGGGCCCGCCGGGCCGGCACTGCTCGTTCGCCTCGGCCGACGCGACGCCCTGCGAGCGGAGCTGGGCCGCGGTGGTGACGCGGCGCTGCACGTCCGACAGATGACGGACGGGGCGGGGGGACGCCGAGGGGACCTGGGGGAGCGGGGTGTTGTGGTTCATGCAACGGGGATTCCGCGCTCGGACGGCGTCATAACCGCTGTTACACGCCCGTCGGCAAATCAGGACAAGCTCGCCCTAAAGGACGGCTGTTCGGATGCCGAGTAGGCGCCGAAAACCCCTGGTCCCGAACGGGGGAGCCAGGGGTTACGGTTCCGATTGACTGAATTCCGTAACGGTAACCGTGGGCGGAATTCATGGCCAAAGGCAGCGCCCCCGAAGGGGCGCGGGGCGCTGACATCTGCGGCTCCGCCGCGCGGGCGCGACCAGCCACGACGGCGCCGCAGCGAAACGGCGACACATCGCGGCACTTCCTGCGGAGCTAGCCGGCGCTGCCGCCCTGCGCCCGCAGTGCCCGCGCCAAGTCGTCCCGCGCCTCCAGCACCAGTCGGCGCAGCGCCGGGGCCGCCGACTCGTGCGCCGTCAGCCACGCGTCCGTCGCCGCCAGCGTCTGCGGCGAGTCCTGGAGCGCCGGGAACAGACCCCGGACCACGTGCATCGCGATCTGGATGGAGCGCTGCGACCAGATGCGCTCGATCGACGCGAAGTACTTCTCCGCGTACGGCGCGAGCAGCTCCCGCTGCGAGGGCTGGTCGAAGCCCGCGATCGTCGCCTCCACCAGCGCGTTCGACAGCGTGTCCGACTCCACCAGCTGCGCCCAGGCCTGCGCCTTGACCGCCGCCGACGGCCGCGCGGCGAGACAGCGCACCTGGTGGCGCTTGCCGGACGCGGTGTCGTCACGGGCCAGCTCGGCCGCCGGCGCCGACTCGTCCGCGACGCCGTGCGCCACCAGCGGCTCCAGGAACACCCAGCGCAGCTCCTGGTCGACCTCCAGCCCGTCGATCTTCGCCGTGCCGTCCAGCAGCCCCTGGAGCAGCGCGAAGTCGGAACCCGAGGACGCGGCCGACGCGAAGAACCGGGCCCAGGCCAGCTGGTGCTCGCTGCCCGGCTCGGCCGCCCGCAGATTCCGCAGCGCCGTCTCGGCGAGGATCCGCTCGCCCGTCGGCCGCCACTGCTCGGGCGCGTAGTGGACCAGCGCCGAGTTCACCCACGCGTGCAGCATCTGCAGGACGCCGATGTCGGACTCGCGGTGCGCGAACCGCGTCACCAGGTCCACGAAGTCGGACGCGGGCAGCGCCGCGTCCCGGGTCATGTTCCACAGCGCCGACCAGCACAGGGCGCGGGCCAGCGGGTCGCTCGTCGCGCCCAGGTGCTCGCGCAGGGTGGCGAGCGAGGTCTCGTCGAAGCGGATCTTGCAGTAGGTCAGGTCGTCGTCGTTGACCAGCACCAGCTCGGGCGCCTCGGCGCCGGCCAGCTCCGCCACCACCGTACGGGGGCCGTCGACGTCCGTCTCGGCACGCGCGTACCGCTCCAGGCGGCCGTCCTGGAGCCGGTAGAGGCCGATCGCGACCCGGTGCGGCCGCAGCTCGGGGTGCGACTCCGCGGCCTCCTGCAGCACGGCCAGCTCGCTCACCCGGCCCGCCGAGTCCAGCAGCACCTGCGGGGTCAGCGAGTTCACGCCGGCCGTCTGCAGCCAGGACCGCGCCCAGACGGCCATGTCCCGGCCGCTGGTCTCGGCGAGCACCGAGAGCAGATCGCCGAGCCGGGTGTTTCCGTACGCGTGCCGCTTGAAATAGCGGCGCGCTCCCTCCAGGAACGCGTCCTGCCCGACGTACGCCACCAGCTGCTTCAGGACGGACGCGCCCTTGGCGTACGTGATGCCGTCGAAGTTGAGCTTGGCGTCCTGGAGGTCGCGGATGTCGGCCGTGACCGGGTGCGTGGAGGGCAGCTGGTCGGCCCGGTACGCCCAGGCCTTGCGACGGTTGGCGAAGGTGATCCAGCCGTCGGTGAAGCGGGTCGCGCCGACCAGCGCGAACGCGCCCATGAAGTCCGCGAAGGACTCCTTCAGCCACAGGTCGTCCCACCACTGCATGGTGACCAGGTCGCCGAACCACATGTGCGCCATCTCGTGCAGGATGACGTTCGCCCGCGCCTCGTACGACGCCCGGGTCACCTTCCCCCGGAAGACGTACTCCTCGCGGAAGGTCACCAGGCCCGGGTTCTCCATCGCGCCGAGGTTGTACTCGGGGACGAACGCCTGGTCGTACTTCCCGAAGGGGTACGGGTAGTCGAAGCGGTCGTGGAAGAAGTCCAGGCCCTGCTTGGTGATCAGGAAGACGTCGTCGGGATCGAAGTGCGGCGCGAGGCCCTTGCGGCACATCGCGCCGAGGGGGATCTCCAGCGTCGTGCCGTCGCCCAGGTCACGACGGTAGGTGTCCGTCACGTAGTGGTACGGACCGGCCACGACACAGGTGATGTACGTCGAGATCGGCTTCGTCTCCGCGAACCGCCACAGCCCGTCCGCCCGCTCGCCGGCGCCGTTGCTCCACACCGTCCACGCCTCGGGCGCGCGCACCTCGAAGCGGAACGGGGCCTTGAGGTCGGGCTGCTCGAAGTTGGCGAAGACCCGGCGGGCGTCGGCCGGCTCGTACTGCGTGTACAGGTACACCTCGCCGTCCTCGGGGTCGACGAAGCGGTGCAGGCCCTCACCGGTGCGGGAGTAGGCGCAACGCGCGTCGACGACGAGCTCGTTCTCGGCGGCCAGATCGTCCAGGAGGATCCGGGCGCCGTCGAAGACCTCGCCGGGGTCGAGATCGCGGCCGTTGAGGGAGACGGCCGTCACACTCGGCGCGATCAGGTCGGCGAAGCTGGACGCGCCGGGCTCGTTGCAGCGGAAGCGCAGCGTGGTCACCGACCGGAAGGTGCGAGGCTCGTCCCCGCCCGGGTCGCCGGTCGGACGGCCGCTCTCCTCGTCCACCGCCGACCGGATGTCGAGGGACACGTCGTACCCGTCGACGGACAACAGGGCGGCCCGCTCCTGGGCCTCGTCGCGGGACAGGTTCTCACCGGGCACGGGCGGTACTCCCTCGGCATGTCATGGGATGGATCTCGTGGTCAGCAGCGATCCTGCCATGCGCCCCTGACGCCGGGAGGCAGGGAATGTGCGGCACGGGCGACGGTGTTGACGGGAGAAGTCTGTGTTGCTGAGGACCTTCTGAGGAGAGACATGTCGGAGAAGACGCCCGTCGACTTCTGGTTCGACCCGCTGTGCCCCTGGGCCTGGATGACGTCGCGCTGGGTCCTGGAAGTCGAGAAGGTCCGCGACATCGAGGTCACCTGGCACATCATGAGCCTCGCCGTCCTCAATGAGAACCGGCTCGACGAGCTGCCCGAGGAGTACCGCGAGATGCTCGCGGTCAAGGCATGGCAGCCCGTCCGCGTGGTCACCGCCGCCTGGCAGCTGCACGGCGCCGACGTCCTCGGCCCGCTGTACACCGCGCTCGGCACCCGTATCCACAACAACGGCGAGGGCCCGACCGTGGAGGCCATCGCGGGCGCCCTCGCGGACGTCGGCCTGCCCGCGTCTCTGATCGAGTACGCCGAGCAGTCGGACTTCGAGTTCGACGCCCAGCTGCGCGCCTCCCACAAGGAGGGCATCGAGAAGGTCGGCCAGGACGTCGGCACCCCGGTCATCGCCGTCCCCGGCCCCGACGGCGAGCAGATCGCCTTCTTCGGCCCGGTCGTCACCCCCGCCCCCAAGGGCGAGGAGGCCGCCCGCCTGTGGGACGGCACCGTCGCCGTCGCGTCGGTCCCCGGCTTCTACGAGCTCAAGCGCACCCGTACCAAGGGCCCGGACTTCAGCAACCTGTAACGAAACCTGCGCGACACGGCCCCCGCGAGCAGCCCTCGCGGGGGCACGATGGTCTCCATGACGGAGATCGACACCTCGGTACCCCATTCGGCCCGCATCTGGAACTAACTGGCTGGGCGGCGCGGCGGCCGGCAAGGACAACTACCCGTTGACATCCTCCCCCTCTTAAAAGTGGGGGATTTCAACCGTTTCGGGTTGAGGTTCACGGACGTTCTTCGACCGCGTGGGCGGTGTCTTCCCTCCGGCACCGGCTGTGCGCCGGGGGCGGGGATCCCGCCCTGTCCTGCCGCGACGCTGGCTGCTGCGTTGGTGTCCGCGTTACAGGTGAAGCCGCAAGAGGAACAGACGAACTCGGCTTGGCTCTTGCGCGAGTTCTTGTCGATCCACCGCAGGCACTGCACCGCAGAGATGTGTAGGGGGCGGGCACGTCCTCGACCCGGCCCGGCGCCTTGTGCCCGGTGCGCTGCCGCAGCAGGCCCCAGCCCTGGGCGAGGACGGCCCGGTTCAGCCCCGTCTTCTGCCGGACGCCCCGGCCGGGCCGCTCCACGGTGCCCTTCGCGGAGCGGGTCATGTTCCTGATGTCCAGCTTCTCGAACCGGATCACGTCGTAGGCGCGGGCCAGCATCGTGCTGGTCTTCTCGCACCAGTCCTTACGGCGGTTCGCCTCCCGCGCCTTGAGCTTCGCGGCCTTCGCGTACTCGGCGGTTTTGCGCTCACTGCCTCTGGGGGCGCGGGCGGCGCGCCGCTGGTGCTTGCGGATCTGGGCGCGTTCGCGGGCGGTGAGCTGCGGGCAGTTGAGTTTCCGGCCGTCGGAGAGGGCGGCGGTGACGGTGACGCCGCGGTCGATGCCGATGACCTCACCGGTGCCGGGCGTCTCGGCCGGGTCGGGGATCACAGCGAACGCGACATGCCACTCTCCGTTGCGGAAGGTGACCCGGAACTTCTTCGCGCCCGGCAGCCTCGCACCCTTGCCTCTACGGCTGAGGCGGAAGCGGACCCAGCCGCAGCCGGGCACCTTGACCTGCGCCCACCGCCGGTTCAGCTTCCGCACGACCACCGAGCGGCCCATGACCTGCCTGCCGGTCTTCGCATTCAGCTTCACCGAGCCGTCTGCGTGGCACTCGGGCACGCGGTCGGTGCCGATGACCCGGAAGCCCTCATGCGTGAACTTCTTGCGCCAGGTCGGGTCGCCGAACCCGGACGTGAAGCGGGCGTTCTTGGCCGTGGCGAAGTTCTTCAGCGCCTGCTGCTGCACGTCCGCGTTCCCGGCGGCCAGCCACTCGTTGCCGCGCCGGGCCTCGGTGAGCTGACGACACTGTTCCGCAAAACCGGGGGCGGGCCTGCGGCCCGGCCTCCAGTGCGCGTGCTGCTCGACGGCGAGGTTCCACACGTACCTCGCGTGCGCGCAGTGCAGCAGCATCTGCTGCTCCTGCCCGCCCGTCGGGTACATCCGAAACCGTGCCATGCCGCGAACGTAGAGCACACACCCGGCCTTGCGGTCCGGCCAGGCCCCGGCTCCGCGGCTCGGCCCGCAGGCAGGTCCGACCCCGCCGCAGCCCCGGCCGCCGGGCCCGCCGCCCGGGCCCCGGGTTACGGCGGGGGCAGCAGCCCGCGCTCCATGGCCACGACCACCGCCCGGGTGCGGTCGTTCACGTCGAGTTTGGCGAACAGCCGCAGCAGATGGGTCTTGACGGTGGCCTCGGAGATCACGAGACGGCGGCCGATCTCGGCGTTGGTCAGCCCGTCGGCGACCGCCCCGAGGACGTCCGTCTCGCGGGCGGTAAGCGCCTCCTGGACCGGCCGCCGCAGCCGGGCGACCAGCTTCTGCGCCACCCGGGGCGCGAGCACCGTCTCCCCGCGCGCCGCCGCCCGGATCGCGTCGACGAGCTGCTCGCGCGTGGTGTCCTTCAGCAGGTAGCCGATGGCGCCGGCCTCCACCCCGCGCTCGATGTCCGCGTCCGTGTCGTACGTCGTCAGGATCAGCACCCGGGTGCGCGGATGGCGGGCGACGATCTCGGTCGTCGTCCGCACCCCGTCGAGGACCGGCATCCGCAGGTCGACGAGGGCCACATCGGGGTCGTGCCGCTCGACGAGGTCGAGCCCGGCCCGGCCGTCGCCCGCCTCGCCGACGATCTCGATGCCGTCCTCCCCGGCCAGCAGGGCCACCACCCCGGCCCGCATGACGGTGTGGTCGTCGACCACCACGACCCGCAGCACGGCCGCGTCGCCGCTCATACCGGAATCACCGCCAGCACCCTCGTGCCGTCCCCGATCGAACTGGTCACCGTCAGCCTCCCGCCCAGTTCCGCCAGTCGCTTGCGCATGCCGTCCAGCCCGAAACCCACCGCGTCCCCCACCACGAACCCGGCGCCGTCGTCGGTGATCTCCAGCTCCACCCCGTACGGCCGCCGGGCGAGCACCAGCCCCACGGTCGACGCGCGGGCGTGCTTGCGCACATTGGCCAGCGACTCCTGCGCGCAGCGCAGCAGCGCGATCCGGGTCCGCTGGTCGCAGTCGAGATCGGTCAGGTCGGCCGCCACGGTGAGCCCGGTGTCCTCCGCGAACCGGTCCAGGACCCGGCGGAGCGTGCGGGCCAGCGACGCCGACCCGTCCGGCGGACGGCCCGAGCCGACCAGCTCCCGCGCCTCCGCCAGGTTCTCCCGGGCCGTCGACTCGATCGAGCGCAGCTGCCGCGCGGCCCGGCCCGGGTCCGCCCCGAGCTCCGTGCGCGCGGCCTCCGCCAGCACCACGATCGACGCGAAGCCCTGCGCCAGGGTGTCGTGGATCTCCCGGGCCAGCCGCTCCCGCTCGTCGGCCGCGCCCTGCCGCTGGTGGGCGGCGGACAGTTCCGCCTGGGTGCGCTCCAACTCGACGATGAGCGCGGCGCGTTCGGTGCTCTGCTCGACCACCGCCCGCGCCCACAGCCCGATCAGCACCCCCACCGCCACCACGATCAGCGTGCCCGTCGCCGTCTCGCCGAAGAACTCCCTCGACCAGCCCTGCCCCACCCAGCTTCCCGCCAGCGTCAGGGTGGCGGCCAGTCCGAGGAACCCCAGGGAGATCCGCGGACTGCGACCGAACATCCAGTAGTGGGGGAGCGTCGCCATGAACAGCGACGCGTAGCCGGTGCGCAGATACGCCAGTCCGCCGAGCGCCACCACCAGCACCGCGAGGTAGCCGTGCGGCCGGACGACGGGGTTGTCCGGGAAGCGGTGCAGGACCCCGTAGCTCAGCGCCACGCCGCCGAGCAGCGCGAGGGCCGCGTACCGGCTGCCGCCGTCGCCCAGGGCGGTGACGATCCCGACCGCCATCGCGGCGAACAGGACCCAGCACACGGCGTTCCACCGGCGCAGCGTCGTCGCCCAGAACACATCGACGGAAGGTAAGGGCATGGGTACAGGCGTGGGGGTGGTCATGGGCATGGTCATACGGAGGAACGTATGCCGGACGGCGCCGTGCTCGCCGCGGGTTTCGCCGGCCGCCCCGTCCGGCCCGGCCACCAGCTGCGCTCGCCGAGCAGCAGCATCGCCGAGGGCAGGATCAGGATCCGCACGACGAAGGCGTCCAGCAGCACGGCCGCCGCGAGCACGAACCCGATCTGCTTCATCTCGATGATGTGCAGGAAGACGAAGCTCGCGAACACGGTCGTCATCACCACCGCCGCACTGGTCACCACGCTCGCCGACCGGCGGACCCCGTCGAGGACCGCCTGCCGGGTCGGGGTCCCCGCGAGGACGGCCTCCCGGATCCGGCTGACCACGAACACCTGGTAGTCCATGGACAGCCCGAACAGGATCACGAACAGGAACAGCGGCACGCGCGAGCCGATCGAACCGGTGGAGTGGAAGTCCAACAGCCCCTCGGCCCACGTGTGCTGGAACACCAGCACCAGCAGCCCGAGCGCGGCCGCCGCCGACAGCAGGTTCAACCCGACGCCGAGCAGAGCGAGGACGACGGAACGGAACGCGTACAGCGTCATCAGGAAGGTCACGAGCAGCAACGCCCCGAGCACCAGCGGGAGTTTGCCGT
Source organism: Streptomyces sp. NPDC001858 (assembly GCF_053594615.1). NCBI lineage: Bacteria > Bacillati > Actinomycetota > Actinomycetes > Kitasatosporales > Streptomycetaceae > Streptomyces > Streptomyces sp. NPDC001858. Next base: position 469,137 of record NZ_JBSFEV010000002.1, read on the forward strand.
TCTGGTGGGCCGGATAGTCGGCGTACCGGGCCACGTCACCGCTGACGCCGTACTCGGCGCCGGAGACCTGGCCGACGGTCTTCGGCAGGTACGCGTGCCGCAGGCGGTCGAGGGAGTCGTACGCCTGGTCGGAGTTCCCGAGGTGCGGCACGCGCAGTTCGAGGGTGCTGACGCGGCGGTCGGCGGAGCTGCGGATCCGGGGCCTGCCGGTGAACAGCGGGTCGTCGTCGGTGAGTCGGACGAGCCCGGCGAACGCGGCGGCCACCTCGTCGGCCTGCGCGGCGTCGGCGCGCACGACGACCTGATGGGTGACCCGCTGCTCGGGGAACGCCTCGTTGAGCCGGTCGTACACCCGCATCGCGGGGATCTCGCGGGAGTGCGTGTCCCGGCTCATCTCCGTGATCTGCAGACCGGCCAGCGGGACGACGAGCGCGAGCAGCGCGAGGACCGACCCGCACAGGGTGGCGAGGGGATGCCGGGCGGCGGGCCGCAGCAGTGCCGTCCAGACCCGGCCGCCGCCGTCGCCGCGGGTGGGCCGGGGCGGCTTCCCGCGCTCCGCACGCCGGGACGCCCTGCGCTCCGCGCGCCGGCCCAGCACGGTGAGCAGCGCGGGCAGCGCCGTCAGGGAGCTGGCCATCGCGACCAGGACGACCACGACGGTGCCGGTGGCGAGGGAGGAGAAGATGACGTCCGAGGCCAGATACAGCGTGGCGGTCGAGGCGACGACCGCGAACCCGGAGACCACCACCGCCCGCCCCGAGGTCGCCGCCGCCAGCTCGACCAGCGCCTCGGAACCGAGCCGGCCCCCGCCGCGGGCCCGTTCCTCGCGCTCGCGCTTCAGATAGAAGAGCGTGTAGTCGACGCCGACGGCGAGGCCGATCATCAGGATCACGTTCGTGCCGACCCCGGTGTCGGGGGAGACGTGCGAGGCGACCATCGACAGCCCGACGGCCGCCGCGATCGACGACAGCGCCAGCAGCAGCGGCACGGCGGCCATGGTGAGCGAGCCGAACACGATCAGCAGCGTCAGCAGCGTGACCGGCAGGGTGATCTTCTCGGACAGCGCGAGGTCGTCCCCGCGCTGCTCGTCGACGCCCTTGCTGATGGAGGGGCTGCCGGTCTCCTGGAGCAGCAGCTCCGGGTGGGCCCGCTGGACGGCCGCCGTCTGCGCGGTGAGCGCGTCGACCTTGTCCTTGGCGTCCCGCTCCTCGCCCTTCAGGGCCACCTCGACCATGAGGATCCGGCCGTCGGCGGAGCGGACCGGCGCGGCCACCGCCGCGACCTCGGGCAGCCGTTCCATCCGGGCGGTGAGCTCGCGGACGGCGGACTCGGCGCTCTCGGCGCTCTCGGCTGCGGAGCCGCCGAGCGCTCCCGACCGGGCCGAGACCAGCACCTGCTCGGTGGACCGGCGCTCCAGGCGCCCCTCGGCCGCCATGGCCTCGGCCCGGCCGGCCTCGCCGACCCGGTAGTCGGCCGTCCGCGCGCTGTTCATCCCGACGGCGCCGCCGACCGCCAGACACAGCGCCACGAACACCAGCCAGCCGATGATCGCCCGCCAGGGATGCCGGGCGCTGGAACGCGCTATGCGCACCGTGGGTGAGTCGATTGATGTCATGCCCAAAAGCCTTGCGGACCAGGCCAGTTGACGGACAGCGGCACCCGGTGGAACTTCCCGTCCACCGATCGGTGGACGGGAAGCGCCCCAAAGGGGCGAGGGGCGCTGACATCTGCGGCTCCGCCGCGCGGGCGCGACCAGCCACGACGGCGCCGCACCGAAACAACGGCATATCGCGGCCCCCCGAGCGGAGCGCTTACGCCGCCACGGGCGTGTAGTGCGCCGCGTCGCCCTCGATGGAGTAGCTCTCCTTGCCCTCGATGCCGACCGGCACATCACCGGCCACGGTCACCCGGTGCAGCCGGCGCGGCAGACCGTTGTAGTTGTCGATGGCGTAGTGCTGGGTGATCCGGTTGTCGAACAGGACGAGCTGGTCGACGGACCAGCGGTGGCGCAGGATGTTCTCCGGCCGGGTGACGTACGTCTGGAGCAGGTCGAGGATCTTGCGGGACTCGGCCGGCGACAGGCCCACGATCCGCTGCGCGAAGCCGCCGATGAACAGCCCGCGCTCGCCGGTCAGCGGATGGACGCGGACCACCGGGTGGACCGTGCGGTACTTGATGGAGGTGAACTGGGCGCGGGCGGCGGCGTGTTCCTCGTCGAGCTCCTCGGCCGGCACGGCGTAGTCGTAGTCGTTGGTGTGCTCGGCCCACAGGGTGTCGGCCAGCCGGCGCAGCGGTTCCGGCAGGTCGCGGTAGGCGGCGGCGGAACTGGCGATCAGCGTCTCGCCGCCGTACGGCGGGATCGTGATGCTGCGCAGGGTGCTGGCCTGCGGCGGGTTGAGGACGAACGTGACGTCGGTGTGCCAGTGGTTGGCGGCCCGGCCGCGTTCACTGTCGACGGGCAGCACGTTCGGCGCGGAGTCGACGGACGCGACCGTCGGGTGGGCGGTGGTGAGGTCGCCGAAGTGGCGGACGAATGCCTGCTGGCTCGCGTCGTCCAGCCGGACGTTGTCGAAGACGAGCGCCTTGTGGACGTTGAGCGCCTCACGCAGGGCGGCGACGGTCTCCGCGTCGAGCGGCGCGGAGATGTCCACGCCGGAGACCTGGGCGCCGATGTTCGCGGTGACCTTGCGGATCTCGATGGACATGAAAGACGTCCTTTCAGAAGAGTCAGACGAGTGCTGGCTGGGTGGCCTGGGCGGGCTGGTTCGGCCGGACGTGCTGGTTGGCGGGCCGCGGGAGGCCGTACCTCTCGCGCAGGGTGGTGCGCGGGCCGTACTCGCTGCGCAGCAGACCGCGGGCGCGCAGGATCGGCACGACATGGTCGACGAAGGCGTCGAGGCCGGAGGGCAGGACCGCGGGCATGATGTTGAAGCCGTCGGCGGCGCCCTGGGTGAACCAGGTCTCGATCGCGTCGGCGACCTGCTCGGGCGTGCCCGCGAAGGTGAGGTGCCCGCGCCCGCCGCCGAGCCGCCCGATCAGCTGCCGCACGGTGAGCCGCTCCCGCCGGGCGAGCTCGACGATGAGCGTGTAGCGGCTCTTGGCCCCCTCGATCGCGCTCTCCGGCGGCAGATCGGAGGGCAGCGGGGAATCCAACTCCAGCACACCCGGCTCCAGTTGGAGCAGCTGCTCCAGCCGCTGGATCCCGTGCGCGTGGACGATGTGATCCTCCAGGACCTGTTCGTGCGCCCGCGCCTCCGCCTCCGTCGAGCCGATCACCGGCACGATCCCGGGCAGCACCTTGAGGTGCTCGGGGTCCCGGCCGCCCTGCCGGGTACGGGACTTGAGGTCGGCGTAGAAGGCCTGCGCGTCGGCGAGCGTCTGCTGCGCGGTGAACACCGCCTCCGCGTACCGGGCGGCGAACGCCTTGCCGTCCTCGCTCGACCCCGCCTGCACGAGCAGCGGGTAACCCTGCGGCGAGCGAGGGACGTTGAGGGCGCCCTCGACGCTGAAGTACGTGCCTCGGTGCCGGGGCGGGTGGATCTTGTCGTCGTCGCCCCAGACGCCGGACGACTTGTCGGCGACGATCGCGTCGTCCTCCCAGCTGTCCCAGAGCTTCAGCGCGACATCCAGGAACTCGGCGGCACGCGCGTACCGCTCGGCGTGCGCGGGCTCGGCTTCCAGCCCGAAATTCCGCGCCGCCTCCGCACCGGCGGTGGTGACGATGTTCCAGCCGGCCCGCCCGCCGCTGATGATGTCCAGCGACGCGAACTTGCGGGCCAGGTTGTAGGGGGAGTTGTAGGACGTGGACGCGGTGGCGATCAGCCCGATGTGCTCGGTGGCGGTCGCCAGCGCGGTGAGCAGCGTGAGCGGCTCCAGGGCGCCGGCCGGACGCTGGGCGATATTGCCCCAGAGCTGCGGCCCGTCGGCGAGAAACAGCGAGTCGAAGGTGCCGCGTTCGGCGATCCGGGCCAGCTGCACGTAGTGATCCAGCTCCACATGAGCAAACGGATCACTCTCCGGAAGCCGCCAGGAGGCTTCGTGATGCCCGGTACTCATGAGGAATGCGTTGAGGTGGAGATGGCGGGGCATGGTTGATCCTTTGGTTGTTTCAGCCCGTCTGGGGATCCCCCCTCTGGGGGAGTTTGAGGACGAGGCCCGTTCAGGGCCGAAGCGGGGGCCTGGGGGCGGCAGCCCCCAGACGGCGGCGGACGGTCACCCCACGTCCTCGGTCACACCCAGCGCCGCCAGCAACCGCTCCCGATACTCCCCGAGCAACGGATCCCGATAAGACCGCGGATGGGGCCGATCGATCGCCAGATCGAGCCCGACGCGTCCGTGATCAAGGACAAGCACCCGATCCGCCAGCACGATCGCCTCGTCCACGTCATGGGTGACCAACAGCACGGACGGCCTGTGCCGCTCCCACAACTCCCGCAGCAACGCATGCATCTTGATCCGGGTGAGCGCGTCCAGCGCCCCGAACGGCTCGTCGGCGAGCAGCAGTTCGGGCTCGCGGACCAGCGAACGGGCCAGCGCCGCCCGCTGCGCCTCGCCGCCGGACAGCTCGTTGGGCCAGGCCCGCTCCCGCCCGCCGAGCCCCACCTCGGCGAGGGCGGCCCGCCCCTTGCGGTCGGCCTCCTTGCCGTCCAGCCCGAGCAGGACGTTGTCCAGCACGCGCCGCCAGGGCAGCAGCCGGGAGTCCTGGAAGACCACCGACACCCGCTCGGGGGCGGTGAGCTGCCCGCTGCCGACGACCTCGTGGTCGAGGTCGGCGACCGCCCGTAGCAGGGTGGACTTGCCGGACCCGCTGTGCCCGAGGAGCGCCACGAACTGGCCGGCGGGGATGTCGAGATCGATGCCGTCGAGGACCGTACGCCCGTCGAACGACCGGGTCAGTCCGCGCAGTCGGACGGCGGGTCGGGTCAGTTGCTCAGTGTGCGGCGCCACGACAGCACCCTCCGTTCGACGATACGGACCGCGCTGTCGGAGATCAGTCCGAAGACGCCGTAGATGAGGAGTCCGACGAGGATGACGTCGGACTGGCCGTAGTTCTGGGCCTGGAACATCAGGTAGCCGAGGCCGCTGGTGGCGTTGATCTGCTCCAGGACCACCAGCCCCAGCCAGGAGCCGGTCACCCCGAGCCGGAGTCCCACGAAGAATCCGGGCAGCGCGCCGGGGATCACGATCTGCCGGATGAACTGGACCTTCGACAGGCCCTGCACCTCGGCGAGTTCGACGAACCGATGGTCGATGCCGGACAGCGCGGCATGCGTGTTCAGGTAGATCGGGATGTAGACGACGATGGCGATGATCGCGATCTTGAAGGTCTCGCCGATGCCCAGCCAGAGGATGAAGAGCGGGATCAGGCCGAGGGTCGGGATCGCCCGGTTGAGCTGCACGGTTCCGTCGATCAGCGCCTCCCCGGTCCGGCTCAGCCCGGAGGCCAGCGCGAGCGTGACCCCGGCGGTCAGACCGATCGCGAAGCCGTACCCGGCGCGTTCCAGCGAGGTGAGGATGTCGGTGGTCAGCGTCCCGTCGGTCCACAGGTGGACGCCGGTCTCCAGCACCGTCCAGGGTGCGGGGATCGCGCCGGTGTCCAGCTGCCCGGCGGCCGAGGCGGCGGCCCACAGGGCGATGAGCAGCAGCGGCCCGAGGAGCCGGACGGCGGGCAGCCGGCGGCCGGGGGCGAGACCGCGGCGCCGTCGGCGGCGGGGGCGGGGGCGGCCGGGGGAGTCGTCGTCGACGGCGACTGCGGGGGCCGCGCCCAGGGCGGTGGTGGTGGTCATGGCGGTCAACTCCGGTACTCGGCGGCTACGGACTGCGCGGCGATGCCCTCGAAGCGGTGGTCGAAGAGCGAGGAGACGTCGAACTTCTTCACGAAGCCGCCCTCCGCGAGCAGGTCCGCGGTCTCCTGCTCCCACTTGATCGCCTCCGCCCAACTCGGCGGGAACAGCGGCTTGTTGGCGAGCGCGGTGATCGCCTTCGCCTGGTCGAGGGTCAGGTTCTGGGTCTTGACGTAGAACTCCTCGTTCCAGACGTCCGGGTGCTCGTACTGCCAGACCTGGCCCTGCGCCCACTGCGGGATGTACGCGGCGACCGCGGCCGCCTTCGCCTTGTCGTTCAGCACGGACGCCGGCGCCCACAGCAGGTTGAGCAGGTCGACGACGTCGGTGGTGACGACCCGGGCGCCCTTGGACTCGTACTGCTTGAGGTAGGCCGGGGACTGGCTGTTGGCGAGCGGTGCGATGTCCACCTGGCCGGACTGCAGGGCGGTGAGGAACTGGTTGCTGGTCAGCGGGACGAGCTTGACGTCGTCGTACTTCAGGCCCGCCTGCTTCAGCGCCCGCAGCAGGACGACGCCCTGCGCCTGCCCCTGCGAGAACGCCAGCTTTTTCCCCCGGAAGTCCTCGACGGTGTGGATGTCGCTGCCCGGCTTGGTGGCGAAGAGATAGTTGGGCTTGCGGGTGATGTTGATCGCGACGATCTTCGCGTCGAATCCCTGGTAATGCGCCTGGATCGGCGGAATGCCCGCGTTGTTGGCGAGATCCAGGGACTTCGCGCGAAAGGCGTTGATGACATCCGGGCCGGCCCCGATGTTGAGCCAGCCGGCCACCTTGAACGGCAGCGCCGGCAGATCCGCCAGCTCGAACTGCAACTGCTGGATGTTCTGGAAGGACGCGATTTTCAGGCTCGTGCCGGCGGGCACCTTGTCGGCGAGCGGAGCCGTGGAGGCGCCCTCGCCACCGGTGGCGGCACTGCTCTCGGCGCAGCCGCTGAGCCCGGCGACCCCGGCGGCGGCGCCGAGCAGAGAAGCGAGGAAGAGACGTCGGTCGACACCGGACGCACGGGAAACGGGCATGGGAGAACCCCCAGGGGAAACGGCGGAAAGGCATACGGAAACGCATACGGAAACGCATACGGAAACGCATACGGAATTACGGAAGTGCGGGCATGGCTATGGCCCGACAAAGAAAGCTCACGCGTGAAAGGCGGAGAGAGAAGAGGAGGGGCGCGCTCCCGGCGCGCCGGGGCGTCAGCAACAGAAGGTGCGACAGCTCATGGAACGATATTCCCGTCCTGGGGCAAGGCCTGTCAACATTCGGAGTTTCTGAATTAACTGGGCGCGACGCCGGGCACGGCATCGCGCCCGGCCGAGGTGCCCAGCGGATCCCGGTACAGCACGTCCAGGGCCACCGCGCCGCCCGCCACGGCCAGCACGGAGTGCCCGAAACTCGCGGGCAGGACGCAGTCCGCGCGCCCCGCCCCGACCTCGGCGCGCAGTGCGGCCAGGCAGTCCTCCCGGAACAGCACGCCCACCTCGGTGACGACGACCCGTTCCGGATTGAGCACGTCCAGCAGCAGCCCGGCGGCCCGCCCCACCATCCGCGCCCGCTCCCGCAACAGCCGGACGGCGACCGGGTCCCCGGCGTTCGCGGCGGCGAGCACATGCATCGGGTCGAGCCCGTCGCTCACCCCGGCCGCCGCAGCCCGCCGGCACAGCGTCCGCTCGCTCAGCTCCGCCTGGAGGCAGCCCACGCGTCCGCAGTCGCAGGGCTCGGCGCCGCCGGCCAACGGCAGATGCGCGATCGCGCCCGCCTGCGAACGCGGCCCGTGATGCACCTCGTCGTTGGTGGCGAACGCCGCGTCGACCACGTTCCCGACGAACAGCTGCAGCAGGCTCCGGCTGCCGCGCGCCCGTCCGAACAGCCGCTCCGCGTTGACCAACGCTCGCGCGTGCCCGTCCACATGGACCGTCAGCCCGCTGCGGGCGGCCAACGCCTCCCGCACGGGCACCTCCCGCCAGCCCAGCAGCGGATGCTCGACGACGGTCCCCGAATCCCGGTCCACCCAGCCGCCCACGGCGACCCCCGCCCCGAGGGCCAGGCAGCCGGGAGCCTCGTCCAGCAGCGCGCCGAGCCCGTCGGCGGCCCGGGCCAGCACCTCGGACGGTTCGAGGCTGCGATGCCGCAACTCCCGCCGCGCCACCACCCGTCCGCGCAGATCGAGCAGCGAGACGGTCGTGTACGGCACCGCCACATGCACCCCGCCCACCACCAGCCGGGAGTCGTCCAGGTCCACGGGGACGTGCGGACGGCCCACCCCGTTGCTGCGCCGGGGCACGGCCGACTCGCGGATCAGCCCGAGCCCGGCGAGCCGGGCGCAGTGGTCGGTGACGGAGGCGGGGGACAGCCCGGTCAGCCGGGCGATGGTGGAGCGCGCGACCGGCCCGTGCTCCAGCACGGACCGCAGGATCACGCTGGCGCTGGTGCGCCGCCGGTCGCTGTCGGCGACCCGGTGGGCGACGGGAGAGGTCCGGGCGGGGGGAGCCGCGGTACGGGGCATGGGAGCCATGGGGAACTTCCTCGGAAGTCGGGAGCCGGTCCGACACTGCGCCGTCCGTGGGGCGCGGCGCGCCGGGTGACCGACTCCGCCCGCCTCACACCGGAGGGCGACAGGCGGCCGCGCCGACGCGCCGCAGGTCGACATGGCGACGCGACGAGAAGTTCAGGGCCTGGGCCTGGGCAACCATGGCCGGAAGCGTAGGGCAGGAAAGGTGAATCCGACCAGACCACTAGGATTCCTTTGGTGAGAACACACAATCTCGCCGTGTTGCCGAAAGGTGAGCGAAACATCCCCACCTCAGTGATCGGCGTCACGCCGTACCGGGTGTAACCGGCATCCTTTGTCCGGAGCCGACCAAGGTCGCCTTCCCCCCTTTGTCGAGCGCTGACGGTGAGCGGCCCGTGATCGCTGGGATAGCGTCGCGGTGTCCCGACCGTCCCCACCCCGCGGAGTCCCCATGAGCACCGCCGCCGTCACCGCCGCCCGTCCCGGGCAGGTCCTCGCCGACCTGCTCCCCGCCTCCCGTGTCCGGGACCTCGCGCTCGTGCTCGGCGGTGCCGCGCTGACCGGCCTCGCGGCCCAGATCGCGGTCCCGGTCCCCGGCACCCCGGTCCCGGTGACCGGCCAGACCTTCGCCGCGCTGCTCGTCGGCACGACCCTCGGCACCCGCCGAGGAGTCTCCGCGCTCGCCGTGTACGCGCTGGCCGGGCTCGCCGGCGTGCCGTGGTTCGCCGACGGCACCTCGGGCCTCAGCGTCTCCTTCGGCTACATCCTCGGCATGATCCTCGCCTCCGCCGCCGTGGGCGCGCTGGCCCGCCGCGGCGCCGACCGCTCCATGCCGCGCATGGCGGGCGCGATGCTGCTGGGCGAGGCGATCATCTACGCCGTCGGCGTCCCGTACCTGGCCTACGCCGCGGACATCTCCGCCTCCGCCGCGATCGCGGCCGGCCTCACGCCGTTCCTGGTCGGCGACGCCCTCAAGGCGATCCTGGCGATGGGCCTGCTGCCGACGGCCTGGAAGCTCGTCAAGCGCTGAGGCGAGCTGTCTGCGATGTGCGAAGGGGGCGTGGCCTGACGGAATCCGTCAGGCATCGGCGCGCACCTGGAGGAGCTGTTCCCGGGCATGGAGGTGCTGGAGCACCACGCCTTCCGGCTCACCCGC